>JBKOYV010000217.1:0-15520 GCA_046725585.1 Gemmatimonadota bacterium | reverse complement strand
TCCGGCTGACCCGGCAGCTCCTCGAGAGAGGGTACGAGCCGAGCACGTCGGCGGGTCTGCTCCAGGCGAGTCGATGCTGAAGTCGATGTTCGACGCCGTCATGGAACGGCGAGCCCGTCGACTGATGGAACATGTGGGTGCATGGCTACCTAACGAGGGTCTCGTGCTCGACCTTGGATCGGGAACCGGACACCTCTCGGCCCGGTTGGAGCGGGAGCTCGGGCTCGACGTGATCACCGCCGATGTGAGCGACATGCATGTCGTGGGGCGGCCTCCCGTCCTGGTCGCCGACGGTGTGCTTCCATTTGAAGATGGACGATTCTCGGCGGCGCTTCTCCTCTTCATGCTCGCGTACCCTAACGACCCGTCCGGTGTCCTGGTGGAAGCGGCTCGCGTCACGCGCGGACCCATCATCCTCGTGCAATCCCTTCATTCGGGTCGTTTCGGTTACTCGTGGCTTCGCGTCCGGGAATTCCTCTGGACGATCGTGGCATTCCACGTCTCGAAGCTCATCGGCTACGTCCCGCCGCGGGCGGAGTTCACCATGAATACCCGGCGCTTCTATACGGCTCAGACGCTGCAGCGGGATGTCGTGGCGGCCGGGCTTCGAATCCGGTCGCGGCGAGAGCGGCCGGTGCTACCCGGCCGCGCCCTCGTCGTCGCCGGCCTTGTCCTGGAGCGCGATGACTGACAAGCGTCTCTCGTTCGTGATCCCGGCGCGAAATGAGGAGGCGCTGATCGCCGAAGTGCTGGAAGCCATTCTCGCGAGTGTGGCTCGGGCGTCGGGTGTCGCCCGTGACGATCTCTGGCTCCCGGATACGTCCTTCGAGGTCGTCGTCGTGGACGACGGGAGCGAGGACGCCACCGCGGCCATCGTCGGCATCTTCGTCGATGAGGTGGGCGTGCGACTGGTGCCTTGCTTCGGCCGGAGCTGCGCTGCGGCGCGCAACGTCGGCACGGCGGCTAGCGACGGGCGGGTGCTCTGCTTCGTCGACGCGGACACTGTCGTTCCCGAGAACGCCGTCGAACGCATACTCGAGCTCCACGAGAACGAGGGGAGATGCCTGGTGCTCTATCGGCTCGCGTCTCGGGAGCCGGGGATCAGGGCCTGGCTCTGGTGGACCTTCTGGGGGCTGGCGCGACGCCTCCCGCTGGAGCGAGCCAAGTCGCTGCCGGCGTTCATGAGCTGCGACCGCGCGCACTTCGAGAGATATGGCCCCTTCAAGGAGTCCTGGTTGATCGCGGAGGAGTGGCCACTGACCGGGGCGGCCTATCGATACCATCCCGAGCGCTTCCTTTATGATCGAAGCCTGACCGCGCGCACATCGAGCCGGCGAATGGAGCTCCAGCCGTTCGGATACGTTCGAACGTTCCTGAAGTGGGTCTCGGTGATCCTCTTCCCCTGGGCGCGTGCCTCGCTCACCGATCGGATTCGACACGAGGCGGGCAACACATGATGCAAGGACGGACGATGGTCCTGATCCTGGGCGCGGTGGTGTTCTCGGTTGCGGGACAGCTCTTTCTCAAGTCCGGCGCCCAGCACCTGACCGGGCTTGGCCGCCTCGAGTTCCTGATTGCCGCCGCCCGGGACGTGCATGTCGTGTTGGGGATCGTGGCCCTGGCCGCGTCGACGCTGTGCTGGCTCTTCGTTCTCCGAGCGGCCCCCTTGTCGAGGGCCTATGGCCTAACGAGTCTCACCTACGTGCTCACTCCCTTGGCGAGTGTCTACCTCTTCGGCGAACAAATTCGCCGCGTGCACGGCGTGGGCACGGTTCTGATCATCATTGGCATCGGCTTCTTGCTCTATGGGGACTAGTGGCTCTCTTTGTCATCCTGAGGCGTCAGCCGAAGGATCCTCATTGTCCCGACCGAGGGCCCTCTATCAGGACGATGAGGATCCTTCCCTTCGTCGCTGGCGCTCCTCAGGGCAGGCGCCTGACGCCTCAGGATGACAATTCGGGAGCTCGCGGAGCGCGCGTACTTCGTCCTTTGCCTGGCTCTCGGACAGCTACTGCGGGCCGCGACGTACTCGAAGACTCGGATCGTCGACCGGGACGGTGAGCTCGAGGTGCGAAAGTACCGCTCGTTCTACGCGCCTCTCCTGGTCTCGTTAGGTGATCCGCTCGTCAGGCTGCTCGATACCGGCGTGCGGGTTCTCCCGCAGCATGAGTGGGAAGAACGGGAGCGACAGATCTACGGAACTCTCCGCGGCACCTCGGTTCGGATCGATGACGACGGCGCGTTAGTCCTGCCACACCTGGCTGGCGAGACGCTGGCGACCTTGCTGGAAGATCCAGCAATGGGTGAATCGGCCCGGATGAGGGCCATCGAGCTGGCGACGGTCGCCCTCGCCAAGCTCCACGCCCAAGGACTCACCCACGGGGACGCCATGGCGGAGAACGTGATGGTCGACCTCGAGGCCGGAGTCGCCCACTGGTTCGACTTCGAGACCGTCCATGACTCGAGTCGCCCAATCGCCTGGCGCCGTGCGGACGACGTGCGAGCGCTGCTCGCCACTTGTCTGCTCCGTAGCGTCGGCGACGATTTCGCCGAGACCCTCCAGCGCATTGTGGACGTCTACGCGGACAAAGGTGTAACCCGGCTTCTGGCCGCGAGCTTCGCCTCGGCCTGGCGGCGCCCGCTCACGTTCCACCTCGGCCAGGCTGGGTTGTCCTTTCAGGATTTCCGGGAGATCTCGCGCTTGTTGAGAGAGCGGCTCGGCGAATAGGCCAGGGTGGAGATGAAGCGGTTCCCTCGGGACTCGCGCGGCAGTGGTCCCGGTACCATCTTCGCGGCAGGAAGCGCATGAGAGATGATGCAACGATCAACTGTTAGGCGGCCGCACCCGATATCGCGTCTCGGTCGCATCGTCGCGACACTGGAGGGGCGTCGGAGATGTTGATAGCAGGCGAGAGCCGGCCTGTTGCCAGATTTGGCAACAGCACCGCGCGGAGGCGTACGGGTCGGCCCACGCGGTGCTATGTCGCGGACCTGGTCGTGGACCAGACGGTGATCGTCGAAACGAAGGTGGCCAAAGCTATCGACCCGGTGCATCGAGCGCAGGTGTCGAACTACCTACGCGCGTCGGGACTCGAAGTGGGACTCGTCATCAACTTCGGAAGCCCCGTCCAGTTCCAGCGCGTCGTGGCGTCGCCGCACCGGGTCCGGGATGCAACCAACGATGAATCGAGAAACGACGACGGCAAGACAACGGCAAGGCCTGACACGGATGAACCACGATGACCACGATGACGCGGATTTATTTCGAGGACATCTAACCATCTCGGCCTCGAAAACCGTTCTTTGGCTTTCAACAACGCACCCGAGCGCCTGCCAGGCGGAAGGGAGCGTCCGTGCCTGCGGAGCCAATCCGCGTCATCGTTGTCATCGTGGTGCATCCGCGTTAGGTCTTTGACGTTCTCATTGGGACAAGACTCTTGTCCACCCACTTAGTTGCACGCGCGTTCGACTCGGCGGCGAACCGTCACTCGTCGTGTGCCTTGGAGGCGGTGACGAGGTCCTTCGTCACGCGCATCTCCGCGGTGTAGCGCAGCTCGGCGAACCGGACGAGGAGATCCGCTTCCGTGACACCCCGTCGTTCCTCGCCGGACAGATCCGCGATGACCATCCCACGGTGCATCATGATCGTCCGATCACCGAACCGGACCGCCTGATCCATACTGTGCGTCACCATGAGCGTCGTGAGGCCATGAGTGCGCACCACGTGGTCCGTGACGAACATGATCTGCTCCGCCGCCCGTGGATCCAGCGCGGCGGTGTGCTCGTCGAGCAGCAGGAGGTCGGGTCGCGTGAGCGTCGCCATGAGCAGCGTCACGGCCTGCCGCTGGCCTCCCGACAGCGTGGCCATCGAGGCCTGCAGTCGCCCCTCGAGGCGCATGCCTAACGACGCGAGCCCCTCGCGATATCGCTCGAGCGATGCGCGGTCGAGGCCAACCCGGAGGCGCCGGCGCTTTCCGCGTAGCTCGGCCATCCGCAGGTTCTCCGCGACCGTCATCGACGGGCACGTCCCCTTGAACGGATCCTGAAAGACGCGACCCACCAGTGCCGCGCGCCGATGCTCCGCCCAGCGCGTGACGTCAGCCCCGGCGATCCGGATCGTGCCGGCATCGGCCAGGTACGTTCCGGCGATGACGTTGAGGATGGTCGACTTCCCGGAGCCGTTGCTGCCGATGACGGTGAGGAACTGCCCCGCGGGCATAGTTAGGCTCACACCACGCAGCGCAGGCACCCGGTCTCCACCCGGCTGTTCGAACGTCTTCTCCAGCGAGGTCAGCTCGATCATCGCGACAAGCCCCTAAACCGCCGGCCGATGCCAAGGTTGGGAAGCGCCAGCGTCGCGAGTACGAACGCCGCGGTCGCGAGCTTGAGGTCGATCGGATCGAGGCCCACACGCAGTGCGACGGCGATCAGGCCGCGAAAGACGACTGCCCCAACCGCGACCATCGCGATGGTCGCGCCCAAACGCCACCGCCGTGGCTTGAGCGTCTCACCCAGGATCACCGCCGCCATGCCGGCGACGAGCGTGCCGACGCCCATGGTGACGTCGGCAAAGCCCTGATACTGCGCGATCAACGCACCCGAAAACGCCACAAGTCCGTTCGCCAGGGCGAGCGCCAACTCCACCATCCCACGTCGGTCCACACCCTGCGCGATGATCATCGCCGGATTGTCCCCCGCCGCGCGCATGGCCGTACCGAAGTCCGTGCGCAGAAACCACGTGAACGCAAATCCCAGCACGACCATGAGCACCAGGAAGACGGTGCCGAACGAAACGTCGTTCGACCAGTTGGCGGTCGCCGGTATCACGGCGTGCAGCCGAGTCGCGAGGGTTGCCCGGTCGAGCAGCGAGACGTTCGACCGTCCCATCACGTGCAGGTTGACCGAGTAGAGCGCGGTCATCACGAGGATGCCTGCGAGCAGCTCGTTGACGCGAAGCCTCGTGTGCAGCACGCCGGTCACCCAGCCCGCGATCATGCCGGCAAAGAACGCGACGACTGTTGCTAGCAGTGGATCGACGCCGGCGATGATGAGCGTCGCAGCGACCGCTGCGCCGAGTGGAAAGCTGCCGTCGGGGGTTATGTCCGGAAAGCGAAGCACACGTGATGCGATGTACACTCCCCACGCGAGCGTCGCGAACGCGAGGCCGAGCACGAGTGCGGAGAGCCAGAAGTCCCAGGGTGATGGCTGGCGATGCGTGCCGGTCGACGTGGGTGGCGCGTTAGGCTGCCTGACCCGGCCGGTGTCTCCCACCGCCTTCACCGGGATGACGGTGGACGCTCGCGCGATGACGTCTGGCGGTATTGTCACGCCAAAGTCCGCAGCCGCGCCGAGATCGACAACGATCTGCGGATTCGCAGAAACAACGAACGGGATTTTCGCCGGGCTTTCGCCGCGCAGAACGCGGATCATTATCAGCCCCTGGGCGTACCCGTTGTCGAAGAAGCTCGCGCCCATCGCCAATGGCGGTCCGGGGTACCCGGTGTTGGAGGCGACGACCGGCATACGCAGCTCGCGTGCTTGCTTGATGAGGGCGGGGAATCCGCCGCCGATCATGATGCTCGGGATCTGCATGATGCCGCCGACTGCCTGCGCGTGCAGGGCCTGGACTCCCGGTGCAATGTCCTGGGGGCTCGTGCAGGCGATCGTGACGAACCGGATGCCGAGCTGCTCCGCCTTCCGCCTCGCGACGCCGAGATAGAATTCGGCGAAGGGATCGGCCGGGTCGAAGAGCGTGCCCCACGCGACAGCCTTCGGGAACGTGGAATTCGCGACCGACAGCGCCGAGTCGACGGGAAGCGGGATCGCGGCGCCGGTGACGTTAGGCCGGTGTGCCGTGGGGCTCGTGCCTGCGTTGATGGCGTACGGGTTCGCGACCGCGCCGAAGATGATCGGCCGGTCGGTGATGACCTTCATCGCCGTCTGCGTTGCGATCGAGGAGAGGGTCGCCACCTGCGTCGCCCCTAGTTGCACGAACTCGCGCATGATGAGCGACAGCGTGGGGATGTCGCCCTGTGCGTTGCGCTCGAGGAAGGTGACGTTGACGTCGCGAACGAAGCCCGAGTCGGCGAGCGCCTTGTAGAACCCCTCGCGCGCGTCGTCGAGTGGGGCGAGTGAGGAGACCTGAACGACTCCAATGATCGGCCGTCCTGCGTGTGATCGGTCACCGCAGGCCGCCAGCACCGCGAGCGGTACAACGAGGCTCGGGGTGATGCGCGCGCGCTTGGGGCTGCGCCGCTTGGTCATAAATTGCTCGTCCAGAGTTCGCGTGCGTGCGGCGCGCCAGCAAACCTACCAGCGAGCCCGATGAAAAGCGATTGCGTTAGGCGGCTGCAGCGACAACGGGGGCGGACTCGTCCGCGAGCACCTTGAACCCGAGCACGCCCGCGCCGAGATCGACGAGCGCGTGGCAGATCATCGCCGGCCCCAGCCAACCGGTCGCCAGCACGATACCGCCGAGCACGAGCCCGACGGTCGCGGTTTTCAGCATGCCGCGCTTCCCCTGATACGCGTGGGCGAGCCCGAAACCAACCGCAACCAGCACCAGCGCGAGCGGCACGCCGATGTATGCGCCGAGGACCCACGTGAGAAACCCGCGATAGAGCAGCTCCTCGCACACACCTGCCGTCACGGAGAGCGCGAGGAACCATCGGTACTCCAGGTCGTTATGCGGAAGGATGTCTGCCACCCCTGCCAATCGGCCTCTGAGCTTCTCTCGGCCCTCGGCGGTGAGTCGCGAGACCGCGCGGAGCTGCCGCACCGACATCACCGCGACTGTGCCGGTGATGATCACGCCGACCGCGAGCCGCCAATCGAGCGGCGGCACGAGGCCGAGCTGGGCCCACGGCCGCCCCGCTCGCGCCCAGAGCAGAGCTGCCACGCCGGCCAGCGCCCACTGGCCGATGGTGGCGCGTCGATAGGCGCGGCGCCGGGCGTCGGGAACGCCGGCCGCGACCTGCGCCTTGAAGCGGGGGTCGAAGTAGAACGCCTCGAACGCGGTGATCACGGCGGCAAAGAACGCGGCGAAGGCGATGTCGAGCGACGACGGCACTGCGGTCTCCGGTGGAATGTTCAAATTATATTGAATATTCACCATCCACTTGTCAATAGCGGTCTGGCGGGATAGCCTCCCCACATGCGCCGACAACCATCGGCTCGCCCGGGTGCCCCGCGGCTGGAGGCGACGGTGGCCGAGATGCGAGCGCTCGCTCATCCCTTGCGGCTTCGCCTGCTCGAGCTGTTCGCCGAAGCGCCGCGGACGACCAAGCAGGTGGCCGATCTGTTGGGGGAGCCGCCGACGCGGCTCTACCATCACGTGGCAGCGCTCGAGCGAGCGGGGCTGCTCCGGCTCACGGAAACGCGCAAGAATCGCGGAACCACCGAGAAGTGGTACGAGGCGATCGCGCGGACGATGGGCAGCTCGACGGCAGCTCGCTCGACGCGCCGAGCTCCGCGCGAGCAAGCGGCAGCGCGGCGGTCCGTCGCCATGGCGGTGCTGGAACAGTCACGGCAGGAAGTGCTGGCATCGATGGGGCGCACCGACGGCGACCGACCGCTCGTCGCGCGGCTCGTGATGGTGGCGCCGCCGGCGCGGATCGGAGAGCTGCGCGAGCGCATCACGCGCCTGCTCGGTGACGTTCAACGGGAATTCTCGTGTGACGACGATACGCGCGCGGAGGGGGACGAGGAGCGCTGGGCGATGACGATCACGTTCGCGCCGACGTCGCGTCGCGGGCAAGCCTGACCAGGCGCGCTACCTAACGCTTGAATCCCAAGCGCGCGACCTGACGCGTCGGGCGATGGCACCTACGCCCCCGGGCAACCCGGGCGAGCTCCGGATCTCACGGCAGGAATCACGTGCTCCCGCAGGATCCTCGTGCCGAGCGTGTTGCCGGTCGTGAAGTCGTTATAGCGGCCGGCGAGGATGGTGACGACCATATCCAGGCCAGGCAAGACAAAGATGCGCTGCTGCCCGTTCCCCGCGGCGGTCCGCGCCTCGACGAGGCCGCGGGGCGTGGGATAGCACGAGTACCACCAGAAGTACGCGTACCCGAATGCGCCCTCGGCCGCCGGGTCGGTACGCGAGCGATCACGCGCCGCTCCACTCGCGAAGCGAAAATGGCGGCGTGTGGAGAGCGCTACCCAGTCCGCCGGCAGGACTCGCCGGCCATTCCATTGACCGCCGTGCAGGTACAACGATCCGATCTTGGCGAGGTCGCGCCCTCGGAGCCGAAGTCCGGAGGCTGCGGACGGCATGCCGGCCAGGTTACCCACCCACTCGACGGTGTCGATGCCTAACGGCTCGAACAGTCGTGCCCGGGCGTACTCCTGAATCGGCATCTTGACCGCTCGCTGAATCACCGCCGCCATCACCTGCGTGAGTCCACCGTTGTAGTTGAACGCCGCGCCGGGGTCGTGGGCGAACGATCGTGACAACGCGTAACGAAGTGGCTCGGAATCCCGCGTCATCCGGATCTCGTCGTTGCGCGGGTCGGTGTACGGCACGTCCTCGTTCCATTCCAGACCGGAGGTCATGCCCAACACGTGCGCCAGCGTTAGGCGGCGTCGGTCTGCCGTGTTCAGCTCCGGGTATTCCGGGAACCATTCCACGACGGGCTGGTCCAGGGACTTGATGGCGCCTTCGGCAACGGCGAGGCCGGCGAGCGCGCTCACGACGCTCTTCGTGATGGAACGAACGTCATGCATCGAGCCCGCCGCCATGGAGACACGCCCGAGTGGCGTGCCCCAGCGCTCGTCGAACCCGTCGAAGTACTCCTCGTAGATGAGGCGACCAGAGCGTTCGATCAGGATCGCGTGCACGCCAAGCTCTGGCCACGCGCGCACGGACGTCGTGAGCGCGGCAAGTCGCTTCGCATCGACACCGAGGGACTCAGCCGTCGCGGTCTTCCAGTCAGAGAGCCCGCGCGGAGGTTGATAGCGGGCGTTAGGCGTCCCCTGCGCCACGATGGGCGGTGCGGCGAGCAGCGCGAGCGCGAAGGCTGGGAGACGGATTCGTGGCGTCAGAGGAATCAACACCAGCTGTCGGAGTGTCAGCATCGCTCGTCGCGGAATGGTGCGCCGGATGCCTAGCGCCTGGTCGCGCAGGGTGGCGCGATCGCCGCTGCGGTGGACGTCCGGGCCATAGGAAATGTATAGCCCGCAGGCCAGTGGCGTCCTTGCCGACGGACGCGAAAACGCGTTTCTTATCACGCTCGGACCTCCTCACTCGAGGGTCATATGCTACGTCCCCGTTCAGGCGGCATGCCACGCGTCGTCGCGCGCGGTGTGGTCCGCCTTTCGTGTCTCCTGGCGTTGGTGGTGTACGGGCTTGGGACGGCGCACGGTGCTGCGGTGCCACTACCGGCGTCACGCGAGGGCTCTGCCGAGCGGATCGGCATCAACGACAATCGCGTCCCGGGTGGCGTACTGCACGACGGCGTTCTGACGATCCGCCTCGAGGCACGCACGGCCGAATGGCATCCCGACGGCGACGCCGACCCCGGGATCGCCGTCCGCGCGTTCGCAGAGGAAGGCAAGGTGCCACAGATTCCCGGTCCGCTCATCCGGGTTCCGCGGGGGACCGAGATCCGGGCGTTCGTGCGCAACTCGCTACCCGATAGCACGCTCGTCGTGCGCGGACTGTACGAGCGCGGCAGCGGGCGCTACGACACCGTTCAGGTCAACCCGGGCGAGGTCCGCGAGGTGCGTTTCAAGGCTGGCACGCCGGGGACGTACTTCTATTGGGCGAGCACCAACGCGGCTGCGCCCGTCGGTGCGCGCGGAATCGACTCTCAGCTCAACGGCGCGTTCATCGTTGATACTGGCACCACGCAGGCACCATCGCGCGACCGCGTTCTCGTGCTCGGGCTCTGGAACACGCTCCCTCCCGGAGCGGTGCCTAACGCGAACACCATCGTGCGATTCGTCATCAACGGCAAGGCGTGGCCCAACACCGAGCGGCTCACGTACACGGTCGGCGACTCGGTGCGGTTTCGCATCGTCAACACGAGCGCCGCGCCGCATCCGATGCACCTCCACGGGTTCTACTTCAAGGTCGACACGCGTGGCACCGAGCGCGCAGATACGACGTACGACGTCAACTCTCCGCGCTTCGCCGTCACTGAACGCGCGGCACCCGGTCGAACATTCTCACTCACGTGGATTCCGGAGCGACCGGGCAACTGGATGTTTCACTGCCACGACAACGTTCACGTGCTGCGAAACCGGCCTCTCGACGGGACGCCTCTGCCGCGAGAACAGCACATGGAGCACGTGAAGAATCACGCGCTCGAGATGATGGGCGGACTGGTCATGGGGATCGAGGTACGTCCACGCGGCCCGGCAGTCGCGACGACGGACCCTCGTCCTCGGCGAAAGCTCCGCCTCGTCGCTCGCGTTGATTCCGCCACCACGGACAGTGAGCCCGCCTACGGCTACGTGTTGCAGGAACGGGGACTAACGACGAAGGCGTCGCGTTACCCGATGGTTCCGGGTCCGACAATCGTGCTCAAACGCGGTGAGCCCGTGAGTATCACGGTAGTGAACGAGCTGTCAGAACCGACCGCGGTGCACTGGCATGGCATCGAGCTCGAGAGCTATTTCGATGGGGTTGCCGGGTTCAGCGGGTCATCCGCGAGGATTTCGCCGGCCATCGCGCCACGGGATTCGTTCGAGGCTCGGTTCACGCCGCCGCGTGCAGGGACATTCATCTATCATCCGCACGCCGACGAGGTCCGCCAACAACGCGCTGGCCTCTCCGGAGCGATCGTCGTGCTCGACGCGCCCGAGAAGTACGACTCCGTCCACGATGTCGTGCTGCTGGTGAGCACACCACGTCGCTTCGCGGACAACGGCGTCGTCTTCCTCAACGGCACGAGCACTCCAGCGCCAATGGAGATGCGTGTCGGCGAGCGCTATCGCCTGCGCTTCATCAACATTCACACGTCGCGCCCAAGCATGATCGCGCGACTAGTGCAAGACACGACCCTGCTCAGCTGGCGCGCAGTCGCAAAGGACGGAATGGATCTTCCGAAGGACCAGGCAACCATCCGGCCGGCGATCCAGCAATCGGGGAATGGCGAGGCGTACGACTTCGAGTTTACGCCCTCCGCGCCGGGGGATATCCGGTTCACGATGACAACGGGCAACAATCAGCCGCTTGTCGCCATGCCGATTCGCGTTCGGTAGCCTAACGGTTAGGACGGGCGGCCGCCGCGCTCGTCGTCCACGACCTTCACGTCGGCTCGCGGACGACATCTCGTGCCTAATCGGCGTCCAGAATCGTTAGGGCACGAGGTCCATGGCCGCATTCCCGCTTCTGAAATCAACGGGCAGCGAGACATGTTCGTGCGTAATCAACCACGTCTGATTCGACCGTTGGCAGCAAACGGTCGCGCGCACCCAGTATCCGACGTCGCGCCCGTCCTTCAGGGTTCCGCTCGTTCGGTGAAGCATGAATGCCGCGGCGACATCCCCGCTCACGACGATATTCACGTCGCGGATTTCCACCCCGATCGAGCTCTCCCAGCTCTCGAACCACCGCAGGAAATTGCGATGAATTGCAGCCGATCCGGCGAGTTGGAGAGGGGGTACAACGTCGAAATAGACGACGTCGGGAGAATACAGTGACATGAGTCGATCGATGTCCTTTGCCCGGATGGCCCCGGACCAGCTGTCCAGGAGCGTTCTCACCTCCGCATGAGTCGATTCCATCAGGTCCTCGCTGCTTGAGTCACGTCAATCTCGTATAGGTCACCGAGAAATCGTGTCTCATCTCCCGCGCGCCGGGATCCCTCACCTCGAACTCGGCCGTGATCGTATTGCCGTCGGCACTGAATGTCGCCGCCATCCGCTGGTCGAAGTCCTTCGCGCCGACGGCCGTTCGGCCCAGCGTCCATACGCCGCGATCGAAGGTCATGTCGAACAGTCGATGCACCCCGCGCGTGTCGAAGTAGTGTTGCGCGAGCCCGCCCGCAGGGCGCGTGGCGCCGATCACTGAGATACTGTCCGGGAAGTCGGGATGGTCGAAGGTGGAGCGATGCATCAGGAAAGTCCGCTCTCCCCACCACTCGAACAGCGACCGTCCGCGAATCACCGCGTTCGGTAGCGCGACATGTCGGCCTTCCACCCTCCACTCGCCGATAAAGGGCTGGAGCTCGTCGAGAGGCTTTCCCAGGACGTTTTTCATGATTTCCCGCGCTAGGGCTCCTTTTTCCACCGCGAGGCGATCTTTTTGGCTTCGTCGCCCGGGACCCACACCACGACGACCTTCGCGCCGGCTGCGCCGGTCTTGTGGCGCACCTTGTCGGGCGGGCGGACGTAGCCGGTCATGCCCGGACGGAGGACATAGCTCGTGCCGTTCACGACGTGCTCGAGCTCGCCGGTCACGACGTAGAACATCTCGATCGCGCCATGCGCGTGCTCGCCGGAGTCGGCGTTAGGCGGGAACGTCAGCTCCCCGACGGAGACCTCGGAGCCTACGTTCGAGTCGTCCAGGAAGAGCTTGAGGATCGTCCCGCTCGGCGAGCGATAGGTCTCGGTTGTCTTGCCTGCCTGCGCCGAGGCGGTGGCGGCGGACGCTGCGCAGAGCGCGACGAGGACGGCGAGTGTTCTCAGCGAATGACTGGGCATGCGTTAGGGTACGACGTGCGACGGCGGGCTGCCAGAGTGCCGATCACGATCAGCCCTGGCTGGCCCGGCTGGCGGCGCGACGCATGATGCCCGACACCAGCTCGTACGTCTCGCGCCATGCGTCGCGCGACTCGGGAGTCGGACACGCCGCGGGGGCACGCTCGAGGACCGCCAGCAGGGCTTCCTCCACCGCCTGGTAGTGCTCATCCGTCACACCGTACGCGACGTGCCGCCGCCCGAGCTCCGCGGCAATCCGCACGAGATTCTCCGGGTTGTCGCGCAACGCGGCAAGCTCGGTGAGTACGTGCAAGACGCGCAGGAACTGGTCGTCGAGCGAGGTCGCCGCGAACAAGCGCCTGGAGTCGGGGGAGATCTCGAACAGCCGCTCGAAGAAGGCGGTCGCCATGCGGTCCGCGTCGGGCTCGAGACGCCGGAGGCTGGCGAGCAGGCGGGAGCGTTCGTCGGGAGTCATAACGACTTGGGCGGTGCCGGCGCCGAGGCGCCGGCACCGTTCCCGAACGCTACCGCTCTCCGGACGGGTAGGTGTCTATGGATGGGTTGTAGGTCAACCGCGTGACACCGGTTCCGTTGGCGTTCATCGAGTAGATCTCCGAGTTTTCGCGGAAGCTCGTGAACACGATCTTCTTGCCCCCGTCCATCCAGGATGGAGATACGTTTGGGGCCCCGGTGGTGAGTTGCGTGAGCTGTGTGCCGTCGGCATTCACCACGGCCACCTGACCATTGTACGCGAAGGTGATCTGCTTTCCGCCCGGCGACCACGAGGGTTGGACCCCGTCGGCCATGTCGAGGTACGTGACGCGGGTGACCTGCCTGTCTCCAACGCTCACGACGTAGACATCGAAGGTCGTCGCGGTGGCGCGGGCGCTCTCGAACGCGATCCGCTTCCCATCGGCGGACCACGAGGGCCGCCCATCGTACCCCGGACCGTCCGTGATGCGCGTGACTTGCGTCCCATCGGCGTTCATCACGTACACGTCGGTGCCACCCGGGTCCAAGGGATCGACCGCATCGCGGCTGCTCTCGAAGGCGATCTGCTTACCGTCCTTGGACCAGACGGGGGACAGGTCGAACCCCGAGGAGTACGTGAGCCGGGTGACGCCCGTGCCGTCGGCGTTCATCACGTAGATCTCGCCCCGCTCGTCGTCGCGGGTGGTCGCGAACACGATTCTCTTCCCGTCGGGAGAAAGCGCCGGGTCGATGTCATCTCCCGGTGACCTCGTTAGGCGTGTGACACCGGTGCCGTCCGGGTTCATGGAGTAGATCTCGAAGGCAGCCGGGTCGTCGCGGTTGCTCATGAAGACGATGCGGCCGTTGTTGTCGCCGTTGCCCCCGCGGGCGAACACAGGCCCTGCTGATGGCGCCGTTGGCACGCGGGGCGCACGAGCGTCCTCGGCGCACGCGGCGAGTGTCGCCAGGGCCAGCGGAAGGCTCAAACGCCGAAGGTTGGCGGCGCGCGCAATGGTATGCATGAAGGAAGTCATTGTCGTATCCAGATGGAATGATTCGTTAGGTGTCGGCCGGCGCACGAGATCTCGCGCGCCCGGCGCGCTTCTATGGACAGTGGGCTGGCACTCGTACTACCGGCCCCAGGCTGGGAAGAAGTCTGTCGCCAGGCTGTTCGTCAGCCGCGTGACGCCGGTGCCGTCGGCGTTCATCGTGTAGATCTCGGCGTTCCCATCGCGGTAGCTCATGAACGCGATCTGTTTCGCGTCGCTGGACCACGACGGGTCGCCGTTGAGCGCCTCTCCCCACGTGAGCTGGGTGAGCTGGGTGCCGTCGGCGTTCACGACGAACACCTGGCTGGTCGAGAAGGCGAGCTGTTTCCCGCCTGGCGACCAGGCCACTGACATGAACAACGGCCAATCGAGGTACGTGACGCGCGTGACCTGGCTGCCGTCCGCGTTCATGGTGTAGACGTCCTTCTTCTCGGCGTTCGCGCGGTCGCTGATGAACGCGATCTGCTTGCCATCCGCCGACCACGATGGCGCGCCATCAAAGCCGGAACGGTACGTGAGCCGCGTGACGCCGGTCCCGTCAGCGTTCATCACGTAGATCTCGTAGTCCGCGCCGTCGCCGATGAGTGGGTTGGTCCCATCCCGGGTGCTCTCGAACGCGATCTGCTTCCCGTCCTTGGACCAGACGGGTCTGCTGTCGTATCCCGGCGAGGAGGTCAGGCGTGTGACGCCGGTGCCGTCGGCGTTCATCACGTAGATCTTACCTCCCGGGCCATCACGCTCGCTCTCGAAGACGACCCGTTTCCCATCCGGCGAGAGCGAGCCGTTCGTATCCAATCCCAACGAGTTCGTGAGCCGCGTGACGCCGGTGCCGTCAGGGTTCATCGCATAGAGCTCGTAGAGGGATGGGCCGCCGGGGCTGCTGGTGAAGACGATTCGTCCGTTGTTGTCGCCGTTACCGCCGCGGGCGAGCGCCGGGACCAGCGCGGAGCCCGCGGGCGAGGTTGGAGGATGAGAGCTGTCGCCGCATGCCGCGGCCATGGCGACGCCAATCGACAGGCTCAGATGCCGGAAGCCGGCGAAGCGCAGAAAAGAGTAGATGAGGGAACGCATTGGTTCTCCTGGTCAGGTTGAGTCGTTAGGTTGTTGCGGAGCGCGGAAGTGGCGGCCCCTCGGTGCGTGTCGCCGGTTGCCGCTCGAGGAGACAACCGGCGCGTGATCAGCGGTTATCGTCCCCAGGATGGGGAAAATTCGTCGTCCGAGTTGTTCGTGAGCCGCGTGACGCCAGTCCCGTCGGCGTTCATCGTGTAGATCTCCCAGCCACCATCACGCGAGCTCACGAACGCGATCTGCTTTGCGTCGACCGACCACGACGGGTCCACATCGGCGTTAGGCAT
>JBKOYV010000176.1:0-35969 GCA_046725585.1 Gemmatimonadota bacterium | reverse complement strand
GGTCCCAGCGGCGTAAGACGATGTGCTGCCGGACCGTTGTACAACGTTCACCGCACGCCACTTGCCATCATGGCCCTTCGTCGTCCGTCCTCGCTGCCCGTTGTCATCGGCTCCCCGACGAGAAATCTTCCAGGGGTGACTGCCCGCCAAATGCCTTCGTGAGCACGCTCGCGCAATTGCTCGTCGATTTGTTGTCGACGGCACCGCCACTCGTGGGGATCTACCGGGAACACCTGGCGCTGCACGACGCGTTGCTGCCGGACCTCTTCATGGCACAGGTGGCAGGGTGGGTGAGCGGAACCACGCAGGCACCGGGCGCCCGAACGATCGAGGGCGGCGCGGGCGGCGAAGCCGCGCGGACGCTGGTCGGCGTGATCGAGACGCACCTGACGTCGGGCGACGCCGAGGTGCGCGAGCTCATCTCGCTGTCGTTCCTGGATTCGGTCGACGCAAGTCCGGCGAACGAGGTTCTGCGCCTACATTTCGGGCCGTCACTCCGCGCCGAAGCCGCACGTAGGGACGGCTGGACTGCGGAGTGATTCCCCCGCCGACACCTCCTCGCCCGTGCCAGACCTAACGAACGCGCTCGTTTACTACGTCGTCTTCCTGCTCTCCACCACGCTGCACGAAGCGGCGCACGCCTGGGCCGCGGCGCGTGGCGGCGACCTGACGGCCTATCATGGCGGACAGGTGTCGCTGGACCCGATTCCCCATATCCGGCGTGAGCCGTTCGGGATGCTGATCCTGCCGATCGTGAGCGCGCTCGCAACCGGGTGGCCATTCGGTTACGCCAGCGCGCCGTTCGACCCGCAGTGGGCGATGCGGCACCCGAAGCGAGCCGCGCTCATGTCCCTCGCGGGTCCCGCGGCCAACCTGCTTCTCGTGGTCATCTCGGCCGCGCTGATCCGCGCGGGCATCGCCGCGGACGTCTTCTACGCGCCGAACAGCATTCGGTTCGGCGAGGTGACGGCCAGCAATGCGGAGGGTGTATGGCCGGCGCTCGCGGTCATGGTCAGCGCGTTCTTTTCGCTCAACCTGCTGCTCGCCGCGTTCAACCTCCTTCCCTTCCCGCCACTCGATGGCAGCGGTGCGGTGCCGATCCTCCTGAGCGACGCCGCCGCGCGGAAATATCAGCTGTTCATGTGGAGCAACCGGGCGTTCGGGCTGCTCGGCCTCGTGGTCGCGTGGCAGCTCTTCAAGTACGTGTTCGACCCGGTCTTCTTCGGCGCGGTGAACCTGCTCTACCCGGGAATGCGGTACGGCTGATCGGGAATCGGGAATCGGGAGACGGGAATCGGGAATCGGGTCTGGGATCGGGGTCGGACACCGCGACTCCCCCGGCAGGCCGGCCCGCCCCCTCACCATCGACAGGGTTATTTCCGGACGCGGGACCACGTCCGCCGCGCGCTTGATCGTTCGAGATTGGGGCCGTCGCCTAACGCCGATTCGGCAGGCGATCCATTTGACTTTCTCCGACCTCTCTGGCCTCGACGGGACGATTCCATGTCTACCTCCCCTTTTCGATTGATGGTCGCGGCGGTGCTCGTTGCGGGAACGAGCGGAGTCGCGACGAGCTCGGCTACAGCACTCAAGGCGTTCCCCTCGACGTTCTCGTGGACCGGCACGTTCGACCTGGTAGGGGCCGGATTCCCCGACGGCGAGCGGCGAGCGGTCATGCAGGTCGCACGAGCGGACACGACCTACACGCTCGCCTCGCTTCAGGGACCACCCGGAAGTCTCGTCAGCTTCAACATCGTCGGCGACTCGGCGCACGTGGTCTGGAACCTCGGTGCTGAGCAGATGCTGGTGGACCTCCGCGGCGCCGGCGATTCGCTCGTCGGCCGGTGGTCGACCAGCGACTGGAGCGGCGAGGTGCGCGGCATCCGTCGCCGCTGAGCGGGAGAACGCGTCGAGTTAGTTCACCAACCCATGGTCTCGGAGTAGGTTGCAGAAGCGGACGGACCGCGTGAGCGCGCGCAGCGTCGACAGGAGGCGACCATGGGTTGGTGGAGCGACGCAGTAACCGCCGCGAAGGAGCGCTTGATGACGGATCGTCGAACCATTCGCGGCGTCCAGGTTACGGTAGTCAACACGCGTCCCGACATCGAGACGAGCCGCGTGTTTCAGAAGCTCGACGGGGCCCTTGGCGTCATCGAGCGCTATCAGCCGCACCGGTTGCGCCGGTTTCGCCACGACGTTCGCGGGATCATCGTGAAACGCTTCGCGTGCCGTGCCGCGTTCTTCGGGGCCACACGCGAGTGCCTCATCGAGCTCACGTTCGCGGGCGAAGGCAAGTTCTCCGACGCCCAGATTGCCGCCTCGATCGTTCACGAAGGGGTGCACGCGCGGCTGCTGACGATGGGACTCTCCGGCCATCCCGGATGTGGAGCGCGCGAGGAGCGGCTGTGCCGGAAGGCGGAGCTCGAGCTCGGCCTCGCGGTCCCCGACGGGCAGGCGGTGGTCGAGCGCGCGGTCACGTCGCTCGAGCTCGATGACGTGGACGTCGCGCCTAACGTCGACTGGCAGGTGGCCGAGCAGCGGATCGCGGAAGCGGATGCCGCGGCGGCCGCACGTCGCCGCTCGGACTCCTGATGACCGACACGGCTCGAGACACCACCGGCGAAGGTCTGGGCGACACGCCAATCGAATCCGTGCGTGGCGCATACGTCGTGTCGACCGACCGATCGCGCATCGACGTCGCGGCGGTACACGCGTTCCTGTCGCGCAGCTATTGGTCTCCGGGCATCCCCGAAGACGTCGTACGGCGGGGCATCGCCGGCGCGATCTGCTTCGGGATCTATCACGGGCCCGAGCAGGTCGGGTTCGCCCGCGTTATCACCGACCACGCGACCTATGCATACCTCGCCGACGTGTACGTGCTGGAGGCGCATCGCGGGAAAGGGCTCGCGAAGTGGCTGATGGAAGTGATCATGTCGCATCCGTCACTCCAGCGACTTCGCCGGTTCGCGCTCTCAACGCGCGACGCGCATTCGCTCTATCGGAAATTCGGCTTCGAGCTCGTCGCGAACCCCGAGCGGCAGATGGAGATCATGCGGCGGAACATCTACCTCGAGTCGTCACAGTCCTGATGCGAGCGTGATGCGCCGATCGGTCCGCGGTCTGGCCTGCTCCATTGCGTTCGTCGGCTGCGCACGCGGGCACGAGTCGGGTCGGGACTCCGCCGCGCCCTTAGCCGCTGTTACCGTCACGCCACCCGATAGCTCCGCGCTGCGCGCAGCGGCCGAGGCACTGGGCGAATACCTCCAGGCGTCTCGTGAGGGCTCAACCAGTCGTGAGAAGCTCGCGGAGCTGACTGCCTGTCCCGACGGAGCGGACGCGGCGCAGGGGCCGATGCTGGCGAAGTTCGAGCTGCTGTCGGCGACGTCACGCGCGGATACGGTCGTGGGCCGTGCAGTCGTGACGACGGTGGCCGAACAGGAGGTGGACCGTATCCACCCCGGGTACTTCGTCGCACGCATGCGTGTACGGCGCGACACACTCGAGTGGGATGTGCTGCACTCGGAATCCGGCGGCTGGGCTGTCTGCAACGGGCTGCGGTTCGGCCTCACCGCGCCCGACAGCCTAACGATGTGGCGTCCCACCGGGGCGTCGGCCGCGGCGGCACGAGCGCTCGCCGACTCCATCGGCGCCGAGCGCTGATCGGTCGTCATGTCGCCTCGGCCACGGACGGTCGCGGACGAAGAGATTCTTGCCGCGGCGGCGCGAATGATTGGCCGCGTGGGACCGGTGCGCCTGACACTCGCCGATGTGGGGAGCGAAGTCGGGCTGTCGCCGGCAACGCTGCTGCAACGCTTCGGCTCCAAACGTGGCCTGCTGCTCGCCCTCGTCCAGCGGAGCGTCGATTCGGTCGATCGCCGCTTCGGTGACATGCGCGCGGCGTCCACCTCCGCACTCGACGCGTTGGTCGCGGCGGCGAGCGACATGGCGACCCATATGCGGACGCCGGAGGAGCTCGCGAACAACCTCGCGTTCTTCCAGATCGATCTGAGCGACACCGAGTTTCACCAGCTCGCGCTCGAGCACTCGCGGCGCGTGCGCGCACGCTATCGGGCGCTGCTGGCCGAGGCGGTTGCGGCCGGGGAGTTGACGTCGTGCGACACTGCGGCACTCGCGAGCGCGCTGCAAGGTGTTGCCGCGGGATCGCTGCTCAACTGGGCGATTCACCGCGAGGGAAACGTCGTCGACTGGGTGCGGGCTGATATCGGCACGCTCATCCGCCCGTACGCCAAAGAAAATGGTTGAATAGGGGTCAGAGTCGAATTGCATCGTTCGAACGCGGCCGGCACGCAACGAAACGCGCCGCCGCACGATCGAATGATGAAAATCGACTCTGACCCCTTACGGTTCTTACGGTTTCCTGAGACCTAACGAGTCGGCAGTCACTGGTCGCCAGTCGACGGCGTTCAACGCGACCACCGCTGCCGTGGCGAGCTCGCCCACGCCGCGCATCGGGTCCTTCGGATCGATCGGCTTGCTTTCGAGCACCCGCGTCACCCGGTTGCGTCGGACGTCGTACAGTTGCAGCTGCACGACGAACAGCGAGTCCCCGCGCGGAAAGTACAGGCCCGTCAGCACCGCGCCTGCGCCCACCGCTCGCGCGAACGCCGTCCGGGATCGCGCGGCGGAGAGGCGCGGGTCAGTGAGTGTCGACGCATCGATCACATCGTAGCCTGGCTGCGCAGCGATCGCCCGGCGGATGCTGTCGGAGATGGCGGCGCCGACGCCCGCGAGCTCGCGGCGCAGCGCCGAGTTTCGCGCCACCCCCACCAGCACCCGCCGGACGCCCGGCGCAGGCGGAAACGCCATCGGCTCGCCCGGGCGTGGCGCAATGCGGTAAACCGTCATCGGGCCGGAGTGGTCGAGCAGGCCCTTCGGACCGGGGGTTGTCCGCGGAGCTCCCGCGGGGGGCGGCACGTTAGGCATCACCGCCGCTCGCTTGGCGATCTCCTGCAACTGCTCGAGCTCCTTCGGGTCGAGGCCGCGGAACTCCACCCGGCGTCCTCCGCGCAGCTCCGCCATGAGGCGCGCCAGCGAGTCGCTGAGCGCGCGTTCGAACCGGCGCGAGAGCGAATCGGCGAATGCCCGCTCGCCCTTCGCGGTCTGCGAGTCGCGGCGCGCCGTGATTCGCTTCCGAACCGCCTCCGCGATCGCGAGCGACTCGGCACGCGAAAGGACGATCGGCGTCCGCGTCGCCGAATCGCCTAACGGTCGGTTGGATGGTGTGCCGGCGATCGCGGCTGTACCTGCGCTGCCCTGCACCCCCGGCGCCGTTGGCGAAGCGGGCGCGCTGCTGACCGTCACCGCCTGAGCGGACGCGCCGCTCGTTCTCCGGCTCCACGTCGTGAGGGCAACCGCGACGCCCGCGGTGATCACGAGCAACCCACCCGCCACGAGGGCGCGGCGCTGACGCACCTTCGAGGCCCGCGACGGCGCCGACAGCGTGGCCGTCGCCATCACTCCACCACTGCTGGGCGTCGCAACGCCTTCGAGCTCATCGAGCAGCGCATCCGCGGTCTGCGGCCGATTCTCCGGAAGCTTCTCGAGACACCGCATGATCGCTGCGGCGAGCGCGGGCGGCACGTCGTCGCGCACTGAATCGAGTGGATCCGGCACGCGCGTGAGCTGCGCCGCCATTGTGGCCTGCGGCGATGCGCCAACGAACGGCGACTGACCGGACAGAAGCTCATATGCCAGCAGCCCGACGGCGTAGATGTCGATTCGATGGTCCGAGGCCGGATCCGCCGCCAACTGCTCGGGCGCCATGTAGGCCGGCGTACCGATCGCCATGCCGGCGGAAGTCATCCCCGACACGGGCATGGCCGCACTCAACGCCTTTGCGACGCCGAAGTCCGTGACGAGCGCGTGCGAGCCGATCGTGAGGATGTTGCCGGGCTTGATGTCCCGGTGCACGACGCCTCGACTATGCGCGTACGCCAGCGCTTCGACCACGTCGTGAAGGATCCGCACGACGTCGCGCACGGGAAGCCGCCCACGCCGCGCGATCGCCGCGCGGAGCGATTCGCCCTCGATGAACGGCATCGTGTAATACAGCAGCTCGCCTTCGGCCGTCCCATCGGGGGACGGAATCCGCCCGGCCGACAGGAGCGGAACGATATGCGGGTGCTGCAGCTGTGCGGCGACCTGGATCTCCCGCTGAAAACGCTCGCGGTTCACCCCTGCCGACAGCTCGGGCGGCAGCACCTTCACCACGACCTTGCGGCCGAGTGCGTGCTCCGTAGCCGCGAAGACACGGCTCATCCCACCCCCTGCCAGCTCGTCGTCGATCCGGTAGGTGGCCGCCAGCGCCGTGGCGAGTCGATCGCGGAAGTTGTCGGTCACAGCGAGCGAAGCTGACGGAATCGATCGTGGGGTGGTTGAAATTATGTGGACTCTCCGCCGGGCGTAACGCCAAGGTCAGGCCGTGGGCATTCGCCGATCCGACACATCGGCCCGTCCCATCGGTTCGTCATTATCCGTTTCGTAACCGATTCTGAACGGATTCTTCACGCCTGTCTGGCACCAAACCATGCCAACGCGGGTAGTGTGGACCGAGTCACCCGGTAGTCCGCCCCTGCATGGTCCGATGGTAGACGGGCGGAAACGGTTCTGGCCTGATCGCCATCTAATTCTTGAGCGGGCGCGAGCCCGCCTCAGCGGATGGGGTGCGGCGGGGGTTGTCTGGTGTGACCTTGGCCTCGGAGCACCGGTTCGTGACACGGACGGGAGAGCTGCGCGAGCGACTGGAGAGCTCATTCGGCGAAGCCTTTGCCATCGAGCGGGAGCTCGGGGGTGGAGGGATGAGCCGGGTATTCCTCGCGCGTGAGCGGGCGCTCGACCGCCGGGTAGTCGTGAAGGTGCTGCATCCGGAGCTCGCCGGCGTCAACGTCGACCGGTTCCGGCGCGAGATCCAGGTCGTCGCGCAGCTGCAGCACCCCCACATCGTCCCCGTTCTCGCCGCCGGGGAGGCGCACGGCATCCTGTATTTCACGATGCCGTACATCGACGGGGAGTCGCTCCGCGCCTGGCTGCTGCGCGAGTCACGCCTGTCCATCGATGATGCCGTTCGCGTGCTGCACGACGTCGCCGATGCGCTCGCGTATGCGCACGAACACGGCGTCGTCCATCGGGACATCAAGCCCGACAACGTGCTCGTGAGTCGGCGCCATGCGACGGTGACCGACTTCGGCGTCGCGAAAGCGCTCAGCGCTGCCGCGGATAATAGACACGACGAGCGGGACCTCGGCAGCAGCGGGTTGACGACTACGGGTACCGGGCTCGCCATCGGAACGCCGGCGTACATGGCCCCCGAGCAGGCCGCTGGCGACCCCGCGACGGATCATCGGGCCGACATCTACGCGTTCGGCGTTCTGGCGTACGAGCTGTTGGCGGGACGCGCGCCATTCACAGGCCGACCCCCGAGCGAGATTCTCGCGGCGCACATTGCGGAGTTACCTCACCCGATCGAGACGCTCCGCGCCGACGTGCCACCCGCGCTCGCGGCGCTGGTGATGAGCTGCCTAGCGAAGCGCCCGATCGATCGTCCGCAGACGGCGGCCGACGTGCGCAGCGGCATCGAGGCGCTGGCGACGCCTGGCGCGGGGACGGTCATCGGGCCGGCGGCGCGCCAGCGGCGGTCCGCCCGTCGCGCCGTGGCCCTGGTCGTAGTGGCGGCTCTCGCCCTCGTTTTGGGAGTCGTCGCGTACTCGCGACGCGCGGCCGCACGGCCGCTCGCGGACGAAAACCTCGTTGCGGTGGCGCCGTTCCGGATCGTGAGCAAGGATGCGTCGCTCAAGTACCTCCGCGAGGGCATGCTGGACCTGCTGTCGGCGAAGCTCACCGGAGCCGCTGGTCCCCGATCGGCCGACCCGCGCTCGCTGCTCACCGCGTGGCGTCGCGCCGCCGGCGCCGACTCGGCGGACCTGCCGCGCGCCCGCGCGCTCGACGTGGCCGAGACGTTAGGCGCCGGACAGCTGCTGATCGGTGACGTGACAGGCGACTCGTCGCACATCACGTTGCATGCGGTGCTGGTGCGAGTCGCCGATGGCCGGGCGCGTCCGCCAGCCACGGTGGAGGGAGATCCCGACAGTCTCCCCAGGCTCGTGGACATGCTGGCCGCGCAGCTGCTCGCGACCGACGCCGGTGAGGTGGACAACCTCGCCACGCTGACGAGCACTTCCCTTCCGGCGTTGCGCTCGTTCCTGAACGGCCAGTGGCTGTATCGGCGCGGGCGATATCGCGACGCGGCGCGCGCGTACTCGACTGCGGTAGAGCTGGACTCGACCTTCGCGCTGGCGGCCCTTCGGCTGGCGACGGCGAGTAGCTGGTTCGGCGTGCCGACCATGCGAGAGACGGGATTGCGACTGGCGTGGGCGGGACGCGAGCGGCTCGGGCCTCGTGACCGCGCGCTGCTCGACGCAACGGCGGGGCCGAACTACCCGTCCGCATCGACTTACCTCGACGTGCTCAAGGCAAAGCAGCATTACGTGGATGTCGCGCCGGATCGCGCGGACGCCTGGTTCGAGCTGGGCGACGGGATGTTCCACTTCGGTGCCGTCGTGGGGTATGCCGATGCGGACGCGCGGGCTGCAGACGCCTTCAAGCGCGCGCTCACGCTGGACTCCACCTACGCCCCGGCGGCGGAACACCTGCTGCTGATCGAAGCACACGACGGCGATACGACCGCAGTGCGCCAGCTCGGCCGCCATTTCCTGTCGATCGATCCGGCGAGCGAGAACGCCGACGGGGTGCGCTGGCGCATGGCGGTCGCCTTAGGCGACTCCGCGTCGCTGGCCGACATCACGCGCCGGCGCGACACGCTGACGCCGATCAGCGCGCACACGATGGCGTACATGAGCCAGATCGACGCCGTCGATCTCGATCGCGCGCAGCGCATCTCGGACGCGGCGGTGGAGAACGCGCGCATGCAGGGCGACAAGTACGTCGCGCTGGTAAACGCACACGACCTGGCGCTGAATCGCGGTCGTCCGTCGGCAGCCGTGCGGGCGAACGCACGGAGCCGCGAGGTGGCGGCGCCGAATACGCGCGGGTACCTGCGCGAGCGCGTGCGCGACGCCCTCTTCTGGGATGGCGACAGCGCGGCGGCGGCGGCGGCGGCGCGCGAGCTCGAGCGCACGGCGTTCGGACCGGTGCCGGAGAAGCCGGCGGATCGCTTCAGCCAGATCGTTGACCTCTGCAACGTCGAGCTGTGGCGCATGGGTCACGACGACGCACGTACGTTGAGCTCGAGCATCGCTCGCCTTCGTCGTTCGGCGACGGCGTCGAACGAGATGCCGCTCACCGGCTTCGCGCATGCGTGCGCGACGCTGCTCGATGCAGTTGCCGCGGCGCGCGCTGGCCGAGCCGACGCGCCGGTGGCTGTCGCGCGGCTCGATTCCCTGCTGAAGACGGGGCCGGGAGGGTTCGTGCAGGATGCGGGGAACCTGATCCTCGCGCGTCTCAAGGAGGAGCGCGGCGACGTGCGCGGCGCGCTGGCGGCGGTACGGCGGCGTGAGACGTTCCTGACGCGGCCGCTCTACCTGTCCACGTTCCTGCGCGAGGAGGGTCGGCTGGCAGCGCTCGCGGGGGAGAACGATGCGGCGATCGACGCGTATCGCCACTACCTGACGCTTCGCGCGGCGCCCGAGCCGCCGCTCCGATCCGAGGTCGAGTACGTGCGGGACGAGCTTGGAAAGCTCGAAAAGGCGAACGGACTGAAAGACTAGCTGCCAGCTGCGTGCAGCTGCTGGCTGGTGGCCGACGGCTGGAATAGGGGCAGCTATCAGCCATCAGCCATCGGCTCAAACGGCGGAGGTGCTGCTATTACCCGAACGAGCCGTTGTCATCCCGAGCGAAGCGAGGGATCCTCAGGTTCCCGATAGAGGGTCCTCTCTCGGGACGATGAGGATCCCTCGCCTGACGGCTCGGGATGACATGCCTTCGTCTCCCGTCTCCCGTCTCCCGTCTCCCGCCTCCCGCCTCCCGCCTCCCGCCTCCCGCCTCCCGCCTCCCAGCAGTCCGGCTACTTCGGAAGAGTAGCACTACCAGTTGCGAGATCGAACGTGCTACCGGGGGGCAGCACGTGCATCCGGATATCCGAGGCGCCTAACGTCTTTCCCGCCGGTGTGATCGTCGCACGGCGGGCGTCGTAGATCGTCGCCTGCGACGCGCCGATCACCTCCCACGGCCCCTGCGGCGAGACGACCAGCGCCGTCGATTCGTCGATTCCGATGCCCACCACCGTCGGATGCTCGAGCACCACGCTGATGAGGCGATTGTGACGGCGACGGCGGAGAAAGTGCTGGTCCACCGTCACGTTAGGTAGGAGGCCGAACCCGGGCACGAGCACCACATCATCGCGGTCGACCGTCATCCACCCGTCGCTCGAGTCGCTCGGCGGGCGACTGCCGCCAGGGCGACGCTCGGCCCCGCTGATCATCGGGTCCGACATGACGGCCGCGCCGGCTGACGTCCCGCCGACGACCGCGCCGTGACCGTAGCGGGAGCGGATCGAATCCAGCACGTCCGTGCCGAGGATCGCAGCCGTCAGGCGGTTCTGGTCGCCACCGGGAAACCAGATGCCGGTCGCCTGGCCGAGCAGACGCGCGACGGAGTCGGCGCCGGTGTCCTTTCGCTGCAGGTTCAAGGAGATGGCGTGCGCCGCTCCGAGCTTTCGAAACGACGCGGCCTTCTCCGCGCCCGACTCGGCACCTGACTCGCTGGCCATCGGCAGGACGACGATGCGGGCCTTCCCAGCACCGCCGGCGAGCTCGAGAAACCGCCTTTCGATGGCTTCGGGAATTGGGCCGCCGCCCACGATGACCAGATGCCCTTGCGCGTTAGGTGCACCAAGCTGTGACGTCTGACCGCCGACCGACACACAGGCCGACAGGAGAAGCACACCTGCGAGTTGCAGGCGCCCCATGAGCTGATGGCTGATGGCTGATGGCTGATGGCTGCCGCCGTAGGGCGGCTATGGCTGATGGCTGCCGCGGCCGAAGGCCGCGGCTACGGCCACCCGAACACAACCGGCGTCTGCGCGACAGAGCGCGCGCGAGCCAGATCCGACGCCGGACGCCAGAACCGCGGACGCCCCGAGCTGATCGTGAAGTTCACGCCCCACTTCGACCCCGCATCCGAGATCAGCGGCGCCGCAACATCGACGCGCAGGTTTTGCCGGCTCGATCGCGGTATGGCGAGGATGAGCCCCAGCCCGGCACCCACGCGCGGGTTTACGGTCTCGCCGAAGGGAATGTCGCCTGCCCACATCTTCCCCGCGTCGATGAAGGCCGCTCCGCCCAGGCCGAAGTACTGCTTGAAGCCGGGGAAAACCAGCCGGTCTTCGAACCGCACGACCGCGCGACGCCCGCCGCTCGTCTGCGAGTCGTCGTATCCCCGAACCCCGACGCGGTCCGTGCCTAACCGGAGCTCGTACGGGACGCTCGTGCTCCACCCGCCCGAATACTCCACGCTCACGATCCGCGTGCGTCGCTTCGTCGGGTGATCGTACCATGCCAGCCGGCCCTCGGCGATCACGTCGTTCCAGTCGCCAGTCTCGCGGTCGGCCTGGACGCTCGCCTGCATGCCGACAAACATGCGCGGCGTTCCGCCGCCCAAGTACATCTGGCTGCCGACGAACCATCCGTCGAAGCTCGAACCAAGGCCATGTCCAACAATGCCGCCCACCTGCATTCCGTTGGCGACGTCCTGCGCACCCTCGAGCGCGTCGAAGCCCTGCGCCTTGAAGAACCGCAGCGCCCGCGCGCCGAGAATCGCGGACAGCATCGTCCGATCCTGCGTGTCGTAGCGCCGAGCCAGTGTTGTGTCAGGATCGTCGACGAAGCCCTTGTCCGTGATGATGACGCCCTCATCCGCCGGCTTTACGTGATCGCCGCCCAGCTGCATGCCACCGAACACGCCGTTCGCCCCGCCGCCGATACGATACACGGCGGTCAATTGCCACCCGGTGCGCTCCACATCCAGCGAGAGCGGCGGTTCTTCACCCTCCCCACGGAGAAAGGACTGAAAGCTGTTCACCTGAGCAAAGGTGGCCGACCACGCTATCCGCTGAAGCTGGGAGTAGAGCGGCTGCGACAGCGTCGCGATGGCGACCTCGCCTAACGGCGCGCGTTCGAGCTGTGTGTCGAACAGATACGGCCGGCCAAACGTACTGTAGTCCCTGAACTGGAGCGACCATCCGTCCCGGAACGCGAAGCCCTGCTTCCATTGCCCGGCCAGCGCCATCCCGTACCCGGCGAGGTTGGCGCTGCCGAGTTTGATACGGGTCGGAGTACCGCCCTTCGCGCCGAGCCCGAGGATGGGCCGGATGTCGTCGACGGTCGAGAAATCGACGCGAACGGTTCCGTTGCTGTCCGGCGTGACGACGGCTTTCGCGTCCGCGAGGTAGGGTTGCGCACGTAGCACCCGTTCCGACTCGCGCAGTGCGATCTCGGTGCACTTGTCACCCTGCTTGACGAGCAGGAACGGCGCCACGGCCGACGCGCGCGTCGGCGCGCCGGCCAGCGCAAATCGCAGGAACGGTCGAAGCGCGCCAGTCGAGCGTTCGACCATGACGGGCTCGCCCCGCGTGATGGTCACCACCGAAACCGTCTCGCCATTGCATCGAGGTCCCAACGGCTGCGGCGCCGACTTCGGCGTCGCCGTCGTATCCTGGGCGGCCAGGCGGCCGGTCGCGACCGCGAGCGTGATGACGGAAGCGTAGCGCAGAAAAAAACTCCGGCGTTGGAGCTTGGGTCAGCGCGCCTGGGCGAGCATTGCAACGATGAGAGCAGCCCACTGCGGCCCGAGCCATCCGCGGTCGCCATCGTCATACGACTCGGAGGTGGCGTGGGCGCCGCGTCCGTCACCCCCGCCATCGATCGTGATCGCGGGGATGCCGAGGCTCATGGGGAAGTTCGCGTCGGTGCTCGACGCGCTCGTGGGCGCCGTGAAGCCGAGGCTCTTGCCGGCGTTGATCGCCGTGCGGACGATGAACGCGCTGTCCGGCAGCCCACCGGCCGGACGAAGCCCGATCGTGTCGACCTTGACCGAGATCCTGACGCGCGAGGATGGCCATCGCGCGTTTTCGGCCGCGAGAGCGCCACGAACCGCCGCCTGGAACTTCGCATCCAGGTCGGCGAGCGCCTGCTTCGATTCCGATCGCAGGTCGACGTCCATCGCGCCGCTCGGCGAGATGGTGTTCACCGAGGTGCCGCCCTCGATGACGCCGACGTTGAACGTCGCCTTCGGAGTCGTCGGGACCTGGATGTCCGCGATCGCGGCAATGGCCCGGCCTAACGCGTGGATGGGGCTCGGCATTCCGAAGGCGCCGTAGCTGTGGCCGCCGGGGCCCTGGTACGTCACCCGATACCGGTTGCTGCCGACGGCGCGGCTCGTGAGGCCGAGCCCGGTGCCGTCGACCGAGATGAAGTAGTCGACCTTGCCGTGATATTCGCGCGTGAACAGGTGCCTGACGCCACGCAGGTTGCCCGGGCCCTCTTCGCCGACGTTCCCGACGAAGATGACGGTGCCCGTCGTGGGCACCTTCTCCATCTGGAATGCGCGCGCGACGGCGAGCACGACGGCGAGGCCGCGACAGTCGTCGCCGATGCCGGGTGCGCGCATGACGTTCCCGTCACGCTTGACCTTCACGTCAGTGCCTTCGGGGAACACGGTGTCGAGGTGACCGGCAATCATCACCGTCGGTCCGGTGCCGGTTCCTTTGCGCTCGGCAATGACGTTGCCTATCGAATCGACGCGCACCGTGAGCCCGAGCGCCTCGAGTCGACGTTTGTATTCGGCGCCACGCACCGACTCCTTGAACGGCGGAGCGGGGATCTCGCAGATGGATTGCTGCTGATCGAGGGTCCAGGCGTTGTCGGCCTTGATGCGGGCCAGTGCGCGGCCGACCGACGCCGGGGTCGGGCCGGACTGCGCATGCGCGGACATTGCAAGCGAGACGCCGAGGGCGCCTCCGGCAACCAGCGCGCGCCGGGATGTGCGCGCGGATGACGTCATCGGGGTGCAAGCAGCGCGCATGCGGTCAGCGTGCCGCGGCGAGTTGTGCGTCCGCGGCTGGCGCGGGCGCATACAGCCTGCGCTCGAGCGCGGTGGCGAGCGCCCGCGTTATGCGGCCGGGCTTGCCGGATCCGATCGGGCGACCGTCGAGCTGGACGATCGGCGTGACGTCACTCGTGGTGCCGGTGATGAACAGCTCGTCGAGCCGGCCGATCTCCTGCTGGAGGATCGGCGTCTCGCGCACGGTGATTCCCTGCTCCGCTGCCAGCTCGAGCACGACGTCTCGCGTTATGCCGGGGAGGATGTAGTTCGATCGCGGGTAGGTCCGCAGTTCGCCGTCGATCACGCCAAAGACGTTGGTGTGAGAGCCTTCAGTCACGACGCCGTCGCGGATGAATACGGCCTCGAGCGATCCGGCGGTGACGGCGTGCTGCTTTGCAAGAACGGCGCCTAACAAGTTGACGGTCTTGAGGTCGCACCGAGACCAGCGGATGTCGGGGTACGTGACGGCGGTCGCTCCCTGCTCGCGCTGCTCGGTGTTCGGCGTGAACGGCGAGGTGGACAGGAAGACGGTCGGGGGCGTCGTTGCGGGCGGGAAGAAATGCGTTCGCGGTGCGGCGCCACGGGTGATCTGGAGGTAGACGGTGCCTTCACCGGTGGTGAGCTCGTTCTCCCGGATGAGGCGATGGTGCACGTCGATGATCTGCTCGGAGGTCATCCGCGGGTCGATCCCGATGCCGCGGAGGCCGTACTGGAGGCGTCGCATGTGGCGGTCAGCCTCGAAGAGGCGACCGTTCACGACGCGGGTAACCTCGTAGATGCCGTCGCCGAAGATGAACCCGCGGTCGTCGATGGACAGCGTCGCACGCTCGCGCGGAAGGAACTCACCGTTGAGATAAACCACACCTGGCATGGCTGGAGCTCGTTCTGGTTGGGGTTGATCGGAATCAACGTCGGGAATCGGGAATCGGGAATAGGGAATCGTAACCAGCATGGCGTTGAGGTGGTCCGTTCAAGAGCGGAACACGCACCGAGGTCCGTCGTCTGGTAGGTATGCAAACGCACAAGCAGGGTTCGGGCACCGCCGAAGCCGTCCGCGGCTCGGTTGGCGAGTCGCCGAACGTCCTCCGGACCCGCGTTCGGTTCGTAGCCCTCGTCCTCATCGCGATTTACGCTGTCGCGAGGCTCAGGAACCCGGAATACTGGGACCCGCTCGACGACCTGAACCTGGCCGTCCACGAGGCCGGCCACCTCGTGTTCTCGGCCTTCGGCGAGACCATGACCATCCTCGGCGGGTCGCTCTTTCAGATCATCGTACCGGCGGCGTTCGTGGCGTACTTCGCCCGGACGAGACAGCGCTACGCCGCGGCGGTCACGATGTCGTGGGTCGCAATCAACCTGCTGAACGTGGCGCGCTACATCGGGGACGCGCGCGCGCAGGATCTCCCGCTCCTCGGCGGCGAGGACAGCATCCACGACTGGTGGTACCTGCTCATCAATTGGGATCTGCTGCCTCGGGACCTAACGATTGCGCGCTGGGTGCACTTCGCCGGCGCAGTGGTATTCCTGGCGGCGCTCGTCGGCGGAGGCTGGTACGCTCGCACCGGATCGCGGAGTGGATCTCGAAGCGGTACTTGACCGAGCGCATCCCGACGCCTGAGGCGAGCGCGGCCGGGAATCTGCATTGCGTGGGCGTATGGCCATGTCACTGGCACGACCCCGAACGGCGAGCTCGGCATCGGGACCCGCGGCGGCGGCGCGGATTCATGTGGGGACCGCTGGATGGTCTTACAGCGATTGGGAAGGCGTCTTCTACCCTAGGCCGCACCCCAAGGGATTCGACCCGCTCGAGTACCTGTCGCGCTACGTCGACGTCGTCGAGGTGAACTCGACGTTCTATCGTCCCGTGGACGCGGACGTCGCGCGCCGCTGGGTGGACCGCGTGGCGGGCGCTCCGCACTTCAAGTTCACGGCAAAGCTGTCGAGGCGCTTCACGCACGAGCGCGACACGGCGTTCACGCGCGCCGAAGTTGCCGAAGTACGCCGCGGCTTCAAGCCGATCCATAACGCGGGGAAGCTTGGTGCCGTGCTGCTGCAGTTCCCCTGGTCGTTCCGCCGCACCGAGGACAACCGCATCTGGCTCGACGACGTGACGCGTGCGTTCGAGGAGTTCCCGCTGGTGGTGGAGGTGCGCCACGAATCCTGGGCGGTTCCACAGTTCTATGATGAGCTGGTGGAGCGCGGCATCGGTTTCGTGAACATCGACCAGCCGCTCTTCAAGAATTCGATCAAGCCGAGCGCGACGGCGACGGCCCCCGTCGGCTACGTGCGCATTCACGGTCGCAACTATCGCGACTGGTTTCGCAAGGACGCGGGCGTGGAAGCGCGATACGACTATCTCTACACGCCGGCCGAGCTCACCCGGTGGGCGGAGCGGAGCGTGGAGGTCGCGGAAGCGGGAACGGAAGAGGTCTACGCGGTCGCGAACAATCACTACCGCGCGAAGGCGGCCGTGAACGCGATTCAGCTCAAGAGCATGGTGACGGACGAACCCGTCCCGGCGCCGGAGCCACTGTACGCCGAATACGAGGACGATCTGGCTAAGTGGGCATATCCTGCCTAACGACGGACTGGGGACTGGGGACTGGGGACTGGGGACTGGGGACTCGGCCGGGATGCTAATAGCGCTGAGGAGTCCTCCTCGCCGGTAGAAGGCTCCTTGCCGAGTCCCCAGTCCCCAGTCCCTAGTCCCCGCTTACCGCTTTGTGAGCACTTCCTCGAACAACGCAATTGCACGAGGATCGTTCGACTGACTCAGCCAGAACATGGCGTCGCGGCGGACCTCCGGGTCTCGATGCGTCTTCGCGACGCGGATGAGAATCGGAATGCCCTCGTCCTTTGGCCGTTGCGAGAGGGCGAACACCACTTGCTTTTGCACCTCGCGGTCGACGCTCGCATCCTTGGAGAGCGAGTCGAGGCCGGCCGTCGCCGCATCGCCAGCGGCCTGGCCCAACCAGAACACTGCCTGCTTCCGGGTTTCGCGTGGGCGGTCCTCGTCCTTCGCCAGCCGAATGAGCGCCGGCCAAACAACCGCGCTATCGGCCACCGTCGCGGGGAAGATCGCGTCGCGCCCTGCCCTCCCCGGGAGCTTCGAAGCGAGTGACATGAGATAGTCCGCGGCCTCTTTCGCCGGCACAGTGCCGATGTCGGTTACGCCCGTCCCCGCCGGACGCCATCGTCCGCCGACGACGAACCGCAGGGCCACGATCTCGCCATCGCGCTTGTCGAGCACGAGGCGCCCGGGACCGTAGTCGCAGGCGTTGTCCCATTCGACGTCACGCGTCCGATCGTAGTCGCCCCACTGCTGGCGCCAGTTGTGGCCGCGGCTGATGCTCCCGCCGCGTCCGCAGACTTCGGGCTTCGTCGCGAAGCTCATTCGAACCGACCCGTCGCCGGCGCGCGCGACGCGATCCGCGATAGTCTGCGCGCCGGCGACTGATGTGGCCGAACACGCGAGAATCAGCGAGGTGAAGAGTTGTCGCGTCATTTTGAGATCCTGTCCTCGAGATACTTCGCGGCCCGCGGATCGCGACTCTGGCCGAGCCAGAAGGTCGCCTTCGCGCGGATCTCGCGATCGGGGTCGTTCTTCGCGAGGTCGATGAGCCTGTCCACCGCATCCGACTCGCGTCGCTGCGAGAGGACGAACACGTAATGTTCCTTGAGCTCGCGCGAGTCGAGCCGCGGGTACATCGCGATGAGGTCGCCTAACGGCGCCGACTGCTTCTGCCCGCGCCAGAAGAGCGCCTGCTTGCGGAGGTCCGTGCGTTCGTTGGGGTCAAGCGCGCGCTGCACGAGCCAGCGCTGGTCGTCGTCCTCATCGAGCTGCGCGACCGCCTGGATGACCTTGTCCTTGAGCTGCGAGTCGTCGAGTCGCGGGTACAGGCCTCGAAGGAACGGGCCGTTGCCGCCATCGTGGTCGAGGAACCCGAGCGCGAAGATCGCCTGGCCGCGCAGGTCGCGCCCGAGCGTGTCACTGGCCGCCAGGACGCGCAGGGTGGCGCGGCCTCGGTCGTCCCGGGCATTGCCGAGCCAGAAGATCGCGCGCTCGCGGAGCCAGCGGCCGTCGCCGTCGCGCCTGGTCATCTCGATGAGCGCCGGCACGCCTGCCCCGCCGCGCAGCTGACCTAACGTCATGAGGACGCCCTCGCGGAGCGACCGCGACTCGCTGCCGTTGCGGGCCAGCGTCGCGAGTGGCGCCGCCGCTTCGGGCGGTGCCACGCCGGCCAGCCAGAAGAGCGCCGAGCTCCGCACGTCGTGGGCGCGATTCTCGTCGCGGGCGAGCGCCAACAGGCGTTGCCAGATGTCGGCGCTGTCGGCGAAGGCGGCAGCCATGATCGCGTTGCTCGCGACGCGTCCAGGTGCGGTGGAGGCGAGTCCGAGGAAGTACTCCGCGGCCTCGCGGGCGGGGACGGTCCCGAGATCGGTCACGCTCGGATCGCTCCGCCGGAGCGCGCCGACGTGCACCCGAACGAGCGTGATCTCCCCATCGCGCCGCGTCACGACCGCCCGCGCCGGACCGAACGTGCAATCCATCCGCGACCACCCATGCCCTTGCACCGACGGGTACACCACGTACAGCGTGCCTAACGCCGTCACGTCCCGCCCGTCACCACAGACCTCGGGACGCGAAGCGTACGTCATCTGCACGGTGCCCTCTCGCACAGCGCTCACCCGATCTGCGATCGACTGAGCGCCGGCGTGTGGCGCGGCGGCCAGCGCCACCGTCACCACACTCAAGCGTACGCGCGTGAGGCCCATCATCGCTCCTACTTGATTTCCTTCGAGATCAGGTCTTCCAGGAACTTGGCCGCACGCGGATCGCGCGATTGGCCAAGCCAGAACACGGCCTTGCTGCGCAGCTCCTTGTCCTTGTCGTTCTTCGCGATGTCCATGAGCTTCTCCAGCGCTTTGCCGTCCCGGCTCCGCTGCGAGAGCACGAAGATGAGCTGCTCCTTCATCTCGGAGTCCGTCATCTTGTTGTAGAGGCTCGCGAACGACTCGGTGGACGCCCCGCCGTTCTGCCCCGCCCAGAACAGCGCCTGCTTCCGCATCTCGATGTTCTCCTTCGGGTCGAGCGCGATGTTCATGATCCACTCGGCGTTGCCGAAGCCGCGCTGCTGCGAGAGCGAGAAGATGATCTTTTCCTTGAGCGCGTCCTTTTTCATGCGGCCGTACAGGCCCTTGAGGTAGCTCGCGTTCTCCTCGGAGCGCTTCTGGCCGAGCCAGAAGATCGCCTGCTCGCGCAGCTCCTCGTCCTCGCTCTCACGCTCGGCGAAGTCGCGCAGGATCTGGCCGGCCTTGGGAGAGCTCTGCTGTGAGAGCGCGAACAGTGCCTTGTCCTTCGTCTCCTTGTCCTTCGAGTTCTTGAGCAGATCCTCGAGCAGCGGTACCGCGCGCTCGGAGCGAACCTGGCCCAACCAGAACACGGCCTGCTCGCGCGTCTCCTGATCAGGATCGTTCTTCGCGGTCTGCATCAGGATGTCGGCTGCCTCCTCGCCGCCCTTCTGCGAGACGAGGAACACGGCTTTCCGGCGGAGCACGTACGAGCATGGATCGCGTCGCTCGAGCACTTTCTTAAGAATCGGCATCGCGGCGTCGGCATCCATCTGCAAGAGCGCGTTCAGGGCGACGACGCGCTCGTCGTCATCATCCTCGGAGCATCGCGGGCTCTGACTGCTCGCCGATGCGTTCCGCCCTGATCGCGACTCGGTCCGCCCGGCGATCTCGGTAACCTCCGCAGCGCACTGCGCGTCGCCGCGCTGGGCGAGCTCGCCACACACGCGCGTCCTGAGCGTCTTCGCGTCCGCGAGGTCCGCGTTAGGGTAGTTCTTCTCGAGGGCAGTCAGTACGTCCCGCGACTCGCGCATGCGATCGACGCTGCCCGTCTGGTAGAGCGAGAACGCGCGGAAGTACATCGCCGACGGAGCCGACGGCGACTTCGGGTAGCGATCGGTCACCTGACGGAAGAGATTCGCGGCCTGCGTGTAGTTCCGGCGATTCAGCGCTTCGCGTGCACGGCGATAGAGCGAGTCGGCCGGATCGCCCTGCTGGAGCCTGGGGATCTCCGGACCGGCCCGTGGCGACCCGAGGTCGGAGCGCGCGGCGCGCGCCTCGCGCGCGGGAATCGAGCGCTCGTACGAGACACCATCTTGTGTGGCGGCGAATGCCGGGGTTGCAGCCAGCGCCATCGCGGCCGCAATCGGGATGATCTTCATGGTCGTGTTCCTCACGTTCCCTTCACAGGAATCGCGGTGCGAAGTCTCGTCAGCACCTGGTCGTCGGTCAGCGCGCCCTTGATGAGGTCGCGATCACGGGCCGAGGACTTCGGAGACAGTTGAACGATCTGAACGAGTACGAGCTCGAGGTCCTGCAACAGCTTGCGGCGAACCGGGTCGCGCGCCGCGGGCGAATCGAGAAGGAGCCGCGTGTTCGAGAGCAGTTCCTTCCCCCACGAGGCGATCTCGGCATCCATGCGCCCCTGCGAGAGGTCGCCCTTGAATGCGGTGAGCATCGCTTCGGCTTCGGTGAGGTGCTGGGCCGCCGCGACCGTGTAGGAGCGGGCCGAGACGTCGTCGGCGAGGTCGGGCGTGAGCTGGCGCTCGGGGCCCTTCGGCTTTGGTGGCCCCTTGCCGCCGTCGTCGCTGCGGGTGTCGGTCGCGAGATCCGTCCTGGGCGTGCCGACGGACACGGAGTCGGGCGAGACGCGCGCCGGGCCTAACGAGTCCTGCTGGATCCCCTTTGGCGTCGCGAGCTGTCCCGCGCGTGACGGTCCCATGAGCCGCCCGATCTGAATTCCCATCGCCAGCAGCACCGCTGCGGCGACCGCGAAGTAGACCCAGCGCGGAACCCGCCTGCGGAATGGAAGGACGGTTCCCGGTTCCCCCGTTCCGCTTCCGTGCTCTGCGCCGAGTCCCTTGTCCCCAGTCCCCAGTCCCTGCCGTATCGCATCCCACATCTGCTCGCGCGGCACGATCTCAGGCGGGCGGTTGTACTCCTCCGCCGCCATCTGACGCAGCAACGCATCCATCCGGTCTTCGTCGCTCATGACACCCATTCCCCTGCAAAGTCGGCGAGCGCTTCGCGAAGCTTGGCCCTCGCCCGGAACAGCTGCGCCTTGGAGGTGCCCGGCTGGACTTTCAACGCCGCCGCAATCTCCTCGTGCGTGTAGCCTTCCACGTCGTGCATCACGAACACGGTCCTGTATCCCTCGGGCAGGTTGTCGATCGCCTGCCGCAGCCGCTCCTTCAAGTCCGGCTCGGCGCGCCGAGTGACGGCGCCAACCGTCAGTGCATCGTCCAGCGAGGACTCCCGGGTCCGGAACCGCTTCACCTTCCTGAGTCCGTTCAGCGACACCGACATCGCGATGGTGTGAATCCAGGTCCCGAACGACGAGTCGCTGCGAAAGTCCTTGAGCCGCTCGAATGCACGGATGAACGTCTCCTGGGTGAAGTCGCGTGCGAGCTCGTCCTCGCCGGCCAGTCGATAGGCCAGGCGGTAGACTCGATCCACGTGCTGGTCATATAGCATTCGCTGCGCTGTGACCTCACCAGCCACTGCTGCGGCGATCAGTTGACGTTCGTCCACTCGGGTCGTCGGCTCCGAAATACCGGTGTGCTCTTGACTTGCCTGGTTGACACGCCTTGGCGGCGGAGGGTTGCGCGAAACCTCGGGAATAGGGAATAGGGAATCAGGAACTGGGAATCGGAAGGTCGGGGCGGGGCCGGAGGGGCGTTCGTACTCTGACCCCGACTCCGGGGCCGTCGCATATTCGGGCTGATGACAGCTACCCCGGCGCCCCAAAGCTCCGTCTCCCCCATCAGCGGCACGGGCGCTCCGCCCGCCGCCGCAGCGCACGGAACCGGTGAGACACTCACTGGCAGAGATCTCCTCGTTCGGTGGTGCACGGTCGTGGCCGTTGTCATCGGCATCCTCCTGGTCCCGGTGCCAGACGGCATCAGCGCCAAATCCTGGCGGCTCCTCGCGATCTTTCTCGGCACCATCGTCGGGTCGATCGTCCGACCTGTGCCCGCCGGAGCGATGGTCTTCCTGGGCGTCGCCGCGACAGCGGTTACGGGCACGCTCGCCCCAGCTCAGGCGCTCGGCGGGTATGCGGACCCCATCGTTTGGCTGGTCCTCTGCGCCTTTTTCATCTCGCGCGCGATCGTCAAGACCGGCCTTGGACGCCGGATCGCCTTCCTGTTCATCCGAGCCATCGGCCATCGATCCATCGGGCTCGCCTACGCGCTCGTCGGAAGCGATACGGTGCTCGCGTCGCTCGTCCCGTCGAACGGGGCCCGCGCCGGCGGCGTCGTTTTCCCCATCGCGAAGAGCCTCGCCGAAGCGTACGACTCGACCCCGGGACCGACGCGGCGGCGACTCGGCGCATTCCTCATGGTCACCGTGTACCAGTGCGATGTCGTCGCCTGCGCGATCTTCCTTACCGGTCAGGCGTCGAACGTGCTCATCGCGAGGTTCGCGAAGGATTTTGGCGGGGTCGAGCTCTCGTACGGTGGCTGGCTCGCCGCCGGTATCGTGCCCGGGCTCGTCGCGCTGGTGCTCGTGCCGCTGGTGCTCTACCGACTCTATCCACCCGACGTGCGACGCACGCCCGGCGCCGCCACCTTCGCCGCCGCCGAGCTCGCACGACTCGGCTCGATCAGGCGCGACGAGCTCATCACGCTCCTCGTGTTCGTGGTCATCGCGCTGCTGTGGATGACGACCGGTTGGCACCATCTCAACTATTCGGTGGTCGCGCTCGTCGGCATCTGTGTGCTCCTGCTCGCGGCCGTACTTTCGTGGGACGACGTGATCAGCGAACGGAGCGCGTGGGACGTTTTCATCTGGTATGGGGGCCTCGTCCAGATGGCGTCCGCGTTAGGCGAGACCGGCATCACGAAACGCTTCGCCGAGGCGGCCGCGGGATTCACCGGCGGGTGGGCGTGGAGCGCGGCGCTCGCCGTTCTACTCGTGATCTACTTCTACGCGCATTACGGCTTCGCCAGCATCACGGCGCACGCGACGTCGATGTACACGCCGTTTCTCGTCGTCAGCATCGCGGCCGGTGCGCCGCCGGCACTCGCGGTGCTTTCGCTGGCGGCGTTCTCCAATCTGAGCGCGTCGCTCACCCACTTCGGCACGACGCCCGGTCCGATCTACTTCGGCGCGCGGTATGTCACGCAGCGCGAATGGTGGACCTATGGTTTCGTCGTATCGCTGGTCACGATCGCGATCTGGAGCACCATCGGTGTCGCCTGGTGGAAGACGGTAGGCTGGTGGTGACGAAACCACGTCTACCGACTGACGGTGCCTGCACGGCGCCTGGACGCGGGTGGTGAGGTGTCGCTCACCGCCCGAGATGTCATGAAGCAGTACGCGACGCCCGCCGGCCCCGTCGACGCGCTCGCGGGCGTTTCGATCGAGGTGGCGGATGGCGAGTGCGTGGCGCTCGTCGGCGAGAGCGGCTCGGGCAAGACCACGCTCCTGCGGTGCTTCAACCGCCTCGTTGAGCCGGATAGCGGCACGATCTCGGTGGACAATGCGGACGTTCGGCAGGGCAACGAGGTGGAGCTCAGGCGCCACATAGGGTACGTGATGCAGGAAGGCGGTCTCATGCCGCACTGGACGGTGCGACGGAACGTGGAGCTCGTGCCGCGCCTGATCGGGATACCTAACGCCGGCGCTCTGGTCAGCGAGGCGATGGGACTCGTCGGGTTCACGGACAAGAGCTTTTCGGGTCGATACCCGCGACAGCTCTCTGGTGGGCAGCGCCAACGCGTCGCGATGGCGCGCGCGCTCGCCGCCCGCCCCACCGTGCTTCTCCTCGACGAGCCGTTCGGCGCGCTCGACGCGATCACGCGCGCGGAGCTTCAGGAGATGTTCATGGGGGTTCGGAAGCAGCGCCCGGTGACGTGCGTGCTGGTGACGCACGACCTATTCGAGGCGCAGCGACTGGCCGATAGGATTTGCGTGATGCGAGCCGGGGCCTTCGAGCAGATCGGGGAGCCGCGCGACGTCATCGGGTCGCCGGCGACCACGTACGTGGCGCGACTCGTGGAGAAGGCCGGGCTTCATCGACTCGACCGACACCGATGAAGCTCGCGCTCGCGCTCATGCTCGCCGTCGCCGTTGCGCAGGATGCACCGCGCGCACGCCCGATCGTCGTCGCCTCCAAGCCGTTCGGCGAATCGTACATCCTCTGCGAGATGTTCGCCCAGCTCCTGGAGGCGCGAGGGTTTCGCGTGGATCGCCGGCCGGGGCTCGGGGCGACCGAGATCGCGTTCGCGGCCCTGCGCACGAGCTCGATCGACGTCTATCCCGAGTACACAGGCACGGGGCTGCTCGCGATCCTCGGGGACACGACGCGCCGCACGCCCGCGCGAGCGTTCGCGCACGTCGCGACCGAGTTCCGACGGCGGTTCGGCACCGTGTGGCTTCCGCCGCTCGGCTTCGAGAACACGTACGCCATCAGCGTTAGGCGCGAGACGGCGACCCGGGACTCCCTGCGCACGCTCACGGACCTCGCCCGAGTCGCGCCGTCGCTCCGCGCCGGCTTCACGGCGGACTTCATTGGCCGCAGTGACGGGCTGCCGGGCCTCTCGCGGTCGTACGGGCTCAAGTTCCGTGACGTGCGACCGCTCCTCGCGGCGGTGAAGTACCAGGCGCTCGCCTCGGGCGACGTCGATGTGATCGACGGGTATTCCACGGATGGGTTGATCGCGCGCTACGACCTGGTCGTGCTCGCGGACGATCGAGGCTTTTTCCCGCCGTATCAGGCGGCGGCGCTGGTGAGCCCATCGCTCGCGCGGAATGACCCGCGGGCCATCGCGGCGCTCGCGGAGCTGAGCGGCCGCATCGACGACACGATGATGCGCGGCCTCAACCGGCAGCTCGAAGTGGATGCCGTCCCGGTGGTCGACGTCGCGCGTGCCGCGCTGGATTCGTTAGGCCTGGCGAGCGCCTCGCGAGCGACGACCGGCGCGAAATCGACGCGCGGCGGACGTTCGTCCGCGTGGGATTCGTTCGCGCACGCCACACTGGACGAACGGGACGCGCTCGCCCGGCGGACGTGGCGCCACCTGCTCCTCTCGGCCACGTCGCTGGTCGTGGCAGCCCTCGTGGCGATCCCGTTCGGCCTGTTGCTGGAGCGCCGCCGGCGGTTGGCCGAGCCGCTCGTTCGCGCGACGGGGTTGCTGCAGACGATCCCGGGGATTGCGCTGCTGGCGTTCATGATCCCGCTGCTCGGGATCGGGGTCGTGCCGGCGCTCGTGGCACTGTTCGTCTACTCGCTCTACCCCATTGTTCGGAACACCTATTCGGGCGTGCGTGACGCGGACCCCGTCGCGGTGAACGCGGCCCACGCGCTCGGGATGACGCCGGGCCAGGTGCTGCGGCTGGTACGGCTTCCGCTCGCCGCGCCGACCATCATGGCCGGCGTGCGCACAGCCGCGGTCATCAACGTCGGGACGGCGACGCTCGCGGCATTCATCGGCGCGGGAGGACTCGGCGAGCCAATCGTGACGGGGCTCGCACTGTCCGACACCGGATTGATCCTGAGCGGAGCCGTGCCGGCGGCCGTGCTCGCGTTGCTCGTCGACCTCGCGCTCGCCGCGTGCGAGCGAGCCGTGAAGCCAAAGGGTCTGTGATCCGCCGCACAACGCACCAGGATGATGGCCTCGCCCTAACCCATCGCCGGTCCTTGGTCCATATTGCGTCGCATTGAGCCAGGCCGCCCGCGCGGTGGCAATCCAGGTCTCATTCCAGCGCGGACATCTCATGAAGCGATCAACGACTCAGCGGCGAGCGCCGTTCCCTACGCTCGAACCCGCGGAACCACCGAAGCAGCTTTCCGCCCTCGAGACGCCGGCGCCGATCGTCGACCTCGACCGGTTGGCGCATAACCTCGACCGAATGGCGTCGTACTGCATTCTTCACGGGCTGGCGCTCCGCCCGCACGTCAAGACGCACAAGTCGCCACGGATTGCCGCGGACCAGATCCGACTTGGCGCGGTCGGGCTCACGTGTGCGACGCCGCGCGAGCTCGAGGTCATGGGTGACGTGTCGCACGACCTGCTGCTCGCGTACCCGCTCGTCGGGGCGACGAAGCTCGCGCGCGTGATGTACATCCCGCATCAGGTGAAGCTGACCGTGGCCCTCGATTCGACGGCCGCGTTAGGCCAGCTCGCGGCGGCGGGCAAGGTATCGCAGCGCGAGGTCGACGTGTACGTCGAGATCGACCTGGGCATGCACCGGGTCGGCGTTCAGAGTCCGGCGGACGCGGTGGCGCTCGCGAAGCAGATCCTCCAGCACCCGCCGCTGAACTACGCCGGCATCGCGTTCTATCCCGGCCACGTGCGCGAGCACGTGAAGGAGCAGGACGCGAATCTCGAGCGACTGCGGGCCGACCTGGCGGTGTACATCGCCGAGCTCGATCGCGCCGGCGTGCACCCGCGGGTGGTGAGTGGCGGCTCGACTCCCACGGCGTGGCGGATGCACGAGGTGCCGGCCGTGACGGAAGTGCGTCCGGGCACGTACGTCTACAACGATCGCACGACGGCGGAGCTGGGCGCGTGTGCCTGGGAAGACTGCGCGCTAACGGTCCTCGCGACGGTCGTGAGCCGCGCGGTACCGGGCCAGGCGGTGATCGACGCGGGGTCGAAGGCGTTAGGCAGGGAGCCGATGCGTGGCGTCGCCGGCGAGGGCTTCGGCGTGGTGATGGACCATCCCGACGTCGTGGTAGCGCGGATGTCGGAGGAGCACGGGATCCTGGACCTGTCCCGATCCGACTGGAACCCGCAGGTGGGCGATCAGATCCGGATCATCCCGAACCACGTCTGCGTCGTTGTCCACCTCAACGACGTCATCTACGGCGTGCGAGACTCCATCGTCGAGACGAGCTGGATCGTTGCAGCGAGAGGGAGAACCGAGACGGAGGCGTTCATCGAGAGTTGAACCACGAAATTGGTGACGCCTGACCCGTCCTGGCACTTACAGCTCCACCCGTATGGAGATTCGCACGTCATCCCCGATGACGACGAAGAGCGGGTCGAGTCTGCGCAGCCCGCGCGGCACGCCGACATTGTACGCGCGCCGGGAGAGGGTGACGTCCGCGAGAAGCTCCCGGCGGTTCCCCGTCTCGCCGATCGAGCAGCGCAGCTCCTCCGTGCGCGTGATGCCGCGAATCGTGAGCGACCCGGGCACGGCGATGTGTGTCGGGAGGCGCATCGCGTCACCACCGCGGAACAGGATCGTCGGATGGTGCGCCGCGTCGAGGAACAACGGGCCGCGCAGGTGGCGGTCACGAAGCGAGATGCCGGTCCGCACGCTGTCGGCGTGAATCTCCACCGTCACGGCTACCGTGTCGTCGTCATCGACGGGGAGGTGGATCGCGCCCTGCACGTCCATGAACCGCCCGCGCACGATCATCCCGCCGAGCCACCGCACCGACATGGATACGGCGATGTTCTCGGGCGTTAGGCGGATGGGCGACGTGCCGAGCTCAGCGAGCCACGCCCAGCGGCTATTGGGACCGGCGGCGAGGCCATCGCGCGCCCCTGCCCGGCGTCGTCCGGCGCGTGCAGCGCCCGGTGCTGGCCGGCTGCTTCCCGGCATTGGTCCAACGGGGTCCATCAGTTCCGCAACGCCCCCTGTTCGATCCAGCGAATGATCGTGGCGATCTGATTGTCCGTGAGCGGCTGCGTGGCGAGCGGCATGCGGCTCAGGCCCTGCCGCGCCGCGTCGTCGGCGCCGATCATCGTCACGAGCCACGATTGCGACGGCTCGAGTGGCACCACGCGCTTGGCCGATGGCTGCAACGTCGACGGCACACCCACGATCGATTCGTAGGCCACCGTCGAGTCCAACGTGAGACCCGCCTGATGCGTCGCGATCGAGTGGCATCCGCCCGCCGCGCACCGCTTCTGGAAGATCGGGGTGACGTTCACCGAGAACGAAGGATTCGGCACGAGCGTGTCGGGCGCACCGCCGGTCGGATCGACGAGCGTCTCGAAGTCGGCGCAGCCTAACGCCACGGTCATGACGCCGAACCACGCGGCCGCGCGCGCTCGCCGGCCAGTCAAGCATACCGCGGTCACCACAGGTGCACTCCGGCGAATGCCCGCACCGTGAACACGCTGCCTGGCGCGTAATACAGCTCTGCCGAGAGTCGCGTTCGCGGGACGCCGATCCACGACGCGCCGGCGGTTCCGTACGCTCGCGTCGTTTTCACCTCGAGCACCGGGTTGTCGGGGTCTCGAGAGCCGTCGGCTCGAATCACGCCGACGTCGAACCGCGTGCGCTCGCCGCGTGCCCCGGCGGACAGGTACGGCTCCCAGCGGCCGTTCGCCATGCTACGCGCCACGATGACCTCGCCCGACACGTGCCTCGGGTCGAAGTAGTCGCGACTGTCGTTGCCGTAGCAGACGAATGTGTAGTACGTCATGAGATCCGGGTCGCCGCTGTTGGCCGTGTCCTGATTGCACGTGATGGGACCTTCGACACGCCCCGTCAGAACGGAAAGACGCGGCGTTAGGCGGACACCGGACCCGACCGCGAACGCGCGCGAGACTGCGGCCGAGAACACGTTCGCCTTGACGTCGAACACCCGGAATGGCGGAATCCAGCTTCCCTCGACCCCAAGGCCCCACGGAAGCCGAAGCCCGAGCCGAGGCCGCGCGAACACAGGCGCGAGGTTCGTGGCCTCGGGCTTGTCGGTCGATATCGTGCGCTGGTCGGTGGAAAGTGAGGGAATGTACGAGAGCTCGAGCGCGAGCTCGGTCCTGGGGATCGCCCGGCCCGGCGCGACCGCCATCGCGGACAAACCGGTCGCGCCCCACGGCACGCCGATCGGCGAGAACGCCACCGAGGACGAGTAGAACAGCATGAGCTTCGCTTCGGGAGCACCCGGGCCGTAGCTCCTGAGCTCGCGCTCCTGCGCCGCCGCCGCGCGAGGGTCGAACCACGACAGGCCTAACGCGGCGGCAAGACATACGATGATTGGTCCGTTGCGTCGCACGTGGCGAAGGGCTGGTGTTGCCATGCCGTGCCAAGGCGGCCGGCCTCCCTGCGCGCTCGGCGTGCGACGCGCGAGCGGCATTACGGCACCACCGTCACCGTCCCGACCATGTTGGGCGGGTGAAGCGTGCAGTGGTATGAATAGGTCGTCGAGACCGTCACATTCGGGAAAGTGGCGGAAGCGTTGCCGCTCGACTGGGTTGGAATGTTCGACGGAGCGCCGGGAGTGTCGAAGGTGACGTTATGCGCCTTGGCGAAATTCCACGTGACCGTTCCTCCTTTCGTGATGGTCACATCCTTCGGGTTGAACACATCGCCGGTTGTCGCCGCGACAGTCGCCGAGCCAGTCGGCGCCGTCACATTCACCGTCACCTGCGCCGTCTTCGTCACCGAGCCGATCACCCCGGTCGCTGTGATCAGCGCGGAACCGACCGCGACACCGGTTACCACGCCGGCGTTCGTCACGGTGGCGATGGCCTCGGTGCCTGACGTGTATGTCACCTGCGCTCCAGACATCGGGTTATTCGACTGGTCTCGCGCCGTGGCGGTCAGTGTCGTCGTCCCGCCCCTGATCACACTGGGACTGCTCGGTTCGATCGTTAGGCTGGTGAACACCGGGGTTGGACCCGTGCCTCCGCCGCCATCGTCACCGCCACTGCAGCCTGCGAACGCCACGAGAGCCGCAGCCGCCAACACACGCGCTTTCTGCATAAGACCTCCAAATGATTCGAATCGACAACGATGCTCGCCTCACTCGCGACAGCCAACTGAGCCGCGAGTACGCGAGCCTCTCACGCGCCGGCGCGAACCCTCCACCGGGCAACGTTCGCCGCCGTGAGAACCCCGGACAACATGACGACGGTGAGCACCCCTCGACATACGGCGAAAGGCACCGACGACGGGGCGAAGTGTAAGCCTACGTCAACCGCTCGATGTATTCGCGGACCTTGGAGCGGTAACTCTTCCCAGAATGAAGCCGGGTGCCGTCACTCAGAATGAGCACCCAGTCCCCCTGAAACCACGGCTGAATCTCGCGGATGCGATCGACGTTCACGAGCGTCGATCGGTGCACGCGCAGGAACTTCGACGCGGGCAGCCGCTCCTCGAGGTGCGTGAGCGTGCTGCGGTGGGCGTGCACTGCCTTTCCGACATGAATTCTCACGAGATCATCGTCCGCCTCGATCCAGTCGATCTCCCCGACCCGAATGAACTGCACCCGCCCGTCCGCCTTCACCGCGATGCGGTCGAGCGCCGACCGCTCGCCGCGCATCGCCTCGATCAGCGCCGCGAGTGGACGATCGGTCGCCGATTGTTCTTTCGTGTCGGCTCGAATGAGACCCACGACGCGATCGATCGCCCGCGTAAACCGCTGTCGGCTCACGGGCTTCAAGATGTAGTCGAACGCGTGAACCTCGAACGCAGCCAGTGCATGCTCGTCGTAGGCCGTCACGAACACGACGGCGGGCATGGCGTCAGGCCCCACCTCGCGAATGACCTCGAGCCCGTCGAGCTCCGGCATCTGAATGTCGAGCAGCACGAGGTCTGGTGTGAGGCGCCTAATCTGGTCGATCGCCGACCGCCCGTCGCCGCACTCGCCGATGACGTCCACGTCACCACGCTCGCGCAGCAAGGACTTGAGGTGTGCGCGCGCGAGCGGCTCGTCATCCACGATCAGCGCACGCACGGGCGGGTGGGGCTCGAGCTGCGTCATACGAGCGCCTCGTGCTGGGACTCGCGCCGCGCCGGCTCCTTCGGCCCGACGTCGGTGCGATAGGGGATCTCAATGCGAACCGTGAACCCGCCGGTCGAGGCGCCGCCGGCTTCGAAGCGATGGTCCGTCCCGTACAGCGAGAGCAGTCGCGCCCGCGTGTTTCCGAGCCCGACACCGTCGCGATGGTCGCGGTTCGGCTTTTCACCGACGCCGTCATCGACGACGCTGAGCTCCAGCCGGTTGCCGCGCCTCGCGGCGGTCACGATCACGTGGCCCGGCGCAGCGCGGGGGGCGATGCCGTGGCGTATCGCGTTCTCCACCAGCGGCTGCAGCATGAGATTCGGCACGAGTGCATAACGCGCCTCGGGGTCGATCCGGAAGTTCACCGTGAGCCGGTCCTGGAACCGGATCTGCTGGATCTCGATGTAGTGCGCGAGCAGCTCCAGCTCCTTCGCCAGTGTCACTTCCTGTTCACTCGCGCTGCTGAGTGACATACGCAATAATTCGCTCAAACCGGATATCACACGCTCCGCGGCGTGCCGGTCGGTACCGATGAGCGCGTTGATCGTGTTCAGCGTGTTGAACAGGAAGTGCGGGTGAAGCTGCAGCCGGAGGCTCTGGAGCTGGGCCCGGGCGAGCCGCGCCTCGAGCTGCTCGCGCTCCTCGGTGGCGCGCGAGAAGCTCGTCGCGAGGCGCTCCTGCCAGTTCGTCGCGTACGTGGCGATCGTGCCGGCCATCGCGAGGAGCAGGAGCTTGGCTCCCTCATCGAGTGGCGAGACGCCAGCCGCCTGGCTCGCCGTAACGGGATTCAGCACCGTCGGTAGTCGCCCGGTGACGAAGAAGAAGGCGACGAGCGCGCCATAGCACCCGAACGCCATGCACGCCACGGCGGCCGCCTTGCGCGTGGACGCGGCGATCGGCAGCGCGGCGAGGATGACGAAGTACATGAGGAAGATCGGCGTCTTGAGCGCGAGCGTGGCCGACTGCGCGAACGCGTAGCCGCCGATGATGGCGGTGACGCCGGCAATGTCGGCGACGGGGTTCGCCACGCCGATCCACGCCGGGAGACTCGGACGCCGATAGAACAGCTCACCCTGCAGAATGGTCCATGCGAGGATCGGAACGAGGACGGAGACGTTGACCCAGTTGAGGGCCCGCGTGAGGTTCGGCGCGTAGACCAGCGCGGCGATCCCGAGCAGGACGAGCACGATGAGGCGCGCGCGATTGAGCATTCGCTCGGCGCGATCGCGCTGGCGGTCGAGCACGGCGCGCGCGGAATCGACGGGCGCGGTGAGCGCGCGCGGGGCCGAAGCGCCAGACTCCGAATCCATGACCTATTCTATACGCCGGTACATCGGGTTGTCAGCCGGACGGGCTCATCGCCGGATGGCGACGGTTTCGAGCAGCGCCTGCCTGACCGAATCCGCCTTCCCCGCCCGCGTGAGCGCGGCCCAGAGGCGCGCCACGGTCTCCTCGTCCACCAGGCCAGGCGGCGAGCCTAACGCGGTAACCGACAGATGCTCGGCCGCCCGGAAGGCGTCGACTGCCGCGACCGCCTCCGGGGTATAGACCAGGGCGTCGGGCACGTCGCGCCGGAGCTCCTTCTCGTTAGGCCGGAAGACGCCCAGCGCGTTCAGCATCATCTTCAGCTGCCAGATGTCGTTGCCGGTGAACTGCTCGAGCTGCCGGTAGCCGAGCGTCTGGGATATCGTGTTGTAGATGCGACGCAGCTCGGTGACGGGCTCGGGGTGCTCGCAGACGTTGATGTTCACCGTGATGCCGTCGGCGCGGCGCGAGCGACCCGGACGCGCGTCGGCGACGATCACCGCGGCTGACTGCGTGCGCCCCTTGCGCGCGTCCCCGCCCTTCGCGTTGCCGGCGGCGATCGCATCGATGAGCCGGTCCGCGAGGTGTCGTGGCGTCCCCTCGCTCGCTTCGAACGATGCCGCGACCGCGTCGATGACCTCGGGTCCCACGAGAAGGTTGCCCTGCGTCACGTAGCTCCGGCCGGCGCGGCCTCCCGCCCAGGGACTGTTGCTCTTGCCGGTGTGCTGGGCGCTCTTGCCGTTCACCGCGATCACGCCCACCTGACGCGACACCGCCTGCGAATCGGCCGCGAGCGCCTGTTCCAGCGCCTTGGCCGGCTCCTCGCCTTTCGCAAGGGCGTCGAGCAGGGCCTGCCCGTACTCGGTTCGCGTGTTGGCCTGGGTTGCGACGGCGCCGACTCCGGCCCGAACCCAGGGCACGCCATTGCCCACGCACGGCACGCGGGTCGTCACGGCAACACCGACTTCGCCAGTCCGCGGGTCGATCGCCGCGATCGAAAAGGTGTGGAACTCGAGCGGGTCGCGGGAGCTAACTCCCCACGCGGCTGGTTCTTGCGCGACAAGGCGCGAGTGAGTGAGGAGGAGGCTCACACAACCGGCCCGGACTATGACGATCAGTTTCACGCGCATAACGAGGGATAGATGAAATGTTGGCAGGCGCGCCGATGATGGCGTCCGTGCGGGCGCCGCCGGTAGGTCGGTTCGGCCAGAACGACCAAGCGTCCGGTACGAGATAGGAGATTTTGGTGCTGGACCGTTCGGTCGCAGGGACGTAGTGTATTCAGCGCCAAAATTGGCGGTCGTGGCGCCGTCTCACCTGGAGGAGAGATCATGCGGAAGTATGCGGTCCTGGTTCCCGTGATGCTCGCGGTTGCCGCTTGTCAGGACTCTACATCGCCCGGTCCGACGACGGTTGTGCCGGGTCGAGTGAACGCGGCGCAGGACGCCGTGCAGAACGACTACATCGTGACGTTTCGGGACGACGAGTCGGATCCCGAGGGACAGGCGAATGGACTCGTGAAGGCGCACGGCGGCTCGCTCACGCACGTGTATCGTTATGCGCTCAAGGGGTTCGCGGTGGCGAACCTGCCGGATGCGGCACTCGAGGCGTTGCAGCGCAATCCGCGCATCGCGCGCATCGAGCGCGACGGCATCGTGACCGCGGACGGGTCCGGATCGCAGTCGGGCGCGACGTGGGGCATCGACCGGATCGACCAGCGCACCCTGCCGCTCAGCGGGGCGTACGCGTGGGAAGCGGACGGCTCCGGAGTGACCGCCTACATCATCGATACGGGCATTCGCACGACACATAACGAGTTCGGCGGACGGGCATCGGGTGGATTCTCCTCGATCAGCGACGGCAACGGAACGAACGACTGCAACGGCCACGGCACGCACGTCGCTGGCACGGTTGGCGGCGCGACGTACGGCGTTGCCAAGGCAGTCGCCCTCGTGGCGGTTCGGGTGCTCAACTGCGCTGGCAGCGGGACAGTCTCAGGCGTGGTGGCCGGGATCGACTGGGTTACCGGTAACCATCCGGCGAACGCCGTTGCGAACATGAGCCTCGGGGGAGGCGCGTCGTCGACACTCGACAACGCGGTGACGAACTCGATCAACTCGGGTGTTACCTACGCCGTTGCCGCAGGCAACGACAACGCGGACGCGTGCAATACGTCGCCCGCGCGCACGCCCAGTGCACTCACGGTGGGCGCGACGACGAGCAGCGATGTGAGGGCATCGTTCTCGAACTACGGTTCGTGCGTGGACATCAGCGCGCCGGGCGTGGGAATCACGTCGGCGTGGAATTCGAGCAATACGGCAACCAACACGATCAGCGGGACCTCGATGGCGACACCCCACGTCACGGGTGCGGCCGCGTCCTATCTCTCGGGGCATCCCGGCTCGAGTCCCGCGACGGTCGGCACCGAACTGAAGCGGGTCGCCAGCACGGGGCATCTCACGGGACTCGTTGGAGGCACGACGAACCTGCTCCTGTTCGTCGGCTTCAGTCAGGGTGCCGAGGGCGGGGGTAGCGGCGGCGGTGGCGGGTCGGCACCGGTCGCGAGCCTAACGAAGTCGTGCAGTGGGTTCACGTGCACGTTCAGAAACACTTCGACCGGTGCGACGAAGCCGCCTGTGTGGGACTTCACCGGTGGGTCACCGGCAACGGTCGACCCGATCGAGAACACCGTCACCTACGGCAAGCGTCAGCGTGGCTCCGTCACGCTCACCGTGAGCAACGATTTTGGGTCTGCGACAACCACACAGACCGTGTCGTGCAACCCGGTGAAGTGCCAGTAGAGAGCGACAGCAGTCGCTGACAGCGAACGCGTGTCATCCCGAGCCGCGGGTGCCCGCGGAGCGGGCAGATGAGGGATCTTCATCTTCCCGAGCGTCTACCGGGAACCTGAGGATCCCTCGCCTGTCGGCTCGGGATGACAAACGGCTCGTTGGGCTAATAGCAGCAGCTCGTAGCAAGCGGCAGTAGCGCGCAGCACTCGGCTACCAGCGAGCAGCTGCAAGCAGCCGGCAGCCTACTGAAAGCGGGTCATGCGGAACATGTCGAGGTCGAACCGCGGCTTCACGTCCGCCACCAGGTCCGCCACGATCTCGCCGACCGCCGTCGCGAATTTGAACCCGTGCCCCGAGCACGCACTCACCACCACGACCCGGTCGGCGTGCGCCGGATGTCGGTCAATGATGAAATGCAGGTCCGGCGTGTTCGTGTAGAGACACACCTCCGACTCGCGCAGCTGTCCCGCGGCGTGTGGCATGAAGCGCCCCAGCAGATCCGTGACCTGCGCATCTTCGTCCGGCGAGGTCTGCCGGTTCACGCGGTCGGGGTCGACCGACTGCCCCTCGTAGTGCACCGCCGCCTTCACGCCGTCTCCGAAGTCGGGCAGCGTGTAGAACACCCGATGCGGAGCATACTCCCAGAGCGTGACCGGGCAGTTCGCCGCCGCGAAATCCGATCGGCGCGATCCAGGCACGAACCAGTGGATGGGCTGTCTGAGGACACTGAGGGTCGACCCGAGCCCGGGCACGAGCGTCGGCATCCAGGCGCCGCCGGCGATCACGAGCTGGGCCCCGAGATACTCGCCCGCCGTAGTGCGAACGCTCACGCCGTCGCCCGTGTCCTCCCACGCGACCACCGCCTCCTCGCGCCGCACCTCGGCCCCCGCTCGCTCGGCCCGCTGCAGCATCGCCGCGATGCACTGCTCCGGGAAGAGCACGCCCGCCCGCTCCTCGACCACGCCAACCATGTCGTCGAGCGGCTGCAGCGCCGGGAAGCTCCGCGTCACTTCGGCCGCCGACAGCACCCGGTGCGG
>JBKOYV010000360.1:0-6319 GCA_046725585.1 Gemmatimonadota bacterium | reverse complement strand
GTGCGTGGGTTGATGTTGGCAATGACGTCGCCCCATTCGTCGATGACCTGGACAGTGTAGTACCGATTGATGACTTCCGGTACCTCGACCACGACCGGCGTGCGGTCATCCACGGCAAGCCACGCCTCGAGCGAGGCGACGTCGAAGTTCGGGTTCACGCCGTCCGTGCTGCCGAGCGGATCGTACCTGATGACGTTGTAGTCCGCGCCGATCTGATCGAGGTCGATGTGCTCCTGTCGGATCACGAGCATGCGACCGAGCAGGTAGACGTAGGCCTCTGCGACCGTTTCCACGTCGAGCCGCGGGCGGAGCGGCCGATCGAACGAGAGTCCGAGAGCCCTGACCGTGTTCTCCCTCATCGAACAGCCCACGCCGTGGGGAACGCCCGGGACCGCTCGAGTGTCCAGGCCCCACTCCTTTCGTCCGTCCCGGTCATGCCAACTCCTTGACTGACATTACGTTCGATAGCTGATCACCCCGCTCCTTACCGACGGGCTCAGGAATAATTTGCCCCGGCACGGAGGCGGACTATCGGACTTTGGTCCCGGAGGCTCGAGGGCTTTGGAGCTCGGCGCTCGTCCTTCTGTACGACGATCAACCGCCGGCCGGTGGTGACACGCGGAGGTGAAGCGACTCGACGATGCCCCGAACGCCTAACGCGACCTGGGGATCGGGCGGCGATGGTCGCCCACGCGCTTCACGAGTGGCGGCGCCCATGTCCCATCCAGCGCCGAAGGCTCCGGCCAGTACAGGCGCAGCGTCATCGTAAACGCGCCCTGTTTCGGGGTCGGTAGCCAGTTGCTCTCCTTGTCCCGCCCCGGTGACTCGCGCTGGATGTACAGCATGAGCGACCCGTCGGAGTCGAAGCGCAGGGGGTCGCGGTCACCGATGGCGTAGCGACCGATTGAATTGTCGGCGAAGAGCTGCCGATCGTTGTACATGGAGAGCGACCAGAACGCGCGCGCGGGCGGGAGGCCGTTGTTCGGGAACCGGACCTCATACTTCGCGTCGGAGTCGAACGGGGAGCCGTCCGCCATCGTGAAGGCAGTGGGGAAGATCGCGTCCTCGACGGTAGTCGCGCCCAACCCCATGAACGCGATGAGCGCGCGCTTCAGGTAGTCGGTGCCGTACGTCCCGATAGGGCTCGCCATCAGCACCCACCCGTTCATGATGCGTGCGGCCCGGGTCGCGTGGTCCCGAATCTTCCGCTGCGCGAACGGTATGGCGCGGTCCAGCGCCACCCAGGCGTTGTGCGACAGCCGCTCCTTCGTCACCGGCACGCCGGGGACGATGCCGAGCCGCTGCATCCGCTGCAGCTGCGGGTAATCGTTATTGTGCGGCGGGTTGTCGGCGGTAAGGGCAGCGAACCGGCTGAAGAGGGTCGGGCCATCCATCCTCGCAACCTGGTTCACCGGCGCGACGGGCGGGACGATCGAGACCGGCAGCTCGCCGAGGCCCGTCGGGACCGCCGCCGCACGCCCGAAGGCGGACAGCGGTGCCGAGCGCAGCCCCGCCTGGAAGGCGTGGACGTCGCCAAGGTCCGGCCCGCCGTTCGTCTGCGTCCGGCACATCACCCAGCCTAACGAGGTCGGCGAGCGCAGCGGCTCGACGCCGTCCGGCAGGGTCCCCGTCCACCGCGGCCCGACGATCGCATACCATTGTGGCCCCGTCCCCGTCGTACGCTTGCCCGGCGCGGCGAACACGTCGGTCCACAGGTCGAACATCGAGAGCACGTAGTAACGGCCACCGGAGTCCGGCAACCCCAGGATCAGCGGCTCCTCGGAGACGTCGAACCAGAGCGACGAGTGGAGCGTGTCCACGTTAGGCCGCACACCACCGGTGAACCGTGCGTCGGGGAGCGCCGGCGCGTGCGCGAACTGGTTCATCGGCGCGTGGGCCCGCATGCCGTCGGTCGTCGCGGCGCTGGTGCTCGCCACGCGCATCACGTCCATGAGGACCAACGGGTACGCGTACACGTACGCTTCGATCGCGATCTCGAGCGCCTCCTCGGCCGACAGCTGTCCGGCCGGCAGGGCGACCTCGCGCTCGGTGATGAGTCCGCTGCTCTGTATCTCAAGTGACCGGCGAACACGGTCGAGGTCGGTGACTCGCTCGCGTTCCATCGTCAACCTCGCGTCGCTCGGGGGTCAGGTCGCCCGTTGATACAGCCAGCCGATGTTGCCATTGCGTTTCGAACTGCCGCCATTGGACCTTCGAGTCCACTATGTATGTGCGTTCGGTCGCATGGACAATACCAACGTCCGGGCCGACCTATCGCTCTATGGCCGTGTCCGCCGTATTCGCGCCAATGGCCCGCGGCAGTGAAGCGTTAGGCGCGCGGGTGACTCACCCATGTCACAACTTCCCGGTCGGCCGAGGCGGCACGGTCGAGCTCTCCTCGGCGCACGTAGCGGGCCTCCGGCCGACGCATGCTCAGTGTGCCGGCCGTCGTGCGCGCGGCGCGAAGGTCAGGGGCTGGCCGACACGGACACCCCGAGGAGGTGGAGCGCGTCGATCATCGCTTGCACGCCTAACGCAACCTGGAGCACGCTCAGCACAGTTCCGACAATGACGAGCACCGGGCGGACCTTCGGCGTGCTCAGAATGCGGTCGGCGCTGAGCATCGCCAGGTAATCCAGCCCGAGCACAATGGCGGCGATGCCGACGACCTGGGCAACGAGCGCGGGCTGGCCAGCGCGCAACACCACGAGCACGATCAGCAACGCGACGCCGTACGGCGTGATGATCGTCGGAAACGCCAGCGGCGAGAATGCCAGCCCCGGCGGCGGCGCCGCGGCCGTAGCGGGAGGAGGGGTGTCCGTCGCGGCCTGATCGTGCGGGTCGTACTGGTGCAGCACTACCTTCAGGGCGACCAGGAACAGGATGATTCCGGCCGTCAGAAGAAGCGCGCCGACAGAAACACCCCATTTCTGCAGGATTCTCACACCCAGCGTGACGGCGGCGAGCGCCCCGACGCTCGCGATCACGATCGCGTCGAGGGCGAGCCGCCGCTTGAACCGCCTGTCGTGGCCCGCGGTCATGGCGCCGAACGGGCCGATGACCTTGAGTGGCCCGAGCATCACGAACAGGAACGTGAAGATCTTCCCCGGGGAGAGCGCGAGGGCCTGGTCAGGCTGAATGAAGGGCATCATGACTCATCTCATGTGACGGGCTCGAAGCGGGCGAGGAACGTCAGCGGGCCAGCCGCACGTCGTCGTGCGTCACCGGCTCACGAGGCAGGCCATCGCCCGCCGCCCTGTGGTCGAGGTAGACGAACTCGGTGGGCTGCGCGAAGCCGCTGCCTGACGACTCCACGACCGCGACCGCCCGCAGCAGCAGGTCCTCACGGATGGCGAGGAACTCGAGGAATTCGGCCGTGAGCACGTACGCGAAGAGCTCGATCTCGACCGCCCGCTCTCCGAAGTTCACGAGCCGAACACGCGAGGACTGCGTGTCGATCTTTGGATTCTCGGCGATGAGACGCTGGATCCCGGTGAGTATCGATCGGAGCTGCTCGGCAGTCGTGCCGTAGCGCACACGCAGCGTGGTCTGCGCCAGGATCTTTGCTCGTGTGGCGAAGTTCTCGACGCTCGACTGCGACAGCGTTCCCGCCGGGATCGACAACAGCGTCTGCTCCAGCGTTCGGAGTCGAACCGAACGCAGCGTGATGTCTTCGACGACACCGATGCGATTCGAGATGCTGCACGTGTCGCCTACCGCGAGCGCCCGGTCGCTCAAGAGAAACACGCCACCGAGCAGGTTCTCCACCGTCTTCTGTGCGCCGAGGGCGAGCGCCACGCCGCCGATGCCAAGGCCGGCGAGTGCGGTCTTGGTGTTCACACCGACAATCGTCAGGATCGCAATGACGGCGATCACGACGACGAGCACCTTGGCCAGCCGCTCACCAAGCAGCAGGAGAGACTGCGTGCTGGTGCTGTCGCGCCCCCACACCAGGGTGCGCGTGCGCGCGAACCCGAGCGTCAGAACCCGGCGCACCAACCACGTCAACGCGATCACCAGCACCACGAGCCCGACGTGCGCGTAGGCGATGCGGAACGACAGCGGAAATCCCAGGAAGCGCATCGCCGACAGCTGAATGACGAGCGTCAACGCGAGAATCCCCGGCCACCGGGTGAAGGCGTACCACTCGCGCACGTTGCGCCGCCGTGCGGGATCTCTGAGGATCCGTCTGGCGAGGAGAAGGAACGCGGCCGAAAGAAGAGTCAGCAGGGCGAAGGGCACGGCAAAGGACGCGACCAGCACGATCCAGTGTGCGATCGAGATCCCGAACAGCTCGCGGCTCATGAGCGTCGTCGGCATCACACGCTCGATCCAGGTGCGTGCGATCGAGCGGCGAAGCGTCGGAACCTGTGCGAGTGTTTCGGAGGAGATGAGCCAGACGCGCCCGGCCTGTGGGTCGGTCACGCGTACGAGCGTGATGTCCGTCTTCGATTCTCCAATGGTGAGCGGACCGACGCGCTCGCGATCGATCGGGAGCCCGTCGTCGAGCGCGCCGTCCGGCGAGTCGCTGATGCTCGTGACCGGCTCGCTGAAATAGCGGTCAATCAGGCCTTTCAGGTCACGCGCCAGCGTCTCGGTGTTTCGACGCTGGCTCTCGGTGACCTGCATGTACCGCGCGGCACCCACCATGTCGTCGCGATCCACCGCCCGGATGAACGCGGAGATGGTCCCGCGCGGGGTGGTGCGTCCGAGCGGGTCGGCGGGTTGCTCTTGCTGGGGAGCAGCCGAGGACGAGCTCGCGACGCCAGGAATCTGGGCGACGAGCGTGTGGGCGAGCACCACCGACAGCAACACACTCGAGAACGACATGGTGCAATTCGGTTGGAGTTACTTCGCGTCACTTCATATGGCGGGCCTCGAAGCGGGCAAGGAACTTCCCCGAGGCGTCGAACACGTCGAGGTGCTGTCGCGTGATCTTCGCGGTGCTCACTTGCCGGAGCGCTGCGGGGAACGCGCGCTCTGTTTCCATGCCGGTCGGACACGCCATCATGGTCCCGGCCATCTCGCCGAACGTGAGGCGATCGCGGGTCAGCTCGTAGCTGCCCGTCAGCGGGTTGCAGCCACTGAACCCGGTCACACGTCGCGAAGCCGGCTGCAGAATGAGGTGGATCTCCCGTGTTCCGGACGTGACGTTCACCGGAGTCGTCCCGAGACGTGTGAGCTTCCAGTAGGTGTTCTCGAGTGGTTCGGTCGAAGTCCGCGACCCGCAGCTCTCTCCGGGCCACACGCCGCCGAATCGCTCCACCACGAGCGATTGCTGGCGGCCTCCGCCCTCCATCTTCGGCCGCACCGCCTCCTGCGCGTCGAGGTCGATGAGCAACGTATCGGCTGGCCGCCGACGAGCCTTGGCGTACGCCGCTTCCAGGGCGGCGTTGTCCTTTTCCTGGGCCACCGGCCAGGTTCGGCGCGTTAGGCACTCCGTGAATCGGCCGGCGTCGGCCATGTACATGTACATCCCACGCAAGCGGAGCCGCGGCTCCAGGGGCTGGGCGTTCGTCGTGCGGGTGAGGTCGTAGTTGAGCGACGACGTGATGTTCGTGCCCGCCGGGGTGAGCTTGCGGAGCGTGTTCGCATCCCTGACGGCGAGCTTCACCCGCGCGGGCGCATTGCCGAACAGCACCAGCGTGTCTCGATTCCTCGAGACGGCCCAGATTCCGATGTCGTCGTACTTCGCGCTGTCGCCCTTGCCGAGATACTCCATCCGGAGGAAGAAGGTCGTGTCGGCGAACAGCTCGAGTTGGTGGCGGATGCCGGGGCAATCGGCGCAGGGCAGATCGCCAGTGAATGTGGCGGGCAGCATGCCTAACGCCTGACTGCCCGGTCCGGGCGTTCCAGACCCGCTCGCTCGTCGCAGCAGCAGCGATACTTCCTTGCCGCGCCCCTGCGTGAGCACCGGGTAGCTCTGGTCGGTGACGAACCACCGTTTGCCGTCGACGAGGATACGACCCCGCACGACGTAACGGTGGCTCTGAACGATCCGCGAGCTGTCGTACTGGATCTCGAATCGGATGGGTACGTTGCCGGGCTTCTCGATGCGGGCGCGGCCGATCACGTCGGCCGGCGCGTCGGCCTTCGATATGTCTTCGAGCGTCGCTTCGAAGACGGCGCCGGTCGGCATCGCGATCCGCTCGCGGTACGTGGCGGTCCCCTTTACCTGGGCGGCCGCCGGTTCGAACGCGGCCAGCATGCAAAGGATGCGAATGGGGTCAGAGTCGAATCTCATTAATACAAAGCATGTTCGGTGGAATAAATAGATTAGACACTGTCCCCAATTGTACCAAATTTTAACGGCCCCCCA
>JBKOYV010000294.1:0-14636 GCA_046725585.1 Gemmatimonadota bacterium | reverse complement strand
CTATCCGCGAGGGATGACGTTCGGGGCGGTTGTCGGCGAGCGCACCCCTGAAGGTCGTGACTGGTACCGACGGTACTGGGAGTCGAGCGTCGACGTGCCCGGACCGGTCGTCGACGAGCTCGGCGCCATCGCGCGCGACGCTGAAACGCATCTCGTCATCGGGGTCATCGAGCGCGACGGCGGGACGCTCTACTGCACGGTGCTCTTCTTGGCGCCTAACGGCGACTACCTCGGCAAACACCGGAAGCTCGTTCCAACCGGAAGCGAGCGGCTCGTCTGGGGGCAGGGCGATGGCAGCACGATGCCGGTATTCGACACCGAGATTGGAAAGCTGGGAGCGGCTATCTGCTGGGAGAACTACATGCCCCTCTACCGCACGGCGCTGTACGCCAAGGGCGTTCAACTGTACCTGGCACCCACGGCCGACAGCCGAGAGGGGTGGCTCGCGAGCATGAGACACATCGCGCTCGAGGGGCGCTGCTTCGTCCTGAGTTGTAACCAGTTCGCGCGGCGAAGCGATTATCCGCCCGACTATCCCGGCGCCTTGCCCTCCGACCCCGACGCGATCGTGACCCGCGGTGGCAGCTGCATCGTGAGTCCGCTCGGCGAGGTCCTTGCCGGCCCCGTCTATGACGAAGCCGCGATCCTAACGGCGGACATCGACCTCGGCGACACGATTCGCGGGAAGTTCGACCTCGACGTTGTGGGGCACTACGCGCGGCCCGATGTCTTTCGGCTATCGGTGAACGAAAAGTCCGGTCTTGCGCCGGAAGAGCGTCAGGTGTAAAGTACACATGTGAAAGAAACTGAGCGCAGGGACCCGATCTTCTTCATGCTGCTGGACGCCGGCCGGAGCCAATTCGCCCGGCTCGAGGAGGCGTTGAAGTCCGTCGGGTTGTCAGTGGCGAAGTACAAGGTGCTGTCGCAGATCGCGAAGTCCAAGGAGCCGGTGCCGCTGCGTCTGCTCGCCGAGGAGCAGCAGTGTGTCGCCTCGAACGTGACCACGTTGGTGGATCGCCTCGAGACCGACGGGCTGGTTCGGCGGGTGGACGACCCTGCGGACCGGCGGAGCAAGCGAGCCGAGCTCACGCCTCTTGGGAAGGAAAAGGCCGAGGAAGGCGCGCGGGTGGTTGCCGAGGTCGAGAGCGCATTCGCCGAGTCGCTTGGACCCACTGAGCGCCTGGCGCTTGCCAAGGTGCTGAGCTCGTTGCGGTAGGAAATCTTTTTTTGTTGGATGGATTCTTCAGATATGAACCTCACTGTCATGCATGTTTCTGAAGCGAAACGTACGGCAATCCGGTCGCTGAAGACCGGCGTACGCACGCATGACGGTTCGAAATCGATTTCGAGAACAGGACGAGGTGGGACAATGCGCAGCGTGATTAGCCTGAATGAACGAAGCATGGGACGCGTGGTCGCCAGTGCCGTCCGGGCCGGTGCCGCGTTAGGCATGCTGATGATTTCTGCGGTGGGAGCTGGTGCGCAGCCGGCGCACTTGCGGGTCGTGCAGCCCACTGCGGCCTCGGTCAATGCCGCGGCGGTTCCCTACGCGGTTGGCGAGGAGCTCGTGTACAAGGCGACCTTCAGCCGCGTCCACGCGGGTACGGCTCGCATGAAGGTCGACGGCATCGAGATCGTGCGCGGCCGGCCGGCGTACCACGTCGTGTTCTCGGTGGACGGCGGCATCCCGTTCTTCCGGGTGCATGACCGCTACGAGAGCTGGATCGATGTCGAGACGCTCGCGTCATTGCGGCATCGCCAGCAGATCTCGGAGGGTCGCTACAAGAGAACGACGACGTACGAGATCTATCCCGAGCGCTCCGAGTACCAGAAGGAAGGCGACTCCGTGCGGGCGAGCGTAGCGAATCCGCTGGACGATGGCTCGTTCATCTACGCGGTTCGGACGGCGGGTGTGCGCGTTGGAGAGACACGGCGCGATGACCGCTACTTCCGCCCGGACAAGAACCCGGTGGTACTCACTGGGCTGCGGCAGGAGACGATCACGGTGGACGCGGGCACGTTCCCGACGACGGTGATTCGTCCCACGATTCAGACGAGCGGCCTCTTCTCGGACGACGGCGAGGCGCAGGTGTGGTTCACCGAGGACGCGAACCGGTATCCGGTTCAGGTCAAGGCGAAGTTCTCGAAGTTCACGCTGACGCTCGAGCTCAAGTCGGTGACACCTGGCATGCATCCGAGCATGCTGCCGACGCTCATCGCGCAGGCGGGGCAGTAAGTAGCGGGAAGCGGGAGACGGGAAGCGGGAAGCGGGTAAGAAGCGTAAACCCTCGGGAGGCTCATCTCGTGTAGAGACTCCCGAGGGCTATTACGTCTCCCGTCTCCCGCTTCCCGTCTCCCGGTCGTTAGGCAACCCGGTCGATGCAGGTCGTTGCTCCGCCCGGCACGTTCGGGTTGTTCTGCTCGGCCTGCGGAATGGGGATGTTCACGTCGGAGCCGTAGTTGCCGGCCTTATGCCACGCGCCCGTCGGGAAGACCGAGTTCGCGGCGCGGCCGTACTGGCGAATGAGGCGCCGCAGATCGCCAGTGCGGTGACCCGTCGAGAACATCCAGAACGCGCGCTCGCGGAAGATTTGATCCACGCGTGCCGGGTCGGTGCCCGGGTCAACGAGCGGAGCTAGGCCGGTGACCGTGGCGCGCGCGGCGTTGAGGATCGCGACCGCGCCGGCCGGATCGCCTGCCCGGAACGCTGCTTCCGCCTCGATCATGCGAGCCTCGATCCCGCTGGCAATCGTGACGGCGGCGTCGCGCGTCGGCCAGATGCGCTGCACGTAGATGGGCTTGGTGAGGTCGTCGCGAACGTCCTGCGTGACACCGATCGCGCGACATGCGGCATCGCCACCCTGGCAGATCGGGATGCGCGGGTCGTTCGCGGTCGCGAAGTTGAGGCCGTTGATCCCCTCGGCCGTGCTGACGCTGTAGCGACGCTGGCTGTTGTTGAACGACCAGATCTGATTGTCTCTCGTCGTCTGCGAATGCAGCATCTGGTACACGAACGAATTCGGTACGCCGCTCGTGGCCGTCCCAACGGCCGCTGCAGCATCGGCCGGGCGATTCATGTTGAGCAGAATGCGTCCTTTCACCACGCGCAGCGCGTTGCGGACGCGTACGTCAGCCGCCGTCGTGCCGGTGACGAGCGCCAGGCCGGAATCGGCATGAGCCAGGGCGAGCGCCAGCGCATCGTCGACCTTCATTGGCGTGCCGTACTCCGGCTGTCCGTCGACGACTGAGCTGAACACGACGCCGTTGCAGTAGTGCTCCGCCACGATGTTCTCGACGTACGCCTGGACGAAATACATCTCGGCGAAGTCGGCCGCCGGTGCCGTTGGATTGAACTCGCGAAGCAGGTCGATTGCCTGGATCGCCGAGAGGCGAGCGCGGTGGAGAGAGCGATTCGCGCTGGTCAGGAAACTGTTTTGCAGCGTGATGACGCGCTGATCGAGCGACTGGCGGTCGATGAATGAATCGCCGTTGTTGTATTCGTCGGCAAACAGGCCGCCGAGCATGAAGATGCCTTCGTCGTTCGAGGTGCCGCCGCTCGTTGCCGCATTCAGGCGCTGGAGCGCTCCGATTCGTACCGCGTTCGCGCCGGCAGCAGAGGTGATGTCGTCCGGGTTGATGATGTCCGGGTCGGTGACGGCCAGGATCTCGTCGGTCGACTGACATGCCGAGATCCCGAGCGAGATCGCGGTTGCAATCACCGCGGCCGTTAGGCGGCTGGTTTTTGCGGCTTTCGTCATATATGCGTGCATTCGGTCGATATCCTCAGAATCCAAGGTTGAGGCGGAGCGCGAAGTAGGTCGGCGGAGCGAACGCCTGGAACTCGGACGGGGCATCGCCGGTGGTGCCGAAGGCTTCGGGATCCACGCCCGTGTACTTGGTCCAGATGACGCCGATGTTGCGCATGGCCCCCGAGACAACGAGGCTGCGCCCGCGCAGATAGCGCGCGGCCCACGACTGCGGGGCCGTGTACGACAGCGAGAGCTCGCGGAAGCGAATGAAGTCGCCATCCTCGAAGAAGCCCGCCACCGAGCGGCTCGGATGGTCGCGGACGAGCGCCACGCGCGCCTGCTGCTCGAACGACGCGTTCTTGCTGATCAACCCAGCGCAGTTGTTGCGGCTCGCGCAGCGAATGCGCTCGGTGTTGTTGTAGGTCTTGTGGCCGCCCTTGTAGTCGGCCATTGCAGCCAGGCGCAGACGGCGGTTGAACAGATCGATCCCGCTGGACAGCGCGAACTCTCGCTTCGGCGTCGGATAGCCAATGAAGACGTTGGTGTCGGTGACGAAGAGCTCGCAGGCTGCCGTGTTCTGCGCCGCGACGTTGGCGCAGCCCGCTGCCGATATGATACCGTCGCCGTTCTTGTCCTCGAAGCCCGTATACATGCGCGACCACCAGCCGTTGAGCGGGTAGCCTTCCTTCTGCGACTGCGTGGTGCCGATGATGTTGGGTACACCGCCCAGGCTCACGAGCTCGTTGTCGTTCGTCGAGCCGTTGAGCGTGACGTCCCAGCCAAGCGCGCGCTTCCGCAGGAGCTGCGCGTTGATGAGCATCTCGAAGCCAGAGTTGCGCACCTCGCCGAGGTTCTCGAAGCGGGTCGTGTTCCCGAGTCCGAGCGATGGCGGGAGCGTGCGACTCACCAGCGCGTCCTTCGACGACTTGTTGTAGTACGTGAGCTCAGTCGTGATGCGGCTGCTCCAGAACGTGCCGTCGATACCGACTTCGAGCTCCGTTGATCGTTCCGGCTTCAGGTCTCGGTTCCCGACCGTCGTGAACACGACGCCCGTCTGGTCGCCGCTTTCGCCGCGGGTGGTCGTCGACGAATAGAACTGGACGGCGTCGGTCGTTCCCGGCTGGACGCCGGACGCACCGTACGCGGAGCGCAGTCGGAGCTGGTTGAGGAAGCTTGCCTGCGGGAAGAAGGACTCGTCCGACACGACCCACGACACGGCGAGCTTCGGGTAGAAGACCGTCTTGAAGTCGGCGCCGAACGCGCTGTTACGGTCGGATCGCACGGCGGCCGTGACGAACAGTCGGTCGCGGAACGCGAGGTTCTGCTCGAGGTAGCCGCCGAGGGTGCGGCTCTCGCTCGTGGCTTCGTCGGCGATCTTGTTCGCCGCGCCCGTGACGGTTACCGCTCCGGGCGCGAGGAAGGTACCGGTCGCCCCGCTCCGGTCGAGCAGGTTGCGGTAGTACTGCACGCCGAGCGTGGTCTTCGACTCGATCGTCTCGGCGAGGCGCTTGGTGGCGGTGCCGGCCGCGTCGAGTGTGTAGATGAAGAAGTTCGTGCGGTTGTCGCGCTTGAAGCCCTGGCGGTTGTCGCCGTTGTTCGGGCAGTTCGCGAAGCGGCAGATCTGCGTGTCCAGACGGTTGATGTAGTCGACGCCGAAGTTGGCGCGCGCTGCGAACCATTCTCGTGGGCGCCAGTTGCTTGCCGCGGACGAGATGACCCGCTCGATGCTCTGGGTGGTTACCTGCTGGTAGACGTCGCGCGGGGTGAACTGTCGCCATCCGTAGAGCGTGTCGCCCGCGGCCGTCAGATTGTACTTGAACCCCGGGCCGCCGTAGACGTTGGCGGCAATGCCGTCCGTACCGGAGTCGTCGCTCTGCGGGAGGCGCAGGTCCTGCGAGATGTAGCCGGTGTTGATCGCGAGGTCGGCGGTACGGCTCAGCGCGATGTTGAAGTTGGCACGCGCCGTCATCCTCGTTAGGTGGTTCGGGCTCTCCTGCTTCGGCGTGAGCGACAGCTTGTGCGCCGCGAGCCAACGGTCCTCGAACTGTGGCACCTTCGTGACGCCATCCTCGTCCTCGTACTCGCCGTGGACGAAGTAGCGGATCGTCTCTGAGCCACCGCGAACCTGGAGGCCGTGCTGCTGGCGGTAGCCGGTCCCGTACGGCGTCGACTCCTTGTCGTCATGCAGGTTGTATGTCGTGACGCTGTCCTGGACGCACGTTCCGGCGGCGACTTGCGAGAGGAAGCACTGGACGGTGTTCGAACGGGTCGACGTCGTCGCCGCCGTGGTGCCCGTTCGCCAGCCCCAGAACGCGGTGGGATAGTTGTTGTAGTCTCGGAGCGCGCCCTGCTCGGTGTAGTAGGTCCACTGAGTGCGACCCGCGACGCCCTTCTTGGTCGTGATGACGATGACGCCGTTCGCGGCGTCCGTTCCGTAGAGTGTGGACGCGGACGGGCCCCGGACGATCTCGATGCTCTCGATCTCCTCCGGGTTGAGGTCCCCGGCACGACTTGGCGTGGTGCCGCCAACGCTGATGCTCGTCGTGAGCGAGCCCGTACCAGCTCCTGAGTTGGGGAGCGATCCAGTCGCGCCCTCGACTCGCACGCCGTCGATGACGTAAATCGGGTTATTCGTCAGGGACAGCGAGCTCGTTCCGCGAACGCGCACGCGGACGCCGGCACCCGTCTGCGTGCCCGAAAAGACCATGACCCCCGGTGCCTTGCCGACCAGCACGTCGGCGATGTTCGACACGGCTTGCGTTTCGACGATCTTCGCCGCGTCGACCTGCGCGATGGCGTTGCCGACTTCCACGCGGCGCTGCTCGCCGGTCGCTGTCGTGACGACGGGAGCGAGTGTGGTGACGACCGCGCGCATCCGGATGTCCGCGGTCACGGTCTGGCCGGCCGTCACCGTGACCGTCTGCTTCGTCTCGGCGAAGCCGACGCGCAGGACGCGGACCTCCACCGTGCCCGGAGCGACGCCGCGAATCGTGAACTGACCTTCCTGATTCGCCTGGGTGCCTAACGTCGTGCCGACAATGTTGACCTGGGCAGCTGCTACCGGCTGGTTGTTGGCGGCGTCAGTGACCCGCCCGGTGATCGTGCCCTGTTGTGGGGTTTGCGCGGCCAGGCATCCTGCCGCTAGCGTTCCGACGAACGCGGCTCGAGCGAGTGTTCGGACAACTGTGCTCGTCCTCATCGACACCTCTCTCTTTCTCTGAAGGAAAGCCGTTGCGGGAAGGAGACAACGGCGGCGGGAGCCAGAGCCTCGCCGCAAATTGCGGCACTCAATAGAACATCACTCGTGCCCTAACGCCATATCGATTACGTGAAGGTTCTTTCATGAATCGCGTCGTCATTCGCGTCGGTCAGCAGGCCGCCTGACGAGCGCGTAGAATGTCCGGACGAATGCGGCGGCGCGCCCGTTCGTTTGACCGGTCCAATCATTCCGCAGGAGCCACGGATCCGTGATCGCCACGCGTCCTCATATCATCACACCGCTCGTTACCCTGCTTTTCGGTTCCACGCTGGCAGCGCAGGCGCCGACTCCGGCCCCGGCGCTGGCGCGCCAGGTCGAAGTCCGGCGCACCGCCCACGGCGTTCCGCACATCCGCGCGGAGAATCTCAAGGCGGCGTATTACGCCCTCGGGTACGTCCAACTCGAGGATTACGGGTCGCGCGTCGCGCTGGGCCTCCTCCGCGCACGAGGCGAGATGGGGAAGTGGTTCGGGCGGGACAGCATGGAGAGCGACTTCAGCGCGCAGCATGAGTACGCGCTCGCCGTCGAGAATTATCCGCGGCTCGAGCAGGCGACTCGCGACGCGTACGAGGGCTTTGCCGCGGGCGTGAACCGCTACATCGAGCTTCATCCGCGGGAGTTTCCTGACGGGTACAGGCCCGACTTCACCGGCTACGACGTTGCGGCGCGTGACGTGACCACGGCCGCCCTCGCCACGACCCGCCGCTTCCTCGCCCGGGTGGCGCCTAACGAAAGCCGCCGGCCCGGACAAGCGAGCTCAGCCGCTGAGCCGTCCAACGAAGGAGTAGATCCGATCGAGGAAGGATCGAACGCATGGGCATTTGCGCCGAGTCGCACCAAGTCGGGCCGCGCGATCCTGTTGCGCAACCCGCACCTCGCCTGGACGTCGGGCTACTACGAAGGCGCCATGACGGTACCGGGCGTGCTCGACTTCTACGGCGACTTTCGCATCGGCGGACCGTTCGGGGTGATCGGCGGCTTCAACAAGGACCTCGGCTGGTCTACCACGAACAACTCCCCGGACCTCGACGAGATCTATGCCCTGGATGTCGATCCGGGGAAAACGGATCGGTATCTGTTCGACGGGACGTCGCTTCCGCTCCAGCGAGAGTTGACGACCGTGACGTACAAGAACGGCGACGGGTACTCGACCGAGACGCGCGAGTCCTGGCGCACGCCGCTCGGGCCCGTGATCTGGCGCGGGAACGGCAAGATCTACGTGCTTCGCGCCGCGGACGAAGGTGACTTCCGCGGTGGCGAGCAGTTCCTTCACATGATGCGCGCAAAGTCGCTCGCGGAGTGGAAGACCGCGATGCGCATGCGCAGTCGCTTCAACTCGAACTTCACGTACGCGGACAGGGCGGGGAACATCTACTACGTGTGGAACGCGACCATCCCGTCGCTGCCTCACGCGAGCGGCGGCGACAGCGTCGCGATCCCGGCGCGGGGAACCACGGACGTGTGGACCCGCTACGTGGACTTCGACTCGCTCCCGCAGATGCTCAACCCGAAGGGTGGCTACGTGCAGAACTCGAACGACCCACCCTATCACACCACGCTGCGGCAGGTGCTCGACCGGTCGAAGTATCCGGCGAACTTTCCGGAGCCGAGGGTCGGGCTCCGGACGCAGATGGCGCTCACGCTCATCGACCCGCAGAGAAAGCTGAGCCTCGAGGACGTCATTACGCTCAAGCACTCGTATCGCATGCTGCTCGCCGATCGCGTGAAGGACGACCTGATCGCGGCGGTGAAGTCGTCCACCCCCGACGCCGCCACCGCGAGCGCCGCGGACATGCTGGCCAAATGGGAGAACGCCGCCGGGCCGACGAGCCGCGGCGCGGTGCTGTTCGAGAGCTGGTGGCGGCTCTACCAGCAGGGCGTCGCTGCCGATTCGCTGTTCGCCGAGCCGTGGGGCATCGACAAGCCGGCGGCGACACCGCGCGGGCTCAGGAACCCGGCGGTCGCGGCGCGCGCGTTCGCGCAGGCGGTGACGGAGACGACGAGGCGCTATGGCGACCCGGGCCTCGCGTGGGGCGACGTGCACCGCGTACGAATGGGCAAGGTCGACGTGCCGGTGGGTGGGTGCAGCGGGTTCCTGGGCTGCTTCCGCGTGCTCAACTTCGCCGATACGCCGGATGGCAAGCGTCAGGCGATCGGGGGCGATGGGTGGATTCTCGCGATCGAGTTCGGGAAGGATGTCCCGACCGCGTACTCGGTGCTGGCGTATGGAGAGAGCTCGCGGGAAGACTCTCCGTACCACAGCGACCAGGCCGAGATGTTCGCGAAGGGCGCGATGAAGCGGGTGGCGTTCACGGCGGCGGACGTCGACGCGCAGACCGTGAAGCGGTACAGCCCGGGCGTCGAACCGTAGGGCTGCAAGGCGCCGCGCGTTGACGCGGCACCTCCCGTCGGCTACGTTTCGGTGCGGTAAAAGCGCGCATGATGCGCACAACTCCGTCGACCAAAGGGGCGTCGCTCTCGCGGTGGCCCCTTTCGTGTTTGAAGCGGCTCGTGGCAGGCCGGCTCGGGTTCCGCACCCGGAGCCGGCCATTCGCTTGCCAAGTACCTGTACTACCCGCGCTCACATCGGGTGCGGTGTCATTTCACCTCGGAGCTAGCAATGATCGAGGTTACGCTGGAAGAGAGCGACCGGCTGGACTGGGCGCTCAAGACGTTCAAGAAGAAGGTTCTCAAGGCCGGGATCCTGAAGGATCTCCGTCGGAAGCGGCACTACGTGAAGCCCAGCGAGGCACGACAGCTCAAGATGGCCGCCGCGCGGCGTCGTGGACGGCCGTCGCGCCCGAGCCGTTAGGGCACCGGTTTCACGTTCGTGATCTCAACGGCGACCGCGTGCGCGTGGAGGTCTCGCCGCACGACCTCCCGCCGCGGACGCATCACCTTCCGCCACAAGGGGTAATCCGCCGGTGATCAGCAAGCCCTCCGGTATCGCGTTCGACGTCGCTGTGTCGTCGGCCGAGTACGACACCCGCGTGCTCCGTGAGCTCGAGCGACAGTTGACGCTCCGACTGCCGAGCATCCCGCCGCAACGTCCCGTGTGGACCAGCACCGCAGCCGAGCTGCTCGATGCGCCTCGCGCCGGGGTTTTCGGCAAATCGGCTCGCGTGGTGGTTGTCCTGCATCAGCACCTGTGGGGCAAGGACGCGACGACGAAGGCGGACGCGGCGGCGATCAAGCGTCGCATCACCGCGAATGGACCCGACTCGGTGCGCGTCGTGCTCCTCGATCGCACCGAGCTGCCGGCATGGCTGCGCAAAACACCGGCGAGACTCCTCGGCGATGTCGGGCAGTGCGCGGACTGGATCATCGACGGCGTTGCGGCGTTAGGCGGCGCGACGCGTCGCCCGGCAGACGCCGCGGGAGCGCCGGTGCCGGATGAGCATCGCGCCACGCAGCAGCGCGACACGTTCCTCGGCTCGCATCGCGCGATCACGCACCTCGGTCGAGAGTTCGACCGGCTCGCCGCCGAGGTCGCGAAGCGCGCTGCGACGGTGAACCGGGACGATGTCGAGGTTCCGCTCGAGGTCCATCGCGTTCCCGGCCGCTGCATGGTGCAGCTCGGCCCGGTGGCGCTGACGTTGTCGTGGGTTCGCACGCGGCCCGACACGGTGGCGACCGGGCGTCTCATGATCATCGAGTGGGAAGGCCAGGTTGGGCGCGGCAATGCGAGTGGTGGCCCGAACCCGGTGCCGCTTCGCGAGACGGTGCTGCGCGCCGACGCCACGCGGGTCGAGGATTGGCAGTGGAAGAGCGACGAGGTCGCGGGCTACGCCTACGACTCGACCGAGCTGGCTGCACATTGCGTGGACTCGCTCGCGTATGCGTTGCAGGATCGCGGGATCAAAGGCGTCAGCGAGATCAAAGCGGTCAGAGTCGTTTGAAAGCGATCAAAGGGGTCAGAGTCGCTTGAATGCAGGGAGCTCTGGTTTTCAGAGATCTCGAATTCAAACGACTCTGACCCCTTTTGACCCTTTTGATCGCCTTTGATCGTCAATCCGAAATCAGTCGGTCGCGCCAGCCAGACCTAACGCCGGGATCCGCCTCGGGCCGCGTCCGCGCACTTGCAACGCGAGCAGCGCGGCGACGAGGCACAGTGTACCCGAGGCCCAGAAGGCGGCCTGGTAGTCGCCTAACGTCGTGCGGACCCAGCCGGCGCTCAGCGCGGTGAGCGCCGCCCCCACCTGGTGACCGGCGGCGATCCAGCCGAACATCACCGGGGCACGCGCGGCGCCGAAGGCATCGGTCGCGAGCTTGACCGTTGGCGGGACCGTCGCGATCCAGTCCAGACCGTAGAACACGGCAAAGACCCAGAGCGCCGCGCCCGGCGTGCTCAGCGCAAACGGCAGGAACAGCAGCGACAGCCCGCGCAGCCCGTAATACCAGGCGAGCAGTCGCCGGCTATCCCAGCGGTCGGAGAGCCAACCCGACGCGGTGGTGCCGGCGAGGTCGAAAATTCCCATGATCGCGAGTAGGCTCGCGGCGCGCACTTCGGGGATGCCGTGATCGTGCGCGGCCGGGATCAGATGCGTTCCGACAAGGCCGTTGGTGGAGGCGCCGCAGATGACGAACGTCAGCGTCAGCAGCCAGAAGTCACGCGAACGGAGACCATCGTGCAGGGCCTCTATGGCGATGCGCGCCGGGTTCGCCGTCGTTGCGGATGGTCCCGCGCTATCCGTGCCTCCGTATGCGGTCAACCCGACGTCACCGGGTCGCTCGCGCAGCAGCGCGAATACCACGGGGATCATGAGCGCAGCGGCGGACGCGACGATCAGAACCCCGAACCGCCAGCCACTTCGTTCGATGACCGCCGCGAGCATGGGGAGGAAGATGAGCTGCCCGGTCGCCGTGCTCGCGGTGAGAATCCCCATGGCCAGCCCGCGCCGTGCGACGAACCATCGGTTCACGATCGTGGCGCCGAGGACGAGCGCGGCCATGCCGCTGCCCGTGCCGACGACGACGCCCCAGAGCAGGACCAGCTGCCACGGCTTGGTCACGAGCGTGGCGAGCGAGACGCCGGAGGCGAGAAGCGTGAGCGCGATGATGGTCGTGCGCCTAACGCCGAGTCGCTGCATGAGCGCGCCGGCAAAGGGGCCGACGAGGCCGTAGAGCAGGATGTTGACGGAGACGGCGAGCGAGACGGTCGACCGGGACCAGTGGAACTCCCGCTCGAGGGGAAGGAAAAGGACACCGGGGGTCGCGCGTACAGCAGCGGCGGACAGCAGGACGAAAAACGTCACCGCGAGGGCGACCCACGCGGGGTGAATCGCCTTGCTGGTTGTCGATTGGGAGGGGGAGGGGGAGGGTGCCATGATTCAGGAATCGTCGGAGCTCGAGGCGAGTTCCGGGGCATGGGCGGGTAGTGGGAAAACGAATAACAGCGCTGGTTGCACACTAGAGAACTGCGTCATCGCGGACGTACGCGGACATGTGAACGGCTGCAGCCCCAGGAATCGGTTCATCACGGATTCCGGGAACTGATGACCGAGTACCTATGACCGACCACTAATGACTCATGACTCGCCCGACATCACGAGGTGTCCGGGCGAGTCGTCAGTTTTTGGCGGTAGGTCCTTGGTGCTCGGTCATCGGTTCTAGCGGCGAAGACCTTGAGCCGCATCTCGGATGACACAGCGGCCGTTCGTTCAGCGCGCGGCACCCAGACGAGCCAACGCGTCGCGCGCCTGACGCTCGATGCGTGTGCGCGCGGCCACATCGAGCACCGGGTCCGTGTCATCCGGGAGCAGCCGCAGCGCCTCGGTCAACTCGGTCCGCGCGAGTGAGGAGTCGCGCGACACGGCGCTCAACCCTAACGCCAACCGCGCTCGTGCGGACCTCGGGTACAGCGATGCCCGACGGACCGCGAGCGCGTGTCGCGCAGCGCCCGTCCGGTCGCGACCGGTGTTGCCGAGCCACGAGCTCACGGCCGCGAAGTAGTCGTTGGGGATCGGCTGCGAGTCGGCGCGACGACGCTGGTCGATGAGCGAGTCGACCGCCTGAACGCCGCCGCGCTCGAGGATCTGCTTCAGCTCGGCCACCGTGGGCGGCGGTGGAAGCGCCTCGCGCGAGGCGACGGTGAAGAGTCCGTCGGGAGCTCCGGCGGGGGATCTGCCGCTGGCGAGCATGGCGAGCGCGTTCGCGTCGGATCGTATGTAGGCGTCCAGGAAGGTTCGCACCCACCGGGCGCCCCACTCGAAACCGCTGCCTACGTCGCCCGGAGGCGCGCCGATGATGCCGGGGACCTCACGCTCCAGCATCCCGAAGTTCAGGAACCAGAACTCACCCATGCGTGGGAAGTGCACGAGGTGACGCGGTGCGTACCGGAAGACGTCGAGACGTGCCGCATCCACCGACGGGTGAGGCGCAGTGATGGCGAGCATCGGCACGCGCACGCTGGCGACGTCGTAGTAGGGCGTCGCCGCAAGAAGCCCGAGCTCGAGCGCGGTCGTGATCCCGCCTTCGAGGCTCACCAGCGCACGTACTGCCGGCGTTCGCATCTGGAGCGCGAGCGCACCCGATGCGGCAATGCCGACGCCTAACGCCGAGATCCGATCGAGCGCAACGAACGGAAGGGAGTCCACGGCAGAGAGAACGAACCGCAGGTCTGCCACGTGGGTCTCGAGCCCGCGGTCGCTCGTTTCCGGTGCGGCGTCGTACGTGCCCTTGAGCGTCGGCGAAACCACGACGTAGCCGTAGCTCGCCAGGTACTCCGCCAGGATGCTGTTCGATGCCGGTGCGCGATACTCCTGGAAGAGGACCAGCGGAAATCGTCCCGGTACCGGAGGCGCGTCGAGATGCGCCGCGGTCGAGATCCCTCTGAGCCTCGGGAGGGCTCGACAAAGGGCGGTCGTGTCACCGCCCAAGCCAGCCGGCAGCTCCATGAACTCTCGAACGGCCAGACGTCGCTTCGCGTCGTCGATCGGGCCGAAATCGAGCTCCTGGCCCAGGCGGTCGATGTACTCGCCGTATACCATGCTGCGCTGCGCCGTCGGTCGCGCGGGGTACCAGATGGCGATCTGCATCTGTCGGCCGGGCACGCTCGTGACGCGTGCGCCATCCTCCGCGGCGAGCGCCGGGCGAGAGCTGTCGCGGAGAAGCAATTGCCTGAAGCCCACTGCGTACCGCCCGGGCTCGAGCCCTCCCCACAATCGGGGACGGTCAGCGCCTTGGCTGGCCGCGCGAGATGAAACGAATGCGCTGGCGGCGAGAGCGGTCAGGAGCGGGCGTCTCATCTGTCCTCGACTCGGGCGGAGAACAGCGGCCGCTGCTTGCTGTTAATGAGCATCACCGAGTGTGGTTAACCTGTCGCCCCGTGATCCCCGAGTTTCCGCCGGAGCTCGGTCGAGTGGCTCGCGCCAGAGAACGATTCAGCGGCCACAGCGTTCGACAGATCAGCGTGGTCAGCGTTCGTGGTTGCCGTTCGTGGTTGCCGTTGACGCACCCACAGACCACATCAGAACCCTTAACGACCTGTGTGAGCCTCAATGGCTGGAGCACACGCTGCGTGCTGCAGCCTTTTGAAAGGCCTTGGGACGTTCCGTGACGAAAGGGGTCAGACTCCGTTCTCATCGTTCCAACGCGCCGCGTTGGAACGATGAGAACGGAGTCTGACC
>JBKOYV010000420.1:0-14450 GCA_046725585.1 Gemmatimonadota bacterium | reverse complement strand
AGTGGTCAGGGAGAACATCGCGGCACCGGCCGAGAGGCCATCGAGGCCATCGATCAGGTTGAAGGCGTTCGTTATGCCTACGAACCATGCGATGGTGAAGAGCATCCCGATGACGCTCCCGAGGTTCACGATACCCGCGACGGGCAGTGAGAGCGTCGTGACTCGCAGGCCCGCGATGTACACGCCGCACGCGACCGCGATCTGGGCGAGGAATTTCCACCGCGCGCGCATCGGACGGATATCGTCCAGGAGCCCGACGAGATGCACCGCGAGGGCGCCGCCGATGACGGTCGCCAACCCCCGCGCGTTCGTCGCGAGCACGTGTTGCCCGAACAGGCCGATGATCGCGGTCATCGCGACAGCGACGGCGAGGACGATCGCGACGCCACCGATTCGTGGAACCGGATTGACATGGACTTTTCGCTCGTCGCAGGGGTCGACGAGCCCGGCGCGCCGCGCGAACTCGCGCACCACGAATGTCAGTGCCGCGGAGGAGCAAACGGCGATGACGAGTCCGACGAGGTACAGCGGAATCTCAGGCTTCTGCGACAACAAGAGTCCTGGTGCTCCCGACGCGCCTGCCGAAGCGCGCCCCCACAGAGTGAGCAGCACGATTGCTGAGTCATGATATGGGTGACCCAGCTCCCGGCACCAACCTCAGCCGCTTGCTTCGATGCACAAAGCGCAAGACTGGTGCCGAGCACGGTCGAATCGGCTCGGCCGTCTGCCGCCAAGCGGCAGGTGGGAGTTGGCCTTTGGTCTAGGGAAGGTCGACCAGGCCGTCCGCGTCGCTTTCGCTGACGCCATCGCCACTCGCGGCGCGCACTCGCGCGCCGTTCCCTTTCGAACCGTCGTCCACATGCGCGCCGGCGCGCCTGAGACGTCCGGCAAGCGCCTCGTCGATCCGAGCGCGAAGGACGAGGTCTGCTCCGTCCGTTCCCTGCTCCACCACCTCCCCGAGGCGGTGAATTTCCGCGAGCAGGCGTCCTTCGCTCGCACCGAGTCGAATCTCGGACACCGGCCTCAGGGCGCGCGTCTTCACGAGCAGGGCACGACGCAACGGCTCGAGCCCACTCTCGCTCTCCGCAGACACGAACACCGAATTCGGCAGCAGGTTCGTTATGCGCTCCTCGAGCGGAATGAGCGTCTCGGAGGCGATGCGGTCGATCTTGTTGAACACGTGGAGGACCGGCTTGTCGTGCACTCCGAGCTCGTCGAGCACTGTGTTCACCACGCGTCGCTGCTCCTCCCAACCGTGGTGGCTCGCGTCGATCACGTGAAGCAGGAGGTCGGCATCGCTGACCTCCTCGAGCGTCGCGCGGAACGACGCCACCAGGTGATGCGGCAGCTTCCGAATGAACCCGACGGTGTCCGTGAGCAGCACGCGATTGTTCTCACCGAGGTCGACCTCGCGCGTGAGCGGATCGAGCGTCGCGAACAACCGGTCCTCAACGAAAACATCACGCGCGCCCGACAAACCACGAAGAATCGAGGACTTGCCCGCGTTCGTGTAACCAACGAGTGAAGCCCGGAACACGCCGCGACGCCCCTGACGCTGGATCTCTCTCGCGCGCGTAACGTCGGCGAGCTTCTCCTTGAGCTGCCTGATGCGATGATTGATGAGACGGCGGTCGGTTTCGAGCTGCGTCTCACCGGGCCCCCTCATCCCGATTCCGCCTCGCGTCTTCTCGAGGTGTGTCCACATGCGCGTCAGGCGCGGCAGCATGTATTCGAGCTGCGCGAGCTCGACCTGGAGCTTGGCCTCGCTCGTTCTCGCGCGCGTCGCGAAAATATCGAGGATCAACTCGGCGCGATCCATGACGCGCTTGCCGGTGGCATCTTCGACGTTTTTGCCCTGTGCCGGCGTGAGCTCATCATCGAAAATGATGAGCGTCGCGCTCTTCTGGTCGATGAGCGTGCCGAGCTCGTCGATCTTTCCTTTGCCGAGGTAGGTCGCCGGGTTGGGCCGATCGATCTGCTGCGTGATGCTGCCGACGACGACTGCACCGGCGGTGTCAACGAGCTGCTCGAGCTCGTCCAAGTGCTCGTCGAGGTTGTGACGCGCCGGCGTCCGCTTCCGCGGCGCACCTACCAGCAGGGCACGCTCGATGGGCGGAGTGAGGGTTATCAGGTCGCGGGCGATGAGAAGGCCTGCCGATGGAGGGAGGAAGAAAGATAGTCAAACCGGGAACCGGCAGGCGGCGCGCCGGAGGCGCGTCCGCGGGAACCGGGAACAGCAGGTCCTCGCGGAGTCACTGTCCCCGTTCCCAGTCCCCGTTCCCAGTCCCCGTTCCCGCCCTACCTGCCCCGACTACTCAAAGTGGAGAACCGTCCCGTCTGATCGTACGGCCGCGTGAAATTGCCGAGCGGAGTGCCAACCGTCACGTCGCCCGTCACGCGATAGTTCACGCTTCCGGTGTTCATGAGCTGACGGCCTGCGACGCCCACACCCGAGTACGTGAACGAGAGCGGTAGCGTCACGATGGTCGAGTCCTTCTCCTGCACCGCGAATCGATCAGCGAGCGCGCCCGTGCCGAGCGTCACGCTATCGACCATGATTGTATACGTTAGGCGCTCGCCATCCAGCTTGAAGCCGTTGGGGTTGTACAGGCTCAGCCTCACTTCGACCGAGCCGCCGTTCAGACCGAGCCCCGTGACCCGCGCGTCCTGAAAGTGGACGATTGGTTCCTTGAACGTCGCGCGCCCGAGCGTCGCGCAACCCGCGACGGCGACCCCCATGACCGCGGCGAAAATGAGCTTCGCGTTACGCATCAATCAGATTCCTCTTGGATGATAAAGATGAGGCACCACGCTTCATCCTACCCCGACTCCTGACCGGGTTCCTTGGTTTCGTCTTTTGCAGGATCCGCGCGAGAGGCTCGCTCGGCAGGAGTTCCCGCGTCGCGGGCCGTGGCCCGATCCCGCAGCGACTGCCACCACGCCAGCCGCTTCGAGATTTCCTTCTCGAATCCAAACGGTCCGGGCTCGTAGAACTGGGCGCCTCGCAGCTCGTCGGGCAGATATTCCTGCGGGATGAACGCGTCGGTAGAGTCGTGCGCGTACTTGTAGCCGCGGTTATACCCGAGCTCCTTCATTAGCCGCGTCGGAGCATTACGAATGTGCATGGGTACACCGGCCGCTGGCGACTCGCGCGCCGCCTCCAGCGCCGACGAGAGCGCCGCCTTCGAGCTGTTCGATTTCGGCGCGGTCGCGAGATAGATCGTCATCTCGGCGAGCGGCAGGTACCCCTCGGGCGCTCCCAACATGTGATATGCATCACGTGCCGCGACCGCGAGCTTGAGCGCCTCCGGATCCGCGAGCCCGACGTCTTCCGCCGCCATCGCGATCGCGCGGCGAAAGATGGTCATCGGATCCTCACCGCCCTCGATCATGCGCGCCATCCAGTACAGCGCGCCCTGCGGGTCGCTCCCGCGCAGGGACTTGTGATACGCGCTCAGGAGATTGAAATGCTCTTCGCCGCTCTTGTCGTGCCTGGCGAAGCGCAGCTGCATGGCTTCGCGAGCGACGGGTGTCGTTATGTGACCTCCGTCACCCACGTAATCCGCCGACGCTTCGAGCACGGTCAACGCGCGTCGTGCATCGCCATCGGCTTCGACCGCGATCACGTCGAGCGCGTCGTCGTCCACGACGAGTCGGCGGCTCGCGATCCCGCGCTCGGCGTCCGAGAGCGCACGACGCAGCAGCGTGAGGATGTCCGCAGTCGTCAGCGCTTGCAGCACGAACACTCGCGTGCGTGAAAGCAATGCCCCGTTGATCTCGAAGCTGGGGTTCTCGGTCGTCGCTCCGATAAGCGTCACCGTGCCTTCTTCGACACCCGGCAGCAGGCTGTCCTGCTGCGCCTTGTTCAGCCGATGGATCTCGTCGATGAACAGAATCGTGCGCATGCCGCCGTCGTCGAGGCGCTGGCGTGCTTCAGCGAGGATCTGGCGAATGCGCGGTACGCCCTCGCTCACCGCGCTGAAGGGGACGAACACGCGATTGGTCGCCGTCGCGATCAGTCGGCCGAGTGTCGTCTTTCCCGACCCGGGCGGTCCCCAGAAAATCACCGAGCCGACGGACCCATTCTCGATCGCCTGACGCAGCGCTTTGCCCGGCGCAAGGATGTGCGACTGGCCCACGTATTCTTCCAACGTCCGTGGCCGCAGGCGTGCCGCGAGCGGCTGCGCTTCCTCCGCGCGAGAGAAGAGCGACGCCCCCGGGTCAGTGCGTGATTGACGAGGACTCACGACCCGGTCACCATGCGCGCCGCGAAAAACAATCCGCATCCGGCGAAGAAGCTGATCGGCATGCGCCAGCCGAGTTTCGACTGGAACTCCGGTACGAGATTGGACGCGGCCACGTACAGCGTGACTCCCGCCGAGAGTGCCAGTCCCATCGAGCGCAGGCCAGCGACGTACTCGGTCATGAACACACCAACGACGGTTGCGACCCCAAGCGCCGCTGCCGCTCCGAGTGCCGCTCTGCGTCCGGCGCCCGCCGCGAGGAAGAGACTGGAGATAGCGAGACCTTCCGGAAGCTTGTGGAGAAGAATCGCCATGAAGACGAGAAAGCCGAGCGCGGCACTGACGTCGAATCCGCTCGCGATCGCCACGCCATCGAAGAACGTATGAAGCAACAACCCGACCAGCGCCGACGCGCTGACCGAGGTGTTCACCTCGTGCGTCTCCTCACCGAAATGGAAATGGCGCGCGAACGTGTGCTGCGTTAGGTGAACGAGCAGGTAGCCCGCGAGCGCGGCCAGCGCTCCGCTGCGCCCGGTTCGCTCGATCGATTCGGGGAGCAATTCCCCGAGCGCGACGGCGATCATGAACCCGGCGGAAAGCGCGACCATAACGTCGAGCGCTCGCATACTCCATCGGGCGCGCGACGTGACGGCAGCGGCGCCGAGCACGTTCGCCAGGGCCGCGATCAGTGCGTACGCGAGCGGTTGAAGACTCACGCAGGGGTCAAGGCGAGGCGCTCTGCTGCCGCTCCGACCGCTTGCACGAGATCAGGCGCCGGCGCGAACTCCGACCGTTTGAGCCGCCAGCTCCGGGTCCGAACCATCCGCTGCTCTTCGAGACCCTTACCCTGCAGGATGTAGAACCACTGATCCGTGCGCGCGTAGATGAACAGCTCGAGGTGGGGATTCAGCGTGAGCTGATCTTCGCTGGTGTAGACCGCGAACTCCACACCCCCGAACGTGGAGAGCGGCGACTTCATCCGCGCAATCACCTCGCGCACATCGGGGAGCGCGATGTTCTCGCCTTTCCAGGAGAGCCCGGACCGTACGTCCTCGAGTGCGACATCCACCGCGGGCGGCAGGTGCTCGGTGAGCGCGTGGAAGAGATCGACCACGCGCTCTGCGTTCGCGGCCACGTGCGCTGCGTAGTAGTCGTCTTCGCGAATGAAGGAGAACCCATCGGTGCCGGCGCGAAATCGCCGCCACACCGAGCCCTCTGGCTGCCTGCCTCGAAAGAACATGCTCGTCCTAGTGCTTCGCGTCGCCCAACCCGCGCTCAACCTCGGGCGCGAGACTCTTCGCCCGAGCGACCAACTGATCCCGCGTATTCCGCTCGGGTTCCTCAACGACCCACTCGAGCAGCAATCGTAGAATCTTACCGAGTGCCGGTCCGCGCGCGATTCCTTCGCGCTGCAGGTCTTCGCCGTCGACGGCGAGATCCGCAAGCTCGATCGGGTCGCGATACGCGATCCGCAAGGCGCGCTTGTAGACGTTCCCCGCCCGACCGCTCGAAGGCGCCGCGGTTCCCGACGCACGAAGCGCAGCCCAGCGCGCCTCGGCCAATCGCAGCAAGGCGGAGAGCTGCGTACGACCGGTGATCGCCGCCCACCGGCGGAGCGTTGCGTCGTCCGGCGATTCGGCACGGGCGAGTGCGTCCGAAACGGGCTCGAAGAGCGTCAGCCAATGTTCAGCGAGCCGCGTCATTGCCCGGACATCCGCGTTCGAGAAACGAAGGTCCTGCAGGATGTTCCGAACCACCGAAGCAGGCAATCCGAGAACAAGCGACAGGATCCGATGGCCGCGACGCTCATCGTGTCGTTCCGGCCGACGGGTGTCAGCGGGCAGGGGGATGTGATCCGCCGACGCGAACGCGATGTCGGCCTGATTCGCCAGCGGGGACACCAACGACTGGAGCGCTCCACTGGAGCGCCACAGCGCAAGCGCGCGGCTCGGGCACTTCACCTGCTCCATCGTTTTTTCGATCTCCTGCTTTACCCGCTCGCGAGACAGGCGCGGCAGATGCGGCGCGCTTCGAACGATCGCCCGCCACGTCTCGTCCTCGATGGCGAAGTCGAAGCGGCCGGCAAAGCGAATCGCGCGCAACGCCCGCAGGCGGTCCTCGCGCATTCGCTGGTCGGCGTCCCCTACGGCGCGAACGAGCTTTCTCTCGAGATCGTCCCGCCCGCCGAATGGGTCGCGTATCTCTCCGGTCCTCGGAGACACCGCGATCGCGTTGATGGTGAAGTCGCGCCGAGCCAGGTCGTCGTCGAGCGAGGCGCCGAACTCGACGACCGCATGCCGACCGTCCGTGTGGACGTCCCGGCGGAACGTCGTCACTTCGTGCATCACGCCGGTATCGTCCAGGACCCCGACCGTCCCGAAGTCCAGACCGACCGGGACCGTACGCCGGAAAAGCTTTCGCACCTGATTGGGCGTGGCGGCGGTTGCGAGATCCCAGTCCAGGTGTGGGTGTCCGAGCAAGGCGTCCCGCACTGCCCCGCCAACACACCACGTTTCGAACCCGGCGGTTTCGAGCCGTTCCGCGATCGTCCGAACGGCCCCGGGCGGATTTACCACTGCCGAATTCCGCCTCGGCGCTCTCGTGCCGACCCGTTGGTCAGTTTCGTCCCCGTGCCCGGGAACGGTGCCCCCAGGTCGCGGTAACGCCCGGATATATTCCGCCCGTGCCGATCGACGCCAAAATCCTGACGCGCTCCTGCGCTACCGACCGCTTCAAGAACGACGTCATAGCCTTCGCGTCCCGAGCGGACGCGCCGTCGATCACGCTGGTGCGGAACGTTCCGCGCATCAAGGTGATCCGCCTCATCAACCAGCTGCTCCACGCCCACCCCGAATGGGTCGTTGACCGCTTGAAGGTGGACGCGCGGTCGGGCTGCTCCGACTTCGTCGGAACGGTTACGGTCGAGGGCGGTGGCCAGTCTCGCGTCATCCGGTTTGCCTGGGATTGTCGCTGGCGGGCGGAGCAGGAAGGCTGGGTCGACGCCTTTGGCTTTCCCGACCAGATCCGTGCCGCCGATGTGTTCGGCTGGAACTGCTTTCATCACTGGAAGCTCGAGCAGGCGGCTCCGGCCGCGCGCGAGACCGCCTAACGTCGCTTCGGCGCGCGTCAGCCGCACAGAACGCTGCCGCCATTCACGTTCAGGATCTCGCCCGTGATGTGCCTGGCGAGATCCGAGCACAGAAACACGATCGGACCCGCGATGTCGTTCGGCGTGGCTACTCTGCCGACCGGTATCGCCCTGGCGATGCGTTCGCGTCCCTCGCTCTCGAGCGCGTCGGCCACCATCTCGGTGTCCACCCAGCCCGGCGCGACGGAGTTCACGGTGATCGCGCGCGACGCGAGCTCGACGGCGAGCGACTTGACGAACGAGATCATCGCGCCCTTGGACGCGGCATAGTCGGCGTGATACGCCTCGCCGCGTTGGCCGGCCGTGCTCGAGACGAGAACGATTCGCCCGCCGCGCTCCAGTCGGCGCGACGCCGCCCGCGTCGTGTAGAACATGGCGTCCGTGTTCTCCATCATCGTGCGCCGCCACTGTTCGTCCGTCATGTCTCCCAGCGCGACATCCTGCGCCGGCCAGATGCCGGCGTTCCCGACGAAGATGTCGAGCCCCCCGAACTCTCGCTCCGCGCGGTCGAACAGGGACGCCGTACCGGCGAGCGTAGAGATGTCCGCCGCGTGGGCGAACGCGCGCACGCCGAGGCCCGCCAAGCGTTGAACGACATCGGCGGCTTCGTTCTGCCGCGAACGGTAGCCGATCCCCACATCGGCGCCGCACTCCGCGAGCAGCATTGCCGTTGCTGCACCGATCCCGCGCGAGCCGCCGGTTACGAGCGCGCGCTTGCCGCGCAGTGAGATCATGACGTCAACTCCATCTCGATGAGCTCACAGATCGCGTGCTCGATGCAGAGATGAATCTCCTGCGCGCGATCCGTCCGATCGGTCGGAACGACGATCGAGTGGTCGGCGACGGATCGAAGCGCCCCGCCGTCGCGTGACGAGAACGCAATGACCCGGGCACCCTTCCCCCTGGCTGCTTCGGCGGCCTTCACCACGTTAGGCGAGTTGCCGCTCGTGGAATGGATGATGAGCGCATCGCGCGCGGTGACGAGCGCTTCGACCTGGCGCGCGAAGATCTCGTCGAACCCGAGATCGTTGCCGGCGGCAGTCAGGAGTGACGTGTCGGTGGTCAGAGCGATTGCCGGGAGCGCGCGACGGTTCTTCATGTAGCGCACGACGTATTCCGTCGCCATGTGCTGTGCGTCGGCCGCGCTTCCGCCGTTCCCACAGAAGAACAGCGTGCCGCCGTGGCGCAGCACATCGCCCATCATGTCGGCAGCTCGCTCGACGTCTGGGCCGAGCTGCTCCGCTGCGCTCGTCGCGGCCGCGGCAAGATCGCGAAGGCGCTGTGTAATTCGTTCTCTCATGTCGGAACTCTCATCGGCGGCCGAACAAAAGCTCTCGCAGGCGATGGAAGACGCCGCGCCCGAGGGGCAACGGCGGGACGGGTAATGTCGGTTCGTCCGCCAGCACGCGCGCGGCGTTCGCGTGCGTGAGCATCTGTGCGTGTTCGGTGGCTCCCATCTCCTCGAGCCACAGCCGGGTCGCAGCGAGCGAGCGACGATCGCCATGATTGTCGCTCGCCAGGCAATCGATCAGCCCTGCCTCGAGCAGCGACTTCGCGAGCTCCGTCATTGGCCCACGCGCCAGCAGGATCGTCGCGTCGGTCTGAATCACGGCGCCCGCGTCCCGCCATGACCGTACCGTGTCGACCGTACACCCGTAGTAGCGCTCCGGATGCGCCACGACGGGGACCACCCCGCTTCGTCGAAGGCGATCCAGCTCCTCGGTGGTCCCGACGGGAAGGTATGCCCGCGGGAACTCCACCAGCACCGCTTTCGCGCCCCCGAGTGAAAGTGTGGGTGACCGAAGATCGCACCCTGGACGATCGAGCATGATCTCCCACCCGAGCTTCAGCACGGGCTTCGCCGGCGCCGCAGCGACGAGCTCCGCGAGCAGCTCGCGGTGCCGCTCGTAAGGCGCGAGCTCTGCGCGGGATGCCTCGAGGTGCGGAGTGCAGACGAGCACGTCGAGGCCCTGTCGCTCGAAGCGTTCGAGGACCGCGACCGATGTCTCGATGTTCGCCGAGCCGTCGTCAACGCCCGGCAGGAGGTGCGAATGGATGTCGATCACGCGCGAGCGGCGGCCGCTATCGGTTGCATGTCGGTCTCGCGATCGCGCTCGAAGAGCGAGCCGACGACAACATAGTCTGCGCCTGCGTCTCGCGCTTCGCGTGCGAGAGCCGCGGTCGTGATGCCGCCACCCACCATCAGCGGTCCGTCAGTGGAGGCACGGGCCGCCCGGATCACGCGCGCGCTCACAGGCTGTGCGGCGCCGCTGCCGGCCTCGAGATAGGTCACGTGCATGCCGATCAGTTGGCCGGCCTTCACGTGCGCCGCGATCAGCTCCGCATCCTCGGCCGCCAGCGGCTCGGTGCGCGAGACGTGCTCGACGCAGCTCTCGCGACCGCCGTCGACGAGCAGATACGCGGTCGATACGGCTCGAACGGCGGGGTGACGATCGAAAAACGGCGCCGCCCGTACCTGTTCGTCGATCAGGTAACGCGGGTTTCGTCCCGAGACCAGCACGAGGAACAGGACGGCGTCTGCCTCGGGAGTCAGGTCGTCAGCCGAAGCAGGAAACTGAACGATCGGGAGATCCGGAGCGCCCCGGCGGATCGCGGCGATGTGCGCCGCGACGGTCGCGCAAGACCCAAGGCTGTCGCCAACGAGGAATCCGCACGCGCCAGCATCCGCGGCGCGTGCGGCCAGCGCCCAGGCGTCGTCGGGTGTCGAGCGCCCAGGATCCACCAACACGACCAGCCCGCCGCGCTCATCGAACGGAAGTGTCACCGGGGCTCGCGATCTCGTGCGTCGCATGGTCACGCGTCGTACGCGCGAGCGAGATCGGCAATGCGTGCGAGCGCGGCCTGCGTCCGCGCATCGAGGTGGTCGGGCTCGTCGGCGGCTGCCTCGAAGGCGTACGTGACGAGCGCGTCCACGGCGAGGAGCGACAGCGCGCTGTCACGCGTTAGGCAGCCGTCGCGCAGCAAATCCGCCATGGCGGCCCTGGCAACGTCCAGCAAGGCATCGGCGGGATCGCCGGCTCGCGAGCTCCGCTCGGCCATCCGTTCGATGCGCGACACGAGCTGGGGCGGCGGCACCGGGCTTCGCCCGCGAATCCAGGCGGACAGCGGGCCAGGCACCGTCACGTTCCGATGCTCACGCGGCGCCGAGCAGGCCACGGACGATGTCCGGCAGGCGGCCTAACGCCTCCGGAATCTTCGCCGCATCGGGAATGCCCGCCTGCGCCATGTGCGGCTTGCCACCGCCGCGGCCACCGGCCGCCGCCGCCAGCTCCTTGATCACGGCGTCCGCGCGGACCCCGCGATCGCGCGCGTCGTCGGTTACGACCGCGAGCAGCGTGCTTTTGCCATCCTCGAACGTCGCGCCGAGCGCCGCGACGCCCGTCTTGAGCCGCTCGCGGATCGCGTCGCCTAACGCCTGAAGCGACTTCACGTCGGGGACCGACACGACGCTCGCGACGACGTGCATCCCGTCAACCGCGGTTGCCGTCGACACGAGACGCTCTACGGCGTCCCCACCGCCCCCACGCATGGCTTCGTCGAGCCGCTTCTCGAGCTGACGCTTTTCCTGCAGCACCGCGTCGAGCCTGAGTGCAACCGTCTCGCTTCCCGTCCCCGCCGGGAGCACGACCTTGAGTCGTTCAGCGACCCGGGCGAGCGCGTGCTCGCGGTCCGCCAGCAGCTCGAACGCCCTCGGGCCAGTCAGCGCAACGATCCGCCGGACGCCGGCGGCGACGCCTGTCTCGCTGATGATCTTGAATAATCCGATCTCACTCGTGTTGCGGACGTGGGTACCGCCGCACAGCTCCACGGACAGACCCGGGATCGTCACGACGCGCACGGTGTCGCCGTACTTCTCTCCGAAGAGCGCCATCGCGCCACCGGAAACAGCCTCCTTGTACGGCTTCTGCTCGAGCACCACCGGAACGGAGGACCACACGCCGCGATTCACGCGCCGCTCGATCTCGACAAGCTGCTCGGGTTTGAGCGGACCGTGGTGCGTGAAGTCGAATCGAAGTCGGTCTGGCTCGACCACCGACCCCGCCTGGTGAACGTGCTCGCCCAGCACCTCGCGGAGCGCCGCATGCAGCAGGTGCGTCGCAGTGTGATTGCGCTCGGTGTCCTTACGGCGATCCGATGGAACACGAGCCGCGGCCGGCCCGAACGCGATCTCTCCGGTCAGCTTCCCGATGGCGGCGGTACGGCCATCGATCTTGCGAACCTCGGTCACGTCCACTCGCCAGCCGTTGCCGACGATCTCCCCGTGATCGGAGACCTGACCTCCCGACTCGGCGTAGAACGGCGTCTCGCGCAACAGCACCGCGACGCGGCCGCCATCGAGATGCCTGACCGCCGTGACCAGCGTGTCGATCTCCACCGTGTCATAGCCGACGAAGCTCGTCGTCGGCAAACCTGGGCTGCCGGTGTCGCCAGGTGTCGCACTTCGCCACGAGGTGACGTCCGCGAAGTCGTCCGCTCCAACCCCCAGGTTGCGCGACTTGCGCTCCGCCTGGGACTGGCTGCGCTGGTGTGCGAGCGCCGTCTCGAAGCCAGCGATGTCCACCGCGTAGCCCCGTTCGCGCGCCATCAGCTCGGTGAGATCGATCGGGAACCCGTACGTGTCATAGAGCCGGAACGCGTCCTCACCACTGATAGTCCCGCGCAGGTGCGTCGACCCCTGCGTGGAGCCTAACGCGGGAGCGAGCTGGTCGAAGCGCGCCATTCCGCCGTCGATCGTTGCGAGGAAGCGCTCCTCTTCCGCCTTCGTCGTCTGGATGAGGTGCTGCTTCCGGTGCTCCAGCTCAGGGTACACGTCGGACATTTGCGCGACCACTTCCTCGACGAGCGCGACGAGTGTCGGCGCCCGGCGACCGAGCAGCCACGCGTGTCGTACCGCGCGACGCAGGATTCGTCGCAGGACGTAGCCCCGGCCTTCGTTCGACGGGAAAACGCCGTCGGCAAGCAGAAACGCCACGGCGCGCGCGTGATCCGCGAGCACCCGAAATGACGCGGGGTCCACCCCGGCAGGCGCGGCACTCCCGGGCTTCGCCCCGCCGAGTCCCTCCGCGGAGATTCCGGTGTACGGCAAACCCACCACCTCCTCGGCGCGCTTGAGCAGCGCGACGAAGAGGTCCGTGTGGTAGTTGCTCGTGACGCCCTGCATCGCCGCCGCGATCCGCTCCAGTCCCGCGCCCGTGTCCACCGATGGCTTCGGCAGCGGCACGAGCGTTCCGTCTGCCTGCCGATCGAACTGCATGAACACGAGGTTCCAGATCTCGAGAAACCGGCCCGCTTCAGCGCCTTCGACGAACGCCTCGGTCGAGAATTCCTTGCGGTTGGTGTCAGTCCATTCGCCCGACGCGTCGGCGGGAAAAGCCCAGTCGCGCGTCAGGAACGCGAGATCGACGTAGATCTCAGAGCACGGGCCGCATGGGCCGGTGTCGGCCATCTGCCAGAAGTTGTCCGTCTCGCCGAGCCCGTAGATACGGGAATCGGCAAGCCCCGTGACCTCGCGCCACAGTCCGCGCGCCTCATCGTCCTCACGAAAAACCGTCACCCGAAGATGCTCTTTCGGGAACTTCAGCTCCTCGGTGACGAACTCCCATGCAAAGCGAATCGCGTCGCGCTTGAAGTAGTCGCCGAACGAGAAGTTTCCGAGCATCTCGAAGAACGTGTGGTGGCGATACGTGTGGCCCACCTGTTCGAGATCGTTATGCTTACCGCCCGCCCGGACACACTTCTGTGCGGTCGTCGCGCGACGCCCGTACGTCGTCTCCTCGAGCCCGAGGAAGACGCGCTTGAACTGCACCATGCCGGCGTTGGTGAACAGCAGCGTCGGGTCGTCCGCGGGAACGAGCGAGGAGCTCGGGCGCACCGCGTGCGCCTCCCGCTCGAAGTAGCGGAGGAAACGGTCACGAATCTCGGAAGCGCGCATAGTCGCGCAATATACGCCGGGCCCACGAAGTCACTCAAGCCAAAGAGGGACCAGTTCTTGCAAACTGCGCCGCGCGATGCGGTCGCAACGATTCAAGGACGTGGTCTTTGCCTCGGCGACGCCGTTCGCCATGCTGAGCCACGGCGTCTGGAGGCTTCGGCTGGGTTCATCGGTGCCGGCCCGTCTGCGCAAAGGCAGCGACCAGCACGTGTGGCTGAACCTGGGCAGCGGCGCATCGCCATACCCGCAGTTCATCAACATCGACATCAACCTCGCACGCCGGCCGGACATGTGGCTCGACGTGCGACGCGGCACGCCGTTTCAGACGGGCACCGTCGATGCCATCTACACACGGCACGTGCTGGAGCACTTCTACCACGACGAGCTCACGCGCGTGCTCCGCGACGCGCGCCGGGTTCTGCGGCCGTCGGGTGGGATTCGCATTCTCGTCCCGTCCCTCGAAGTCGCGTGCCGAGCGTACCTCGACGGAGATGACTCCGTGCTCATGGGGTTCCCGCGCCCATACCGGTCGCGCGGAGGTCGCATCGTGAACCTGCTCTTCTGCGATGGGCAGCACCGGATGGGGTTCGACTTCTCGCTGATGCAGGAGTTGCTCGAGGACGCGGGTTTCTCGAACATTGAGCGCGTGTCGCGCACGGAGAGTCGATTCTTTCCATCGGCCGTACTGGGCGACATGGAGCCCGACGAGGCCTGGATCAACACGTCGCTGATCGTCGAGGCTAGGCGGCCGTAAGCGCGCCTGCGCCGGACCTGCTCTTACTCGCCTGCCTCCGCCGTTTCGCCCGCAAGCTGGCGTACGACGCGCGAGACCTCATCGGAATCGAACCCGCGACGGGCCAGGAACGCGAATAGCCGGCGGCGCCGCGTTAGCTCGTCGAGCGAAGCGAGGCTTCTCCACTTCTTCCGCGCGATTCGCTCCATCGAGTCCGCGTCGCTGAGGCCCTCTTCTTCCACGACCTGCTCGACGGCTTCGTCCGCGACCTCACGCGGGACACCGCGCTTGAACAGCTCCTGATGGACGCGCCGACGCGACGCGCCGGCTGCCATCTTCGACCGGGTGATCTGGCGAGCGAAATCGGCGTCG
>JBKOYV010000471.1:0-6989 GCA_046725585.1 Gemmatimonadota bacterium | reverse complement strand
CCTGTTCGGCAACCGCGTCGGCAGCGTCGGCGAGCTCGTCGCGCGAACCGCGGGATTCAAGAACCCGTCGTCCGGCGCATCGCTCCTGAGCCTGGCAGCGCCGCTGGTGCTCGGATATTTAGGAAAGCGGGTGCGCGAGGGCAGCCTGAGCATCGGCAGCCTAACGAATCTGCTGGCCGGCGAGCGAGACAGCATTCTCGCCGCGGCGCCCGCGGGACTGACGTCGCTCGTCGACATGACACCCAGCGGCGCCCGGCCCGCCTACATCGAGCCGCCACGCCCCACACCGGAACGCGATCGCGCTGCCTACGCCGGCGCGGTATCCCCGCCCGTGCGCAGCAACCGGTGGCTGTGGCCGCTGCTCGCGCTCGCGGCGCTCCTGCTCGTCTGGTTCACCACCATGCGTGGACGAGGATCAGCCGTGACCACACCGGTCGACAGCGCGGTGGCCACCGGCAACGTGGCGCTCGATACCGCGGCGGCTCGCACGCGCGCGGCCGTCTCCGCGGGAACCGCGGCCGTGAGCGATGCCGCCCGTAACCTCGGAGCGTTCGGAAAGAAGCTGCTGCCCGGTGGCGTCGAGCTCAACGTGCCCGAGCGGGGGATCGAATCGAAGCTGATCGCATTCATCACTGACAGCTCCCGCCCGGTGAACGACACGACGTGGTTCAACTTCGATCGACTGAATTTCGCCACCGGATCGGCGACCATCCTCCCGGAGTCCGAGGAACAGCTGAACAACATCGCCGCGGTGCTCAAGGCGTATCCCAACGTCAACGTGAAGGTCGGCGGCTACACCGACAATACCGGCGATCCGGCCGCCAATCGCAAGCTCTCACAGCAGCGGGCCGCCGCGGTGAGGCAGGCACTCGTCGGCAAGGGAATCGCTGCCGGCCGCATGGTCGCCGAAGGGTACGGGTCGGATCACCCCGTCGGCGACAACACGACCGAGGAAGGGCGCGCGCAGAACCGGCGCATCGCGTTGCGCGTGACCAAGAAGTAGTCGTGTGGCAACGGTGAGCTGAGCGGTGCTCCGCTCAGCTCACGGGACTGCCCCGGTTTGCGGCCGACACGAAGCGACGGACCCGCGCTTCGTCCGTCTCCTCCCAGGCCGCCTCGTCGTCAGGCAGCGCCTTTCGCACCTTGACCCCGGGACGCAGCGATGGGCCATCGCCGCGCGTTAGGCGCGTCAGTCGGACGTGCACTTCGCGCACGCCGGAACCGTCGACGATCTCCTGCACGTTCTCCTCGCGCACGCCGCCGCCGGCCATCACCACCAGGCGGTCGCCTGCCTGCCTGACGAGCGACGCGAGCGCCGGTACGCCGTCGCGAGCCGTCGGCGCACCACCCGAGCTCAGGATCCGCGTTATGCCGGCCGAGACGAGTGTCTCCAGCGCCGAGCTCTGATCCGGCACGAAATCGAACGCACGGTGAAAGGTGACCGACAGATCGCCGGCAACGCCGACGAGCGACCGGGCCTGGTCTTCGTCGATGCGACCATCGCGGCGCAGCACACCGATCACCACCCCGTCGGCACCGAGCCCGCGAGCGGCCACGATGTCGCGGCGCATGACGTCGAGCTCGGAGTCCGAGTAGACGAACCCACCGCCACGTGGCCGAATGATCACGAAGAGAGGGATCGACACATGTTCGCGACACGCGGCGATCATCCCCGCGCTCGGCGTCGTCCCGCCATCGAACAGTGCGTCACACAACTCGAGGCGTCCTGCCCCACCCCGCTCGGCCGCCAGCGCGGACTCGACCGAGTCCACGCATGCCTCGACGATCACCGCTGTCCGGGCACGAACTGCCAGCGCACGTGGACGACCGCCTGCACGGTGATCTCACCGGTCTCGATGGGTGTCGGTGCGGCCATTCGGGCATCCATCATGGCCGAGGTCACCATCCCTCGTTGGAGCGGCTGTGGGACGCCGAACGGCTCGGTCGTGAGCTCGAGGAGCGCGCCTAACGATCCGCCGGCGGCCGTCGCTGCAACTTCCGCGTCCGCGCGTGCTTTCGCGACCGCCTTCTGTAACGCTTCGCGGCGCGCCGCGTCGGTGTTGGACGCGTAGAGGCTGAGCGCACCCAGGTTCGTCGCGCCGGCGGCGAGCACGGCGTCAATGATCTTGCCCACCGACTCGAGACTGCGGATCTCGACCTGCACGGTGTTGTGGGCGCGGTATCCCGTCACTCGCGGCCCCTTGCCGCTTGCCTGCGCGTATTCGGGGAACACGTTGTACCCGGACGTACGAATCTGCCCCGCGGCGACGCCCGCCTGCTTCACCGCGTCGATGACGCGCGCCTGCAGCTTCGCGTTCTCGGCCCCGGCGGCTGCAGCCGTCTGACCCTGCGACTCCACGGCAACGCTGAGCATCGCCCGGTCGGGGACGACCGACGTTTCACCGACCGCGCTCGTCGAGATGCTCGGTGGCGGCGGTGTCGGTGGGGTTCCAGGCTGAGCGGTCAACGGCGGTGTGACGAGGGAAGCGGCAGCAAGAGAAGCGAGGCCAAATGTGGCCGCGCGGATGAACGAGTGCATGAAAGTCCTCCATCGGAGCGAACACGACAAAAAGCTGACTACGGATGGTACACTCGTCGCCCCGATAGTGCCCACACCGATGACCGAGTTCACATCACGGTCACCGGCGTGAAGCGCACGCCCCGAATCTTCCGCGCGCGGAAGAACGCGTACACCGCCGGCCGTACGATGATCCGCCGGCTCGCCAGCGAACGCTTACCGTGCACGGGCTCCGCCCAGTGCCCCGTACCGAATCGCTCGGCGGTGCGTGCGAAGTCCGGCATGGGGACGACGCTCTCGCCAACGTACGCAGGAATGAACGGCTCGGCCGCCGCGTCGAACCAGCCGTCGCATCCACACTTCGCACACGGCGCCTCGCTACCAGTGCGGCCGCGCACGAGCCCGCGCGCCGCCGCGATCATCGGCGGCATCGCGTGTTCGATCATCAGCTGCCGCCACGGCAGCCGATGCCCCTGCATGTCGACGACGTCGCCGAACGCGACCCCGGTAAACGCCGCCGCATACATCTCCTCGGCGAGCGAGTCGTGCACGAGCACGTCGTCATCGATCGATCCGAGCAGACCGCTTTTCGGAATCTCCTTGCCGGTGATCATGAGCGGCGATGTCTGCCTGAGGCCATCACCGCACGACGGACACGCACCGGATGCGTCGTAGGTCATTCCGGGCCGGGGATGACCTTCGTGACTGTGATGGATCCACACGAACATGTGCAGGAGACGCGCGGCCGAGAGCTCTCGCGCGGTAGGCTCGAACACGCGGTGCACGGTGGGTGCGGGCAGTGCCTGCACTCGCGCGGCAAGGCCGAGCTTCGAGACCGTGTCCTCGTTCGGGAGGCAGAGCTTCTGGAACCCCGTCAGCAGCGTTGGGTCGACGACGACATCCAAAAGGCCTGCTTCGAGGAACATCTGCTGCGCGCGGGCGCGGTCCTTCGCCAGGTAGTTGTATGTGACGTAGATCTTTTCGGGCACGTGACGCAGGGCAGAGATCGCGATCCCGCGGCGGACGCGTCGCGGGTACACCAGCGACGAAGACGAGACGGCGGAGGAAACGCGAACCGTTCGCGGGGCCTGTCACACAACGAGCCGTGTGAGACGGCAGAGGGCAGACAACTGAAGACGGCAGACGGCAGGAGGCAGATGGCAGACGGCAGAGGAACGGTGGCTCTCTGCCCTCTGCCCCCTGCCGACTGCCGTCTGCCGTCTGCCGTCTTCGGTTCGCTGCCGTCTGCCCTCTCATCAGGCTCGTGCCAACACTCAAGCCCGTTAGGCGGGCGCGCAGTTACGCCCTTACCGGCTCCGCCGCCGACGCCACTCTCTGCCCACTCGGCCGGAACAGAATCGCGAACACCACCAGCACGATGAGCGCCCCCACCGACGGCACGATCCAGATCGACCGCCAGTCATGCGTCACCGTTAGGCAGGTCCGCGCCGCCGCGCCAGCCGCGTCGCACGCCGGGTTCGGCGTCGTGAATCGGTTCACCACCGTACCGGACACGAACGCCCCAATGAAATACCCCACGCCGTTCGTGACGAAGTTGATGAACCCCTGCGCCGCCGCGCGGATCCGCGCGCCTGCCTGTTCATCGGTATAGATCTGCCCTGCGACGAAGAAGAAGTCGTAGCAGACCCCGTGCAGCAGGATCCCGAGGTAAATCAGCCACATACCGTCCGACGCGTTGCCCTGACTGAAGGCGAGGTAGCGGAGCGCCCAGGCAGCCATACCCACGAGCATGATCACGCGAATGCCCGCCCGCTTGAGCGCGAATGGCAGGAGGAACATGAACCCGATCTCCGACATCTGCCCGAACGTCTGGATGAACGCCGGCTCCGGCGCCCCGATCTCGTTCAGGAACGGGTTCGCGAACGTGTAGTAGAACTGCAGCGGAATGCAGAGCAGGAACGACCCGAGCACGAAGATCAGGAAGTCCTTGTGCTTGAGCAGCTGCAGCGCATCGAGGCCTAACGCGTCGCGCGCGCTGAACTTCGTGCCCGCGCCCTTGGGCGGCGTGTGCGGCAGCACGAGTGAGTAGAGGCCCAACACGAGCGACCCGATCGCCGCCACACGCATCGGCAGCGCAAGAGCGTCTGCCTTGAGCACCTTCCCGATGATGATCCCGGCGACGATCCAGCCGATCGTGCCGAGCACGCGAATGAGCGGGAACTCCTTTGCCGGGTCGGTCACGTTGTGGAACGAGATCGAGTTCGTGAGCGACAGCGTCGGCATGTAGCACAGTGCGTACAGAATGAGCAGCGGGTAGAACGTCGCGAACGTCTTTTGGGTCGAGGCGAGGTAGAGCAGCGCCGCGCCCACGATGTGCAGCACGGCCAGCAGTTTCTCCGTCGCGAAGAACCGGTCCGCGACGATACCAATGAAGAAGGGCGACACCAGCGCGGCGATCGCGGTCGCACCGTACGCCAGCCCCACCTGCTGCGCGGTGAAGTTCAGCGTCTGTGAGAGGTAGGTCCCCATCGTGACGAACCACGCACCCCAGACGAAGTACTGCAGGAACATCATGGCCGCGAGCTTCACCCGTGTGGTCATGGCAGCGTCCTGATCTTGATGTTGCGGAGCGCGAGCACTCCGTTGTGATCACCCTGGATCGCGATGTAGCCAGTCTTCGCCCGGCCGTAGTTGGGCCAGTCCTTGAACTTGCTTGCCTTGACTTTTGCCTCCCAATCCGGACTCCACAGCTCGTACTGCACAACCTTCTGCCCGTTGAGCCAGTGCTCGACGTGCGCGCCGTTCACGATGATGCGCGTCGAGTTCCACTCGTTCGCCGGTTTCACGATGCCCGCCGGCGGCGGGTAGAGCGCGTACGCCGCCCCGGCGGACGTCAGTCGATTCTTGCCATCGGGCGCGTTCGCGTCATCGAGCAGCTGATACTCCGGCGCGCTCCAGTAGATGTGGTCGTACTCCTCCGTCCCGCGGTAGAAGACGCCGGCGTTGCCACCGGTCGCGATCTTCCAGTCGAGCGCGAGCTCGAAGTTCCCGAACTGGTCGCTCGTCAGGATGTCCCCGACGCTCCCGTCCTTCGTGAGCGTCCCGTTCTCCACGCGCCACCCGTTAGGCATCGCCTGCGACTTGTAGCCGCGCCAGCCGTTCGTGGTCCGGCCGTCGAACAGGAGCCGCCACCCCGCCGCCTGTTCTGCCGGCGTGAGCGCACTGGTGGACCCAGCGGCGGCAGCCGTGGCCGATGACGGCGCGGCATTGGCGGTGTTTGTGGATGAGCCCCGGCTTCCGTTCGTCGCACAAGCGGCGATCGCGGCAACGAGGAGTGGAGCGACGTTCCGGTTCGACGAGACGTAGCGCAATCGCATGTGGCTCACAAATGGCGACGGGGGCGGCGGCCCGCTCGGCGCGGAGCGCTCGCTTGGGATGTGTTGCGCGGCAGGAGAGCATGCGCCCCGCGTCCCAATGAAGCAAGGGGAGCGCGTACAGATCGTGCGTTCACATGTCGCGCCGTACACGCACCCCGAGGTACACCGATGACCCCGCAACGCATCACCGCCATCATCACGCTCTCCGTTGGCGTCGCCATCGGAATCGCGCTCGACCGTTCCGACCGACAGATCGTTCGTCCTCTCGTTGCCAACGAAACTGCCGCTGCGTCACCGGCTCAATCGCCGAGCAACCGAGCTTCGGATCCAGCGGCGAACGCGGTGACCGAGGACGAGGCGATGGTTATCCGCGTCGCCCGCGCCATAACGCCGGCCGTCGTCAGCGTCGCACAGGCCGAGGGGTCGGGCTCAGGCATCATCGTAGACAAGAGCGGCGTGGTGCTCACGAACGCGCACGTCGTCGGAAACTCCCGCTCGGTCGAGGTGGGCCTGGCCGACGGCCGGACCCTGAACGGTCAGGTGCTGGGCCGCGATCCAACCGTCGACGTCGCCGTCGTACGCGTGCCCGCTCAGAATCTTCCAACCGCACCAATCGGCGACTCGGACCGGCTCGAGGTGGGCCAGTCCGCGATTGCGATCGGCAACCCGCTCGGCCTCGAGCGCACCGTCACCAGCGGCGTCGTCTCGGCCGTGAACCGCAACCCGCGCGGCATCTCACTGGATGGCCTCATTCAAACCGATGCGGCAATTAGCCCCGGCAACTCGGGCGGACCACTGGTCGACTCGCATGGCCGAGTGATCGGGATCAACACCGCAGTTCTGTCCGGAGCAGGGGCGAGCGGACTTGGCTTCGCTGTCCCGATCAACCTCGCGAACGACGTCGTACGCCAAGTCCTCGCGACTGGCCACATCACCCGGGCATACCTGGGCGTCGGCTTCGCCGACATCGAGCCCGAGTTGTCTCGACAGTTTGGCCTCCCCGTCAAGCAGGGAATCATTCTGACGACGGTCGAGCGCGGGTCGCCGGCAGCGCGAGCCGGTCTCAGGCCGCAGGACATCATTGTGAAGGGAAACGACACGATGATCGGGAGCGGCGGTGATCTGCGGAAGCT
>JBKOYV010000356.1:0-17626 GCA_046725585.1 Gemmatimonadota bacterium | reverse complement strand
GACGTGGGCAGGCCAGCACGAAAGCGTTGCCAGTTCGTGAGATGAGCCGGCGCGGTGACCTCATGCGCTAACGAGCTGGAGCGTCGGACGAATTTGGTACGAATTTCATGCGAAATTGCTGCGGCGTGCGGCTCGATTGTGCGCCGGGCTGCGCCCTAGATTGGCCTCCATTCCAACTCCATGTGCCGGTTGCCGATGAGGCCTACAGACGTGCACCGGGGCGGCACCTCGAGCGAGGTGCCGACTTCTGGGGTCCCATCTCGGCGATCAGCCTCGCGGCGGACGATGACGACGTCGCCAGGGCGTTCGCCGGACCGCAGCGCAGGAGGGCCGATGCGCAGGAGACTCATCGGCGCGTTCGTCAGTACGGGACTCGGGATCGTAGCCGCCGCCTTTACCACGGCCGCCCGCCAGCGACTCATCACCGTCCGCATGGTGGACGGCGTCTACGCGATGGCCTACGACCCGCCCCGCGTCACCGCCGTACAAGGCGACACCGTTCGGTTCGTGCAGGCCGGCCGCCTGCCGCATAACGTGGAATTCCGGTCGGTCCCCAAGGGCGTCGACCTCGGAGACCTCGCGAAGGGTCCATTCATCGAGAAGGCCGGATCCACCTACGACGTCGTCATCGACGCGCGGTTCCAGCCGGGACGGTACGTGTACGTATGCACGCCACACGAGGTGATGGGGATGGCGGGCATCATCACCGTGGCGCAACAATAGCGTCGTCAGCCAACGGTTACGAAGGCGGCGCCGCCTAACGTGGATACGAGCGCTGCGTCCATCGTTTGACTGCCCTTGCCGGCGTGTGGGGGTCCGCGCAATAAATAGTCCCTTGTAATAAGGAGCATTTAACGCTATTATCCCGGTACTGCCTCCCGGAGCACATGGGTCTCACCCGATCCCAGTTTGCATCGGTCGCCCGTGCTGACGAGAAGTGGGTCGAGAATGCCGCCGCCGCGCTCGGCCGCCGGCTCAGGTACACCCCCGACGAGGCACGCTGGATGGGGATCGTGCGGCTGCTCGCGCACGAGTTCGCGATCCCCGTCGCACGAGCCGCCGAGCTGGCGGACGTCGCGGTACGCGCGCCCTCGGAAACGCGCTCATTCACCCTCGCCGTTTCCGCGGACGGCGTCATCTCCGCCGTGATCGACCTGGCACGGTATCACTCGACATTCGTCGCAGCGCTCTCCGCGGCGCTCCACCACGGAGGGCCGCGCCGCCGCGGACGGCCGCCAGCTCGACGAACGACACGCGCGAGTAACGCCGTGGCTAGGGCGAAAGCTCACGGCGTGGACATTTCGCTTCTGCGCTCAGCGCTCGAGCAGCCACCGGCGGTGCGGCTCGCACGACTCGACGCGAGCTCGTCGTTCCTCGAAGCACTTCGCCCGCGGAGCTCGGCGGCTCCGCGCCGCGGCCGGCCGCGACGATGGTAGTGCAGCCATGAGCTTCGCATCCATGCTGCGAGGCCTGGCAAGGGCGAGAGTCCGGTTCGTGGTCGTGGGAGGAGTGGCTGCTGCAGCCCACGGGTCAATTTACGTCACCCACGACCTCGATATCTGCTACGACACGCCGCCCGCAAACGTGATGCGTTTGGCCGCGCTTCTGGCCGAGTGGGAGGCGTACCCGCGTGGTGTCGAACGCGGGCTCCCGTTCTTCATCGACGATCGCCAGTTCCGCGCGACGCCGCTCATGACCCTAACGACGCGCGAAGGTGATCTCGACGTCCTCCACCGAGTCGAGGGAATCGGAGTCTACGCGGAAGCGCTCGCGAATTCGGTGGAGTTCGAGGCGTTCGACGTCCGATTCTCGGCGCTCGATCTGCCGGCGCTCATTCGCGCGAAGCGGGCGGCTGGGCGACCGAGGGACATCGCGCAACTCCCCGAGCTCGAGGCGCTCGTGGCACTTCACCGGCGCAGCCGCTGATGAAGGCGGCCCAGGCTGGTGTCAACGACGCCGCGGCATTACATACAGTCCAGGTTGCTCGATCCCAGCCGGGGTCAGCGGTGTATCATTTATTGTACGGATGCGACCGGTGTCGCCCCGAATTTGTGACCTGCGTCGCACCACAAGCGTCGTTTCACGACCCTACTCGAGTGTCCATGCCCGAACGCTCGCAGACGCGTCACGCCGATCAAGTACTCGACCCCGAGCAGAAGAGCCCCCTGACACGTAAGCTCGACGCCGAGTTGCTCGCTCGCGTCGTAGGTCAGGCCCAGGCGGTTCGGAGCCTCACGGGCCTCTACGAGGTGGCGCTCGCGGGGATGAATCCGCCCGACCGCCCGATCGGCACGATGCTCTTCCTCGGTCCCACGGGGTCGGGCAAGACACGGGTTGTGGAGGCCGCAGCGGAAGCGTTGTTCGGCACTCCCGCGGCACTCATCAAGATCGATTGCGCCGAGTATCAGCATCCGCACGAGATCGCGAAGCTGATCGGTTCGCCGCCCGGCTACGTGGGCCACCGCGAAACGTCGCCCATGCTCACGCAGGAAGGCCTCGACCGTCACGACGGCAACGGGACGAAGCTCGCGTTCGTCCTGTTCGACGAGATCGAGAAGGCATCGCCGGCGCTGTGGCAGCTCCTGCTCGGTGTTCTCGATCGTGGGGTCCTGACACTTGGCGACAATCGACGCGTCGACTTTTCACGCGCCATCGTCATCATGACGTCCAATCTGGGCGCGGGCGAGATGCAGGACATGATCTCGGGCGGCATCGGCTTCGCTCGAGCGTCCGACCACTCCCCGGACGGAGACGTACGCTTCCACGAGCAGCTGAGAAGTGCGGCGCTCGAGGCGGCGCGGCGGACGTTCTCGCCGGAGTTCTTGAACCGGATCGACAAGACGATTGTGTTCGAGCCGCTCTCCGATGAGGACCTTCGGCGCGTCCTCGAGATCGAGCTGCGCGCTGTTCAGGATCGCATCCTGCACGCTGGTGGCGCAAAATTCCGGTTCACCTGCAGCGACGCGGTGAAGGATCTGCTTCTGAAAGAGGGAACTGACCGCCGCTACGGCGCTCGCCATCTCCGGCGCTCCATCGAGCGCCTGCTCGTCGCCCCGCTCGCGCGGCTGGTCGCGACGAGGCAGATAGGCTTCGGCGATCTCGTCGACGTCGATCTCGATGCAGACACGTCCGAGCTCGTGTTTCGCAAGCGGGCGGCGGACGCCGTTGGCGATGCGGCGCCGCTGCACCTCGATGATCGGGAGAAGGCGGCGGCGGTCGTCGCGGTCGCGGCTGCCGTGGCGGTGAGCACTGCTATTCACCTCACGGCTGGCCTCGCCCAACGCCGGCGTTAGAAAAAGGCTCATCCCGGAATGCCGGGAACTGATGACCGATGACCGAGGACCGAGGACCGATGACTTACCACCGATTACTCACGACCGGCCATGCATCCCGAGCCGTCCGGGCGGTCGCGAGTCCTGAGTCCTGGGTGGTCGGTCTTCCGTACTCGGTCATCAGTTTCACACGGCGGTGAGTCAGAGCACGCCTCTGACGGCCACAGCCCCGCATCGGTTCCCGGAAATCCTAAGAAAAGCGGAGCCGCGAGAAGGGCTGCCTCCTCGCGGCTCCGCCGCTCCTGTTCATGGCAGATCAGAACCGACCGCTGAACGACGGTGACCCGAATCCGGACTGCTGGACCCCGATTCGCCTCAGCGCATCGTTGATACTCTGACTCACCGTCTGCGTCAGGTCCTGGCCGGGCCCCTGGCCGCCCCATCCAGACTGCGGTTGGTAGCCATACTGGCCGCCGCCTAACGCCTGGCCGCCCCATCCAGACTGCGGTTGGTAGCCATACTGGCCGCCGCCTAACGCCTGGCCGCCCCACGGCGTCATCGATTTCTGCTGCGTGAGAAGGCTATTGATGATCTGCGGCAGGATGGCCGGGATCACGCTCGCGAGCACCGGGCCAAGCACGGGGAGGACCTTCTGGACCTCTTCCGGTGACGTCTGCTGGTAGTTGCCGAACCCGGCGCCGCCGCTGAACGCCTTCTGCTGGCTGAAGATGCTGTTCACGATCGGCGGCACGATGGCGGGAATCACCGCCGCCAGGATCGGGCCGAGCACCGGAATGAATTTCTGGACATCATCCGGCGAGGGTTGACCGAAACCGAAGGTCGGCTGAAAGCCGCCCATGGATCCCTGGTAATTCGGCGGCGCGGGCTGGTACATGGTCGACATGAGTTCGCCCTCCTTCGCGTAGATGGCACGTAAGGCGTGAAGCTGGGAGGTCATTGCCGTCGTCAGTACGCCCTCCCAGAACCTCGGCTCGGACAGATAACCGAGGCTGTCCGTCGCACTGGTGGCCTCGAGCGTGATGAAGCCGCGGCGCTTGAGGTTTCCCGGGGTCGCACGCTCGAGCACGAGCGGTGTCTGGCGCACCCCGAGCGTTTTCAGTTGGTTCTCGGTGGCGGTGAGCACGTCGACGGCCGATGCCGATGCGCCCAACCGCTCAATGGAGCGAAGCAATGCATACGTGAACGCCGAACGTCCTTCGGTCTTCGACGTGCTCGCGACCGCGGTCTCGGTCTCGAGGCAGGCGGCGAGCACGAGCCCGTTCAACTCGGGCTGTCCGGCCTCGTCGGTCGTGACCATGGTCGATGGGAGCCACGCCGCCGTCCCCATGGCCGCCGCAGGTGCCGACTGTGCCGCGCGCGACGTGGACGCTTCAACGGCGAGCGTTCTCGCGATGGCCGCGCTCGAAGCGAGCCGCTTGCCGCCGAACCGGCGGAACTCCCTGACCTTGCGGGGTCCGGACTCCGCGAGGCCCTTGTCGCGCACGACCTCTTCGGGCGGCGCCTGCCACACCTTGACCTGCGCGATCTCGACATCGGGCACGGCGCCCGTCGGATCGAAGACCTTCTTCTCCATTCCGCCGGAGAAGCACGAGTCGAGAATCAGCGTGAGCGTTCCCGGCGCGAGATCGCGAGTCTGGTTGACGACCTGATTGTCCTCGAGTAGCCCGTCGCGCAGGACGAGGAACTCCTCCATCACGCCGTCTGACAGCTTGGTATAGCCGTGGCCGGAGAAGTAGAACACCAGTCGATCATCCGACTTCGCGCCTTTCGCCAGCCACTTCAGCTCGTCCTCGACTCGCGCGACCGTCGCCTCGCCGTCGCGAAGGGTGTGAATCTCGTTGAAGCCGTATTTCGATTGGAGGACCTGCGTGATCGCGTTTGCGTCGTTCACACAGCTGGGAAGGTTGTTCGGCGGTCCACCGTAATCGTTGATGCCGACCACGAGCGCCTTTCTTGTGGGCATGGTGTGCTCCTCCGATGGAAGCCTGTCTTCGGCAGCGGCGCGTTCCTCCCACGGAGCGCGGCCCCGCGGTTGACGCTCCTCGCGTAGCTCCTCACTGGTCTCGACCTCGTCCGGGCGTTTCGCGCGTGGCGCCGGGCTTCGTTCGGCTCCGGGGGTCTTCTTCGGCGGGGGAGACATGTCATTCCTCCTCGGCTAGCACGTCCGGCATCGCGGCGCGCGATGCGACTCGTTCGGCAGGGAGGCGACCTCCGCTTCATCGTCCGCAGTGCATCGAGTGAGTCGGCTCGCGCGGCACAGGAGCGGGGGCCGGGTAGTCTAATGACTCGGTCGCGATGTGCGATGAACGAGGCGCACCAGAAATGCCGCCTCAGTCACGATCGCTGCGCGGAGCGCTCAGCCCAGCGGGTGAGCCACGAATCCAGCAGCCACTCCCATCCGAGCGTTCGGCGAATCACGCTGGCCGGCGCGCCGAACAGGCGAACGAGCTGATGACTGAGCGCGGAGTGGTCGCTATAGCCCAGGTCCATCGCGAGCTCCAAGAGCGGCGTCGACTGCGCGCGTTGTATACGGAGCGCGGCATGAACGCCGCGGGCTGCCTGGAGCCAGCCGCTCGGCGGAGGTAGCGCAAGCTTGTGACATCGCGCTCGCGCGGTTCGCGTGGACTCACCGATGGCGCTGAACAGCGTCTTCTCCGCGCGACGTGACGGACCATGGAGAAAGATTTTTCTGATCAGGTCGGCCAGCTGCGGTGGCATCGCGGGCTGGCGCAGCGAGAACCACTCGGCGACGTCCGCTGGCAAGTCGACTGGCTCGGTGAGGAATCGACACAACGTCTCACGAACCGGATCGCCGTCGACGAGCACGCCACGTACGTGCAGCTGTGTGGCCACCTGGACGAGATGCGCCGCCTCGGCGTCGAACGCACGGCCGAGTCGCAAGACGATCGGCACCGCGGGGTGGCGTTGCCGAATGTGAAGGACGCTGCTCTTGAGGGCGTCGAGATCGAGGCTGTTGGCTCGCTCACAGACCGCGAGCCCGAAGATCGTGCCAGGGCAGAGATCGCCCGGTCGAATGCGATCGACGTCGACGGCGCACCCGAGCGCCGCGTACGGCGGCGTGATGATGGAGACCACCAGCGGCGGCCGGTACTGCTGATGCTGCACGGTCCTGCTGAGAGACTTCTATGCGTCCAATCGATGCGGAGTGACGCGGTCACTCACCGTACTCCGCCGATGCAGTATCACGCGTTGTCCGTCGAGTGAGCGAGCGTCGATTATACGCTGGTCGGTGAGCGGCGCAACCAGACACGGCCGTCTCGCGGGCCGCCTCGAAATGATTGGGGCCTAACGCGGGGATGCTTGGTACCTCGTTCCAGGCGCGACGCTCCGCGCCTAACGTATCGAAGGCGCCGGCCTCGCCGCCCGTACGGAGCTCGAAAGCCGGGTGAGAAGTCCCTGGAGTCAATCGTGCCACAATCGAGGGTCGACTGGGCCTGTTGCCGCCAACTGGTCGATGTACGTCACGACAGCTTCCTCGATGAAGGCGCGGACCTGCCCGGGTTGTGTCGAGTCGATGAAGTCCTGAACCAGCTGCAGGACCCATCGGTCGACGATCACCCTAACGCCAGGCTGCCGAGGGTGAGCGGTATGATGGGGCTTGTCTGGAGCTCGTGACGATACGCCTGCCAGTGCCGGGAGTGTCCGAGCGCCGCCGCGGTAGCGCTGGGCGACGCGTACGCCTCCGATCGCGATCTCGACGAAGACGGCATCGAGGATTGCGTCGAGGAAGATCTGACAGGCCACGAGCTGGAGCGGCATGCGCGCAAGGTGGCCGCGAGGTCGCGCTGGACTGGCATCGAACGAATGCGAATCGGGGCCGTTCGACGACACTCGGGGCGGCACCTCGCGCGAGGTGCCGCCCCGAGTCTCTGCTCATCGACGTGGCTCGGAGGAGCTCGGCCTAACGATGCAGTGCCTTACTTTCGTGTCGCGCCCGCACCCGCGACGTCAAAGAGCTCCGTCAACTTCTTTACGTTCGCCGCGCCGATCACCATCCGGTTGTTGGTGGCGACGTAGCTGAAGTCGACGTTCACGTCCGCATCCGCGATGCGCCGGAATATCCCGGCCGCCACGCCCGGCCGATCCTCCGCGTCCATGACGAGCACCTCGCGCTCTCCTCCAACCTTGAATCCGGCTCCCTCGAGCGCCCGGCGCGTCGTTGCGGCGTCCTGAGTCAACGCGTGGAAGATCCCCTCGACCTCGGCGTATCCGTCGAGGTTGATTCCCGCCTTCGCGATTGCCTCCGTCGCCTTCGCCAATGTGCCCGGACGATCTCCCTGGAGTACGACGGTCAAGTCCTTGGCGACCTTCTGCATGGTGCACCTCCCAAGTCCTGCTCCCACTCCGCGATGAGCCGCCGAGCCCGGTTGGTGAACGGTTCCATCAAGGCATCACGGCGACGGCTCCATAATCGGAAGATGGCTAGGTCCGGCGCGCTGGCAAGGCGCCCGGCAGTCGACCGAGGTCGGAGAGACTGTCAGACGGGCGCGACGGTTCGACTACAGGACTACCCCAGGCACTGCCCGATGAAGGGTCAGTCCTGGGGGCCTAACGTCGCGCCGCATTCGGCTCTCCTATCTTCGTGGTGGCCTAACGAGTTTCACCGCTCTCGAGGCGGACGACGGCGACACCCACACCGGTACGTTGCTCGTGCTCGCCGCAGCGGATGCCGTGCCGGCGACGAATGCACCCGCGGCGGGCGTGACCGCAGCGCTCCACGGCTGTACCGAGGTCGTGCAAGTAACCCCCGTGCCGCCGTTGCCGCGCACGACCGTCGTCGTCTTGCCCGACTTCTGTTCCTGCTCAAGCTCGACGGCCACGCCGAACTGGTCGCCCGCGCGGGAACACCTAACGGTTCCGGTCACGGTCGCCGAACCATTCGGTCCACCCGTGAATGCGTTCGCGTCGATCGTGAGGGTCACGACCGTGAAGTCCGTGAACTCGAACGCGCCGATGTCGCAGCTGGTGCCGCGCGCCACATAGCGCTGATCGACGGTCACGCTGCAGTTCACGCCGCTATTGAGTGCCGGACTCTGAGGGCTGAACCCCTCCGTCGGCGTGGGGCCGCCATTGTCGGCGAGGCCGGCAAGCATCGGGTCGGCGATGAGCAATGCGGCGGACGCGCCGCACGTCGAGTCGCTCGAGATGTTCATTCCCTGATAGACGAACTGGAGCCAGGCGTCGCAGTTGCGGCTTCCGCTCCCGTTGTTCGCGACGATCGAGTTGCGAAGCGTCACGACCGGAGCGTTTCCGGGCGAGGTCAGCCACCCGATGCCAGGCGCTCCCTCGTTATGCGCGACGGTGCTGTTGATGAGCACGAGCGTGCCCGTTGAGGCGACGCTGATCCCGGATGCGGGGCCGCTTCCCGTGTTGCCACTCACCGTGCTGTTGACGAGTGTGATCTCGTGGCCGTGAATCGCGGCTGCGGAGCCGTTATTGTTGCTCACCGTGGTGTGCTCCAGGAGCAAAGGGCCCAGCGTCCAGATCGCGGAGCCCGGGCCATCCGATCCTCCGGAGATCGTCAGATTCCGGAGCACGCCGCCCTGACGCAGGCGAAAGGCGCGTCCGGCGGTGGGTTTGCTGACGATCGTGACGCCCTTGCTGGCGGGTCCTTCCACGGTGATGTAGGCAAATGCTTCGAGCGTCGCATCGAGCGAGATGGTGGTCTCAGCAAGGCTGGGGTCGAACTGGATGACGGACGTTCCATTCGCGACGCTCACGGCCCAGGGCAGCGACCCGGGCACGTTGGCGCCGCTCGCGCTCGTCACGAGAATCACGTTGCCATCGAGCGACTGACGGGACGGGCGGGTCGCGCGAGGCGCGGTCGAGAGTTGGTCGTCGGCACAGGCCGCGACCGCAATCAGGGTGAGAGCGAGCGGCCAGCGGCCGACTCGCGATGTGCAAAACTGCATTTGGCTGTCTCCTCGGCTGGATGAGTGCTGCGCTCTCTCAGGCGCAACCACGCCGGGAATCGAGCCACGACCGCTCGGGCACAGGTAAGGATCCGAGCCGCGCGGCGAGCCGCGCCTCGAGCCGTCTCAGGGCCGCGGCTCGCCCAACACCCGCGCGAAGTAGCCGGGAAGGTCGATCGCAAGGGGTCCGATGAGCCGGTCGGGCTGCCACTCGAGTGTCTCCGCCAACGTCTCGGCCGACGAGTCGTTAGGCCGCCAACGATCGACGGTTCCATTCTCGACGTCGACGATCCAGTACTCGGGAACGCCCTTGCGTTGATACAGCTCTCGCTTCTTACCGCGATCGGTGCGGAGCGTGGACGGCGAGAGCACTTCCACCGCCAGCAGAAGCCGGCCCACGTCTTCCCAGGCGCGAGGTAGGGGACCTCCGACGAGCGGGATGACGAAGAGATCCGGCTCCACCATGTTCGTGGGACCGAACATGACGTCGGCTGGGGAAATGATCACCTCGCCGACGGCGTGCTGGCGCAGGTACGGCGCGAGCTCGAATGCGAGCTGCAGCACCGCACGCTGGTGGATCAGGCTCGGCGCCGGGGTCACGTAGAGCTCCCCGTCGATGACCTCGTAGCGGTTGCCGTCGTCGGGGAGGGCGCGGACCATCTCGACGGTCCACTCCGTGGGCTGGGCGGGCATGGCCATACGATAGATCCCTCGGCGGCGGGTAGACAAGCGAACATGCGCCGAGAGTAGCGTTGCGCACTGCGGCGGCCAGCATCGAACAGTTGCCTAGGCGATCAGAACTCCTCTCGACAACGGCGACGCGAGCTCAAGGCAGTGCTCACAGTGTGGGGCGCCGCGCCGGCACCCCTTCGAGCAAACCGCGCACACTGATGTCCTCGTCGATGTCGGGCGATCGTATTCCGGTGCCTTCGCCGAAGATCTCGTAATGTGTGCGCGCTGCTCAGGCGAGTCATCGCGGCTTGCGTCACGCGACCGCATCGTCGCGCGACGCTCTCGATAACTGCAGCCCGTCCATCTGCGCGGAATCGTTAGGTCGCGCCTACTTCCGGATCCTCACCGCGCTCGCAACGGAGGCCGGCGTAACCCACTCCGGCGTCTGGAACGTGTATGCGGTCGCCTTCGCCGCGCCGGCCTGGAAGGTCTGGCCGTCGGTCAATACCATCGTCGCGCTCCACGGCTGCGCGGTCGTGGTGCAGTTGACCGGGATGTCGCTGGCCGCGTGAACATCCACGACGTTCTTCCCGACCTTCTGATCCTGATGGAGCTCGAGCGCCACGCGGAACGTGTCGTTGCGCGTGCACCTGAGCGTCCCCGTGAGCAGCGCGCGCCCACTGGCGTCCAGCTTCGTGGTGGCGTCGATCGTTAGGGTGACCTTCGTGAAGTCGTTGAACTCGAACGCGCCCACGTCGCACTTCGCATCGCGCGGGACGTAGCGCTGGTCCGTTGTGGGGAAGCAGCCAATGCCCGTGTTGTAGGCCGGGCTCGTGTGCGGGATGGCGTGTGTCATGTTCGGCCCGCCGTTGTTGGCCAGTGGCAGGAGCTGGGGGTTGCCGATCCCGATGCCCACCACACCACAGCTCCAATCGCTCGAGATGTTGTTGCCCTCGTAGCGCAGGCCGGATGTGCTCAAGCAGTTCTGCGCCGGGCTCCCGTTGTTCGAGAGGATCGAGTTGTTCAGGACCACCAGGAGCGAGTACGCCGGGGAGACCCCACCGTAAAGACCGATCCCGGGGCCGGGGCCGTTGAACGCGATGGTGCTGTTGGTGATGGTGACGTACGCTCGCTCGCTGTATTCGAGCGTCGGGCCGGCGACCTGGTTTTGGCCGATGGTGCTGTTGGTGGCGTCGAAGCCGTACTGAACGCGGATCGCGGAGCCAGGCCCGCGACTGTCTTGCACCGTGCTGTTTTCCAGGTACAGCGACGTCGCGCGGATCGCCGACGCGTAATTGGGATCGTAGCCCTTCGTGATCGTCACGTTCTTCAGGCTGACTCCCCCGTTGTCCTGATAACCGCTGATGACGCGCCACTGATGGTTTCCGGAGATCGTGATGCCCTTCGCCGGTCCCACGATGTACATCGGGCCGTCGGGGGACACCGTTCCGTTCAGGACGATCGTGGCGCCGTCCAGGCTGGGATCGAACTTGATCGCGCCCCCGGCGGATCCGATCTGGTCGGCTGCCCAGCGAATCGAGCCGACGTCGATGCCGCCACTCAGGTTGGTGACCGTCACCTCGACGAACTCGCCGGTGGGGCCGGGGGGGACGGACGCGTTAGGCTTGGATGGGGCTTGCGTCTTGGGCCTGACAGGGTCGTCGGCACAGGCGCCGAGCGCCACGACGGCAGCGGCGGTGAATGCGAGCGGCCAGTGACCGGCCCGCGGAGAGCAAGACCTCATGTGACGGACTCCTCCGGTTGATGTGTGCTGCGTTTCTAGAGGCGCAGCCAACCGGGAATTCGAGCCACACGCGTGGCATGCTGTCGACCTAGTACTGGACCGCGTGGAGGTGTTGATGGCAGGCAAGGCGTCGGCCGTGTTGCCGAATTTGGCAACAGCGGCTCCTGGGCCAGTCTCCTACGATCCGCCCTGCCGCCGGATTCGGATTCCATCGGTACTCTTACGCGGCACTTGCTCGGGCTGGCGGCGCGCCGGCTAATGCTCGTCATCAACATCTCATCCGCGCGCCAGTGGTCGAGACCGCCTAACGCGCGCCGATCTCCTTATGGAGCCAGCTCTTCGCCTTCGCCCAGTCCCGCTTCGCCGTGCGCAGACCGATCCCGAGCGCTTCGGCAGTCTCCGCCTCGGTCATGCCGCCGAAAAAGCGGCACTCGACCACCCGCGCCTGTCGTCCGTCGATCTCCTTGAGCCGCGTCAGGGCCTCATCGACCGCGATGAGCAGCTCAGCGCGCTCATCGGTGCCTAACTCGACGACATCGAGGGACACCCGCTGGAGCGCGCCGCCTCGCTTCAGGCTGCGATGTCCGCGCGCGTGGTCTACGAGGATTCGACGCATCGCCGTCGCCGCAACGGCCATGAAGTGGGCGCGCCCCGTCCACTGCACGCGTGTGTAGTGATCGACGAGACGCATGTACGCCTCGTGGACGAGGGCCGTCGGCGTCAGCGTGTGCCCGTCCGGTTCGCGCTCCAGCTGCAGCTTCGCCACGCGACGGAGCTCCTCATAGATCAGCGGGAACAGGTTCGCGAGCGCGGACGGATCTCCCGAACGCGCTTGTTCGAGCAGCTGGGTGACCGTGGTGTTAGGCTGCTGTTCCGGCATGCGGCGAGGCACTCGAGGAAAGGGTCGCGGGGCTTGTTCCGCCCGCGCGACCCTTTCAAGATGCCTCGCGATTTATCGTGCCCGGAAGAGCTTGACCGACTTGTCGACGGACGCCGGCGTCACCCAGACCGGTGGGTCCGACGTGAAAGCCGTGGCCGCAGCAGTTCCGCTCTGGAAGGTCCCGCTCCAGGGAGTCGCCGTCACGCTCCACGGTTGCGGGGAGGTCCAACAGTTGACGCTCGCCGCTCCGCTGCCGCGCACGACCGTGGATGTTTTCCCGGTCTTTTGCGTCTGGTTCAGCTGAACGCCTAACGGGAGCGCGCCGGGACGCGTGCACTGCACCGTGCCCGTCACGACCGCCGCGCCGGTCGTCGCGTCCACGCTTGCGTTCGCATTGACGGTGATCGTGACCGTGGTGAAGTCCGTGAACTCGAACGCGCCGATGTCACACTTGGCGTCCCGCGGGACATAGCGTTGGTCCACGGCGGGCGCGCAATAGACCCCCGCGTTGATGGCCGGGCTGTCATAAGCAAGGCCGTGCGTCATGGTCGGGCCGCCATTGTTGGCCAGCGAATAGAGCTGGGGGCTTCCAACGATCATGCTGGCGGACGTTCCGCAGCTGGAGTCGTTCGAGATGTTCACACCCGTGAGAAAGACATTGACACTGTCGCTGCAATTCCTGAGCGGGGAACCGTTGCTCGCGATGATCGAGTTCCGCACAGTAGCCGAGCCAGGGGACCAATACGGACCGTACCAGCCGATTCCTGGCCCAGGGCCGTTGAGTGCCACTGTGCTGTTGCTGAGCTCGAGGTGGTGGCTGTAGACGATCCCTGCAGGCATCCAGGCGCTGCCGGTGCTGCCGGTGTTGCCGCTGACCGTGCTGTTGATAAGGGTCACGTCGACGGCATCGATCGCGGCCCCCGATCCCACGCTCCCGCGCACCGTCGTGTGCTCGAGGGTCAAGGGTCCCGCGGTCGCCTCGGACAGGATAGCGGATCCGCGGTCGCTGCTTCCTCCCATGATCGTCGCGTTCCGCACTCTCAGCGATGCCCCGTTGGGGACATAGATGACGCGGCCTATGTAGTAAGGCGCCTTGATGGTGATCCCCTTGTCTGCCGGTCCTTCGATGATCTTGTTACTGTTCACGACCATGGTGGACTCGAGAACGATCGAGTCCCCCGCCAGGCTCGGATCGAACTGGATGGTCGCACCTAGCCCGGAACTGGCTGCCCACCGCAACGAGCCAACGTCCATTCCGCCGCTCTTGTTGGTGACCATGATGATGGTGACGGCCGAAGAAGCGTGAGGCTTCGGCGCGGGCGATTTCTTCGGGCCGGATGGTTCCGTCGGCGCAGGCCGCAAGCGCGGCCAATGTGAGCGCGAGTGGCCACCGGTCCACTCGAGATATGAACGGATGCATGGCTCGAATTCCTCGATAAGGGATTGCGCCTGTTCAGGCGTAACTCATCGCGAAATCGAGCCAACCCCCTTTGAAACCATCAGTTCCTTAGGCCGGCGAGTGAGTCCCCCAGCACCCGCGCAGCCCGCGTCCACCGGTGGTCCGGTCCGTAGCCGTTCGTGAGCGCCGTGACCGCACGCTCGGCCGCCTGTCGTGCTTCGGGAAGGCGACGTCCCGCGCGCAACGCGCGCGCGCGGAGAAATTCCGCCCGGCCCGCGAGTGCGCTTCGCACCAGCGCGAGCGAGTCGATGGCGGCCGCCGTACGAGCGAGGAGCGCGAGCGAATCGGCACCACGCGCATCGCCGCTGGCGAGACGCCACTCACCGGCGGTGACCAGCGGGAGCGCGAACAGCGTTAGGCGCTGCTGCCCGTCGCTCCACAGCGTCCCAAGCTCCCGCTCGAGGAACGCCGATGCGCCGCGCGAGTCTCCCCCGGCGCGCTGAAGTCGAGCGCGGAGCATCGCGGCCGTGGCACGTTGGCCTCGACGGTTGTCGGGAAGTTGGGCGACCGCGACGCGCGCGTCCGCCAGCCGTGACTGCTCGAGTCGGAGCTCGGCCAGGGTCGAGGCGAGATAATTTTCGAACTGTCCCGCGCCCTGGGTCGTGTCACGCATTGCGCGCGTCAACCACACGTCAGCCGAATCGGTCTCGCCGAGGCGAAGCTTCGAGCGTGCATAGAGGAACGCGAGCAGCGTTGGCACTCGTCCCTCGCCATACGCCGCCTCGCGGGGACGAATGAATCCGCGAAGCGTGGAGTCGAGCGTAGTCACCTCGCCAAGGTCCGTCAACGACGTCGAGAGAAAGTTCACCACGTTCGGGAACGCGTCCGTCTCTCCGTAGCCTAACGCCTCGAGGTCGGCGAGGATGCGCCGGAAGTAGGGTACCGCTTCGCGAGTCCGACCGCTGAGCCGCAGCACCTCGGCGAGGGAGTTCGTGCGGCTGAGTTGCTCCGTGGTTCCCGGTTCATCCTCCTCGAGGGCGACCGCTCGCTTCAGCAGCGCTATCCCCGAATCGGGCTGCCCCGTCGCCTGCAGCAACTTTCCCTCGGCCTCGAGGCAGGTCGCCTCGGCTTCGCGATTTCGTCGCTTCTCCCGCGCGAGCGCTGCTTTCGCTTCCGCCACATCCGCCCGCGCCGAGTCGAGCAGGTCCTCGAGCCAGTAGCTGTTCGCCCTCCAACAGTTGGCCAGCGCGACCTCGGCCCCCAGGTTCGCCTCGAGCGCGATCGAGCGCGCGCGGCCGAGCATGGCACGTTGTGCCCGGAGGTCTCCGGCCTCGACGTGCCGACCTGAGAGGTCTACCAAGAGGTTGGCGGCGAGCGACGGGTCCGACCGAAAGCGGCGCATGATGACGCCTTCGGCCATCGCGATCCGACCTGCCGGAGGCATCGGTCGCCCATCCGGGTCGCGAGCGTCTCCAGCGAGCACACTCTGAAGCTCGCTGAGCGCTGTCGCGCGCTGCGCGGCGCGGACGGCTTCGTCCTGCTGTCTCCGCGCCTCCTGCATCTGCGCGATGGAGAACACGGTCGCGCCAACGAGCGCCGCGGCGGTTGCGGCCGCGAACGCGACGCCGGTCCTGTTGCGACGCACGAACTTTCGGAGCCGATACCGAGCGCTGTCCGGTCTCGCCAGGATGGCGCGCCCCTCGCGGAATCGTTGAAGGTCGTGAGCGAGTGTGGCCGGCGACTGGTAGCGCCGCTGCTCCTCCTTCTGCAGCGCGGTCATCACGATCAGATCGAGGTCGCCACGCAGCCGTCGCGCCAGGGGAGCGGTCGCCCGACTCGACGGCTTCGGCGGCACCTCCACGCACACGATCCGCTCGACCTCGGCGGGCGACTTGCCGCGAAGGTCGTACGGCCGCTCGCCCACGAGCAGCAGGTAGAGCAGCACACCTAACGAGTACACATCGGTCGCGGTGCTGATCGGCGTGCCGCGGATCTGCTCGGGCGCGGCGAACTCGGGCGTCATCACGCTGAACCCCGTCCGCGTCAGGTCCTCGCCCCTCGCGTCCCCGAGCAGCTTCGCGATGCCGAAGTCGAGAAGCTTCACCTGGGCCTCGGCCGTGACCAGGATGTTCGACGGCTTGAGGTCGCGGTGGATGACGAGACGCTGGTGCGCGTAGGCCACCGCGTCGCACACGCGGGCGAAGAGCTCCAGCCGGGCGTCGAGCGGCAGATTGCGCGACTGACAGTAGCGGTCGATCGGCTCCCCGTCGACGAGCTCCATGGCGAAGTACGGCAGCCCACCCGCGGTGAGGCCGCCGTCGACGAGGCGGGCGATGTTGGGGTGCTCGAGCAGGGCGAGGATCCGGCGCTCCTCGACGAAGCGGCGGACGATACCCGGCGTGCCGTGCTGAATGAGCTTGATGGCGACGCGCTGCTCGAACTGCCCGTCAGCGCGCTCGCCGAGGAAGACACGTCCCATGCCGCCGCGCCCGATCTCGCGCACGACGTGGAACGAGCCGATGCGCTCCGGGGCGGTGCCGGCTAACGCGGCCGCAGGCTCGAGGAGCGGTGCCGCGATGGCAGCGGCCGGGGCTTCGAGGAAGCTGTCCGAGCGGTGGTAGGCGCGCAGCAGCTCCAGCACTTCCGCGCGCAGCGCCTCGTCACCCCCACACGCGCGGTCGACGAACGCCGCCTGTTGGTCGGCGGGAACGTCGACGACGGCGTCGAACACTGTGTCGACGCGGCGGAACCAGTCAGTTGGTGACGCGCTCACGGGCTTTCCCGACGCCATGCTGCCTCGGCCCATGCAACCGCGCACGGAATGACACACACGAGGCGCCGCGCGGCTTTTCCGGGCCACGCGGCGCTCCAAGATGTGGCTGACTCGTATCGGCTGCAACAGGTGGTAGGCGCGCCCGGAGAGCGGATGCCAACGCATCAGAGAAAGCCGGCCGGGATGGTTCGTACGTGACGAACCCCGGTTTCCCAAAGCCTAACGCGTCAGCCGGCCGCCCGACCCGTCATCTCAGCGCGACCACGCCGCGCCGTAGTAGGCGTTCCGATCGAGCGGTGTGAGCTGTATCGAACCGGTGCCGTCCGGCTTCACCGAGAACAGCTGGCCGTTGCCGGTCGCGAACGACTCGAACACGATGCGGGTTCCATCGCGTGAAAACGTGGGGTTGGACTGCTGGCCCTGCCACATGACGATGTACTTGCGATCCGTCCCGTCGGCATTCACGGTGCAGATGTCGTGCTGGTCGGGGAAGCCTGCGTGGCAGGTGAACGCCACCTTCGACCCGTCCGGCGACCACGCGGGCTCCGCGTCGCCCGTCCGGCCGTCGGGGAGCATCGCCAGGCCGGTTCCGTCGGGGTTCATGGTATAGAGGCGAGCCTGGTCCCAGGCCGTGCCGAGTGGCAGCCTAACGACGGCGATCTTCTTGCCGTCGGGCGACACGGATGGGAACCAGAGACTGGCCGCATCGTTCGTCACCTTCGTCATCCCGGTCCCATCGGGATTCACCGAGTAGATCTCCGACTCCCACGAGGCGGTGACGGAGTCCGGCGTCATCCGGGAGAAGTAGATCTTCTTGCCGTCCGGCGCCCAGGTCGGGTTGACATCGCGGGTCTGCTTGCCGGCCGTGGTCAGAGGGCTGAGCCCCGTACCATCGGGGTTGACGACGAAGATCTCGTACGAGCCGCGGCGGT
>JBKOYV010000208.1:0-21718 GCA_046725585.1 Gemmatimonadota bacterium | reverse complement strand
CCAGTCACCTGCCCCAGCACCGTGGCCAGGAACTCTGGATTACCGAGCGCGTCCCGCCCGGAGATCGCTATGGAGTGATACGTCGATCTCGTGAGAATGCGGTCGATCTCGCGCGCGAGTGCATCCGCACGGTACATCGTCGCCGTCTCGGCCTCGCCCGCGAACCGCACGAACAGTTGCCGACGTCCCTGCCATACCCCTTGCGACTGGATCCCGGAGGGTACACCGGCGAGTGCGGCAGTCAGTACAGGCGTCGGCATTACGGGGCTCCTTGAGTCTCCAGCGCGAGCCGTACGATCCGCTCGCAGAGTTCGGGAAACGAGATTCCAGCAGCGGCGGCGGCTTGAGGAATCAGACTCAGCGCCGTCATTCCCGGAAGGGTATTCGCCTCGAGGCAGTAAAACACCCTTTCAGGGGACATGCGAAAATCGATGCGTGCGTACCCTCGCAATTTCAGCGCGCGAAATGCGCGGCGAGCCAGATCCTGGATGGTGCGCGTTTCTTCGGCGGTGAGATCCGCGGGAAAAATCTCGCGCGCCATCCCTGCGGTGTACTTGCATTCGTAGTCGTAAATCTCGTGCACCGGGATGATTTCGCCAACGGGTAATGCCTCGTCTCCGAGAATCCCAACGGTTAGCTCGCGTCCCGGGATGAACTGCTCCACCATGACCTCGTCGTCGAACTTCGCCGCTTCCTCGATGGACTCCCACAGCTTGCCGATTTCCCGCACGATCGAGAGCCCGACGGTCGATCCCTGCTTACTCGGCTTTACGATCACAGGCAATCCAAGTTCCCGCTCGACCTCGCCAGCGAAGTCACCGCTTCCCGCCTCCCGCCTCCCGCTTCCCGCTGCAGGTGCCATTCTCCAGTTGGCGGTCGGAACACCTGCAGCACGGAACAGATGCTTCGACAGGTCCTTGTCCATCGCGAGCGCGCTGGCCAGGTGACCGCTCCCCGTATACGGGACACTCGTGAGATCGAGCAGCGCCTGCAGCGTCCCGTCCTCGCCCTGCCCACCGTGCAGCGCGAGAAACACCACATCGGTCCGCGGTAGCGACCGGAGTGTCGACGGCAGTTGCGCGTTCAGTCGCACCAGCGCCTGTACATCCGGCGGAATCGTCTTCACGATCTTCCCGCTGAGTAGCGCCTGTTCGTCGGGTGCCGACAGAATGCCGTGCGCCGTATCCACCGAGAGCACCTCGTGCCCTCGTGATCGAAGCGCTTCAGCCACCCGTACGCCGGAGGCGAGCGAGACATCGCGTTCGGCGGAAGTCCCGCCCATGAGAACCGTGATCTTCAAGGCAGCGTCTGAAAGAGTCGGAGAGCTTGGGCGCAGTGAACGAGCTAGCGCGCCATCATGAACGACAGCATGTCCGAGCGCGTCACAATACCCTGAATCGTGCCGTGATCCTGGACGAGCACCGCGGGGCTCGACTTCGAGAGCAGCTTGACGATCGCGTCCACTGCGTGCGACGCGTCGACCACCGGGAACGGCGCGTCCATGACATCGCTCACCGTCTGATCGAGCACCTTCGGGTTCTCGAGACTCTTGGCCGAGAGCGACCAGTCACTCACTGAGCCGACGCACGTGGCCCCGTCCATGACCGGCAGCTGCGAGACGTCGTGCAGGCTCATCAGTCGGAGCGCCTGACGCACCGTCTGCCCGGGCGCGACGCTCACGATGACCGGTGCGCTTCCCTCCTTCGTTCCAAGAACGTGCCCCACGTTCGCACGGTCTGCGTCGAGCAGCTGGTTTTCACGCATCCACTCGTCGCTGTACAGCTTCGACAGGTAACGCTCGCCGGTGTCGCAGAGCACCGTCACGACGAGCGCATCCGGATCATTGATGCGGCGCGCAACGTTGAGCGCCACGTGTGTGATGAGCCCCGATGAGCCTCCAGCGAATAGTCCCTCTTCACGCGTGAGACGCCGCGCCATCGCGAACGCTTCCTTGTCGCTCACCGTCTGGAACTCATCGACCACGCCCATGTCGAGCGTGCTGGGAATCTTGTCCTGCCCGATGCCCTCCACCTTGTAGGGCGTCCCCTCGATCTTGTTCGCCCCCTGACTCCGCCAGTACTCGGCCAGGATGGAGCCCTGCGGGTCGCCGACGATGATCTGAACCTTCGGGTTCTTCTCCTTGAGATAGCGACCCACGCCCGTGACTGTACCACCCGTCCCCGCCCCGGCGACGAAATGCGTGATGCGGCCTTCCGTCTGCTCCCAGAGCTCCGGGCCCGTGGTAGCGTAGTGTGCGTCGGGGTTCGCGTCGTTGTAGAACTGGTCGGCCAGGATCGCGTTAGGCGTCTCCTTCGCGATGCGCTTCGCCATCATCACGTAGCTGTCCGGATGATCGGGCGGCACCGCCGTCGGGGTGATGATGACCTCGGCGCCAAAGGCCTTCAGGAGCCGCACCTTTTCCTGCGACATCTTGTCCGGCATCGTGAAGATGCAGCGATACCCTCGGAGCGCGGCCGCGATCGCCAGCGCAACACCCGTGTTGCCGCTCGTTCCCTCTACGATCGTCCCGCCCGGCTTCAACCGCCCTTCGCGCTCCGCCCGCTCGATGATCGGGAGCCCAATGCGGTCCTTCACCGACCCGCCGGGATTGAAGATCTCCGCCTTCGCATACACCGGCGTGCGCATCCCGCGCGTCACCTTGTTCAGGCGTACGAGCGGGGTCCACCCCACCGTATCGAGAACAGAATCGTAGGGCGTGCGGTTTCGCTCCACAGATGCCGGAGCGACTGGTGTGGTGTGCGACATAAGCGCCCTAGTTTCTCGGTTTGAGCAGCGTGTCCCCCGGCAGTGGCAATGCTTCCGGATGACGGAAATAGACGGGGAACAGCACCGAGATCGCCAGTGGAGCCCCTTTCGCAAACGCGGGTTTGAAGCGCAGCACCCGGGCGCCGCTCACGGCAGCCGAATCGAGCGCGGCATACCCCGAGCTCTCCACCACCGTCGTCGACTCCGGGCGCACCGCGCCCGAAGCATCAATGTGGATGCGGAGCGTCACGTTCCCCTGCACTTTCTTCGCGTAGAGCTCCGGCGGGTACTTGAAGGGCAGCTCCGTGTTCTGCATGACCGGCAATGAGTCCGGCACGAGACTCGACTGGAGTGCTTCGATCATCTTCTTCGCATCGCGCTTGTCGATGCAGCCCGGCGTAATGAGCGGGAGCGCGACCCACGCCATACCCGCGAGCGCACACCGCACCCGCCACGCACGATTCCACCCGCGAGGCGTCCCACCCTCACGCATTGCGCTGACTCGCTCTCGCCTCGTCCACCAGCTGCGCAAGCTGCTCGAGCGCTTGCAGCGGTGTCATCGTGTTGATGTCCAGCTCGCGCAATCGCTCGATCACGGGATGCGGTAGGCCAAAGAGCGCGAGCTGCTCCGACGCAGCCACAGTGACGTCGGCCCGCGCCGTCGTGCGCCCGACCGGCTTTCCGGGACCTGCGTGTCCCTCGCGACGTTCGCCCGTCCGGTCGAGCGCTGTCGCCATCGCGGCGCCTTCGCCTTCGAGCAAGGCAAGGACTTCGCGCGCGCGGCCCAACACCGGTGCGGGCAGACCGGCGAGTCGCCCGACCTCGATCCCGTATGAGCGATCGGCACCGCCTGGCTGCAGACGATGGAGAAACAGCACTTGCGGCGCCGCGCCGTGCGGTCCGGCTATTTCACGGACTGCGACGTTATAGTTGCGAACTGCTTCTAATTCGTCCGCCAGCTGGGTGAGCTCGTGGTAGTGTGTCGCGAACACCGTCTTGCACCCGAGCTGGTCGTGCAGGTGCTCGCTCACCGCCCACGCGATCGAGACGCCGTCGTACGTCGACGTCCCGCGGCCAATCTCGTCGAGCAGCACAAGGCTCCGTAACGTGGCTGTGTGGAGAATCGCGCTCGTCTCCGCCATCTCGACCATGAACGTCGACTGTCCGCGAACCAGGTTGTCGCTCGCTCCCACGCGGGTGAAAACGCGGTCGACGACGCCGATGCGCGCGTGCGCTGCCGGCACGAAGCTCCCCATCTGCGCGATCAGCACGATCAACCCGATCTGGCGTAGGATCGTCGATTTGCCGGCCATGTTCGGCCCGGTGAGAATGATGAGCCGCGCGTCGTCCGTGAGCCGTGTGTCGTTAGGTATGAACTGCTCGCGCGGCATCATCCGCTCCACCACCGGATGCCGCCCGCCAACGATCTCGAGCGTGTACTCGTCCGTCATCTCCGGTCGCGAGTAGTTCTCGCGCTCGGCGACTTCCGCGAACGTCGCGAGCACGTCGAGCGCCGCCACCACGTTCGCCGCCTGTTGCAGCCTCCGGATCTCACCACCCACCCGCGCGCGGAGCTGCTCGATGAGCTCGCGCTCGCGCGCCTCGATCCGCTCGGTCGCTGTCAGCACGCGCTCCTCGTACTCCTTGAGCGCCGGCGTCACATAGCGCTCCGCCCCGGTCAGCGTCTGGCGCCGTTGGTAGTCAGCCGGAATGAGATGACGGTTGGCGTTCGAGATCTCGATGTAGTACCCGAACACTCGGTTGTAGCCCACCTTGAGCGACGCGATGCCGGTGCGCTCCCGCTCCACCGCCTGGATCTGGGCGATCGCGTCCTTGCCGCCGCTCCGGAGCGCGCGCAGTGCATCGAGGTCCGCGTCGACGCCGGGGCGAATGGCGTCTTCCTCGCCCACGATGTTCGGCGGCCGCTCGACGAGGGTGGTTATGATGCGATCGGCGATGTCGCTGCAGGCGTCCCACCTCGCCGCGATGGTAGCCAACACTCCCGCGGTGCCTAACGACTTCATCGCCTGCTCCACAGCCGGCATCCGTGCCAGGGAATCGCCGAGCGCGCGGAGTTCGCGTGGAGTCGAGCGGCCCGCCGCTGTCTTGCTCGCGAGCCGTTCGAGGTCGCGCACGCCGTCGAGGGCAGCGCGCACCGAGGCACGGATGATCGGATCGGCGACAAACGCGCCAACCGCATCGAGTCGCTGCTCGATCGCCGTCCGCTCGACCAGCGGGGCGAGTATCCATCGCCGGAGCATTCGCGCCCCCATGGGCGTGAGCGTTCGGTCGAACACCCCGAGCAGCGTGCCGGACATGTCAGCGCCGCGAGCCGAGCCGACACTCTCCCCACCACGCAACGATTCGACCAGCTCGAGGTTCCGCCTGGTCATCTCGTCGAGCGGCATGGTCCCGCCGCTGTGCTCGAGCACCGGCCGCGCGAGATGCGGCACTCCGCCCGGCTGGAGCTCGCGGATGTAGCGCAGTAATGCACCGGCCGCGCCAACTGCGCTCGCGGCATCGTCGCCGATCCCGAGGCCGGCGATCGACATGACGCCGAAATGCCGCGCCAACTCATCGGCGGCGAGCGCCGGGTCGAACTCCCAGGAGTCGCGCTCGGTGATGAGCGCTCCTTCCGTGCGCTGCGACGTGGAGAGCGATCGGTCTGGCTCGCCTCGCGGAACGAGAATCTCTCGAGGTGAGAACCGCGCGAGCACGGCCGGCGCATCGGCCGCGCGCACCCGCGTTAGGCGAAATTCTCCCGTCGAGACGTCCGCCGCGGCAATGCCCACCGCGTCCCCGGCGGCGTGCACTGCGCACAGGAAGTTGTTGCGCGCCCCATCCAGCAGATCATCCGAGAACGCGGCCCCCGGCGTCACCGTCTCCACCACCTCGCGCCGGACGATCCCCTTCGCCACCTTGGGATCCTCCACCTGCTCGCAGATCGCGACCCGGAACCCCTGCTGCACGAGTCGGCGCAGGTACTCGCCCACCGCCTTGACCGGTACGCCCGCCAGCGGTACCTCCGCGGCACCGCCGTTGTTCCGCGCCGTCAGCGTTAGGCCGAGATGCCGGGACGCGATCTCCGCGTCGTCGTAGAACATCTCGTAGAAGTCGCCCATGCGAAACAGCAGAATGGCGTCCTGATGCCGGGACTTGATCTCCCGGTACTGCTGCATGAGTGGCGTCGCTTCCCGACTCACGGTCGCTCCGCCTGGACGATGACGCCCTGCACCTTCACCTGAGCCATCTCCCGCACGACTTCCGCGGCGCGGTCGCGCGTTGGATACCGCCCGACTCGAACGCGGAACGGCTTGCTGGTGCCGATGACGCGCACGTTGTACCCACGAATCGACAGTCGCTTCGCGAGCGCGTCTGCTGCCTCACGAGTATCGTACGCGGCCACCTGAATGCTGTACTCCTGGCGCGCTTGCGTCGGGCCGGCAGTGCGTGGCGCCGCCGTGGCCGTATCGCCGGCCGCGCCCGCCAGAGTGCGGTTCGCGCACCGCGGTTGGTAGTAGTCGAGCTGATTCCGAACCTCGACGTCGGCTTTGGTCAGGTTCTCACGTGCCGCTGCCACGGCGGCACATCCGGTAACTGTGTCGCCGTCACCGAACGAGAGGAGCGCCAGCATGACGTTCGCCCGCGTGCTCAGCGAACCGGACGGGTGCTCACGCTGGATACGGGCGAGATGCGCTCGCGCGCTCACCCGATCGCCACGAGTCGTCTCCAGTTGCGCGAGCCGGAACAGGGACTCCTGCGCCCGCGGCGAGAGCGGATACTCCACGGCGATACGTCGGTAGTCCCGCTCGGCCGCAGCTGCAGTCTTGCTGAATGTCGCACGCCAGAACAACGCCTCTGCATAACGCGGTGTGCCCTCGGCGGTCGCCCGCAGGACGGAATCTACCACCGCCCGCCCTGCAGAGTCCTGACCCGCAGTGACCATGCGTTGTGCGCGCACGAATACAGATTCGGTTGCCTGTGACGGGGCCTGCGCTTGCGCTCCGGCGGCGGCGGCGATGGTCACGCACGCCGCGATCACCACCCACGACACTTTCGGACGATACACGGAACTGAACCTCATCGGCGTGCCCCTGAAACTCTAGGCCGCCGCGCGACGAGGCGCACCACAGAGCGTGAGTACGAGCGACGCAATGATCTGCTCGTCGGACGAGAGCCTCGACTCCTTGAGCGCGTAATCGGCGGCGAGCAGCGCATCGAGCGCTGCTTCGAGCTCCGGTTGTCGCCACGCCGGAACGGCCCGGCTCCATGCGCTGACCGCCTCCCCCCACGGACGTCCCGTGTATGGGCTGCTCTCCTTCAGAAGCCCGAACAGCTCTCGCTCGATGCCCACCGCTGGGACCCCGCGGTCGCGGGCTGCCCGCGCCCATGCCACGCCCATCATTTGCGTCGTCAACGCCATCACGATCGACACCGCCGTGACCTTGGGCTGCGCAAGCACATGATCGATGATCGCCAGCGCGCCGGGCGCATCGTGCGCCAGGACGCGGTCGAGCAGGTCGCCTAACGTTTCACCACGGCGCACGCCGACAATCGCGCTCACGGCTTCGTCATCGATCGGCGCTCCATTGGCATAGCTTGTGAGCTTGTCCAGCTCCGCCGCGAGCTGCGGAAGATCGTTCCCTACGGCGCTGATGAGCAGATCGACGGCGGACGGCGTGATCGTGGAGTGGAGAGCCGTGGTGACATGATGCACCACCCATTTCGGCACACGGTCTCCCGTGAGCGGCTCGAAGGGAATAGCGCTCGTCTGTGTCGACAGCGCTGCATCGAGCCTCGCTCCTGCCGGCGCAACGAGCAGCGCAACGACATCAGGCGTTGGACCCGCCAGGTACCGATCGAGCGCCGTGCGAGCGTCCTTCTTCAGCGCCTGCACGTCTCGCACGACCACGAGACGGCGATCGGCCATCATTGGTGGCGTCGACAGCAGCGACAACAGTGACTCTCCGTCGATATCACCGCCGCGTCTCACGTCGAGATTGAAATCGCGCGTCGCCGGATCTACGGCCGCGTCGATGAGCTGCCGGATCATCTCGTCCTTCAGGAACTCGTCGTCGCCGTGAAAGTAGTACGCCGGCTCGAACGTTCGCTGTTGGATCGCTTTGCGCAGGTCACGGTGGGCATTCGCGGCAGCCATACGGCCTAATATAGAGAACCGCGAGTCCACGTGCGGACGCAAAAGAATTCCCCGCGACACTTCTCTACCGAGAAGGATCGCGGGGTTCTCTGCCAGCGTCGAACGGGCGATGTGACCTATCGTCTCAGGCCCGCCTGCGTGAACTGCACCTCCGCGAATCGCATGGGCGCCTGCTCCGCGAAGTAGACCATCGGCCACACCGGCATGCCGGCGGACATCGACGCCACGAGCGCCTGGCTCTCCACTGAGAGCTGCGGTGTCGCGGGCTCGGTCGCGACCACGGGCGACAGAACGACCTCGGCGCTCGGTCGTGTCCAGTCGAGCGACGCCGCGGTGACGTAGCCTATCGTCACGAGCCCGGCGGCCACGCTCATGAATGTTCCAATCCCGGGGCCTCGCGCGGCAATGGTTGGTCGCACCGCTGCTGTCGTGCGCTCTGATTCTATGCGCGCGCGCAGACGGCTGTAGAAGTCCGACGAAGGCTCGACCGTTGGGAGATTGCGGAACAGCAGTAGGGCACGACGGATCTTCGCATCGTGCGCAGCACACCGCTCGCACTCGAGTAGATGCCGCTGCATCGCGACGACTTCTTCCCCGGAGAGAAAATCGTCTACGAATGCGACGTGCTTGCTTCGGAAACCGCGACAATCCATCGGCGACAAGATCCCCACGAAACGATTCGCGTAACGGTACCCGCCCCCGAGGGCCGGGTTCCAGGATATTAATGTGCGCCGCGTCACGGAAGGGGCCTGCGACGACGTGATGCACGAAGCCCTGGCTCGCCCGCTCCGGTTGAGCATGGCAAGCCAGGGTCTCCGTGCAACGCCCCTCAGGCGTCAGACCATCGGCACTACTCCAGCGCCGGTGCGATGATCTCGGCGAACGAATTCCGCGCCCGATTCAGCCGCGATTTCACCGTGCCGAGATTGCATGCCGTGATCTCCGCAATCTCCTCGTACGACTTCCCCTCGAGCTCCCGCAGAATGAACACCTGCTTGTGGTGCTCGGGTAACCGCTCTACGGACTCCTCCACGAGCTCACGGAGGTGGCGCTTCCTGTACATGTCGTCCGGCCTCGAGTTGCTATCCTCGAACTGCAGCGGCCGCTCTTCGTCCTGCCAGTTCTTCTTGATGGTCTGAAACAGCACCAGCGGATTGCGCGACCTGTTGCGGAGCTCGTTCTTCGCCAGGTTCGACGCAATGGTGTAGATCCACGTCGAGAACTTCTTCGAGCGGTCAAACCGATGTAGATGCCGATGGACCCGGATGAAAACTTCCTGTACGAGGTCTTCCGCCTTCTCGCGATCCCCGATCGTTCGGTAGACGAAGTTCAGGAGACGGGTCTGGTACCGCTCCACCAATTCTTGGAACGCTCGCTCCTCGCCGCCGAGAAACGCAGTAACAACCGCCGAGTCGTCCAGCGTGCGCAGCCTTTCTCTGACAGCCGCTCCAGGCAGCGATACCGCTCGCTTGATTGCGACGTCAGTCATGGTCACTCCTAGTGATAGCTTCCAAAAACGCCAGCTTCTGACGGAACTGGATTCGTGAATTGCACCTCCACCCGCTTTCGGGTACGTGATAAGGCACGCGGTGTGCCCTACGGCGAAATCTCGGTGTCTGCTTTCTAACATACTACAGTACAACACGTTAGCATGTTGTTAGCGAACCGGCCCGGCTCGTGTCCTGACACGGTGTGTCCACTTCCTGCGACATGCGATAGGACACTTATTCGGCCACTCGCACAGGATCTATTGCTGAGTTTGCTATCTTCCCGCCCGAAATCCTGCCGCGTACAGGAGGGCCAGTGCCGTCTTCCCGTCCTGAATCTCGCCGCGCTCGACCAGGCTCAGCGCCCGCGAGAGCGGCATCGTTTCGATCTCGATGAACTCATCGGCCTCGCGAGCGACCTCGCCGCGAGTGAGCCCCACCGCCATGAAGACGTGAATCTTCTCGTCGGTGAACCCTGGCGTCGTGTACATCGTGAATAAGTGTTCGACACGTTCTGCCTCGCATCCCGTTTCCTCTCGAAGCTCCCGCCGTGCACAGTGTTCGGGTGCTTCGCTCGCGTCGAGACGGCCCGCCGGCACTTCATACAGGTAGCGTTCGGCCGCATACCGATACTGGCGGATCAACAGAATCTGCGGGTCGTCGCCCGCCGGATCGCTGAGAAAGGGAACGACCGCGCTTGCCCCGGGATGACGGACCATCTCGAGCTCGCCGATATTCCCGTTAGGGAATCGAACTGTATCAATGTCGAGATTGAGCACGCGCCCGGTGTATAGGCGGCGCGTGGAGACGCGCGGATTGTCGGTCACGAGTAAGCTCCTGATGGGCGGAAAGGCAAGAGAACGAAGCACGCGGCGGAGAGAGATCCGCCGCGCGGGTTTCCGTGGGCTACGACCCGCGTACGGCTACGAGGTGGGTCGGCCTTCGGCGTCGTAGGTGAGTACGGGTCCGGCACCCAGCACCTCGAGCGGAGCACGAATGACCGCTGGGTCTCCGACGGCGACGATCTGCAGTTGCTCCGGCCGCAGGTGCTCGCGCGCGGCCCGCAGGACGTGATCTGCTGTCACTGACCGAATCTGCGATCGGTAGGTGTCGAAGTAGTCGTCAGGCAGTCCGTACGACACGAGGCTGGCGAGGGCATTGGCGATCGCCGTCGTCGACTCGAACCGGATCGGGAAAACCCCGTCGAGGTAACTTGTCGCGAGCGTGAGCTCGGCATCGCTCACCCCTGCTTCGCGGAGCTTGTCGATCTCGAGCAGAATCTCGCGCACGGCGGCGTCTGTCACGTCGCTGCGCACCGCCGTGGATACGGTGAACGGACCCGCGGCCCTGCGCCAATCGAATGACGAGAAGGCACCGTACGTGTATGCGTGCGCCTCACGCAGATTGAGATTGATCCGCGACGAAAAGAGGCCACCGAGGATCGCGTTCATCACCACGATCGGGAAGTACTCCGGGTGCAGCCGCGGTACGCCGACGTGGCCGACCCGGAGCTCGGATTGCGGTGCGTCAGGCTTGCCGATGACGTGAACGATCCGTGTGGTCGCGGCCGGCCGGTCGACGACCGCGACCGGCTTAACGGTCCGGCCCGCCCACGAGTCGAACGCGTCGGCCACCATCGCGCGCGCCCGCTCGGCGGTCACATCGCCCACGACGATGAGCGTCGTGCTGGTTGGAGAGTAGCACTCGTCGTAGAAGGCGCGAGCCGCACCGTGGTCGAGGGATTCCACCGTCGACTCGGTGCCTCCATCGGGCAGCGCATAACGCGAACCTGCCACGTACGCGAACTTGCCGAACATGTCGTCCGCGAGCCCCCGCGGCTCTGCGCGCTGCTGAAGGAGTTCTGCAAGTCGCTCCTGTTTCAGCCGTTCGACCTCGCGCTCCGGAAAGCTCGGCTCCCGAATCACTTCGGCGAGGAGTGCGACCGCGGCAGGCAGTCGCTCTGTCGTCACCGTGATCCGCACCGGGGCGCTGTCCCAGTCCGCGCTCGAGTCGAGGGCCGTGCCTAGGCGCTCGAATCGTTCGGCCAGTTGTGCACCGTCACTCCGCTCGGTGCCCTCGGCGAGCGCGCGGGCTGTCAGCAGCGCCACCCCCTCTCGCCCCTGTGGGTCCGCCGCGGCACCAGCGTCGACGAGTGCAACGACGGTCGCGATCGGTAGCTTCGAGACCGGCGCGACGACGACGTGGAGACCGTTGTCCAGCGTTAGGCGCTCGAAGGCGGGAAACCGATAGGCGCGGCTTGGCCCCGGAGTGGGACGCGGGAGCGCGTCGGCGACGGTCATACGCCAGTCGCCGCCAGGTCGGCGGCTTCTACGCTCTCTGTTTCTTCCTCGCGGGGTACATAGAGAAGGCTGGCGCGATTATCGGCGCCAAGCCGGCTTCGGACGAATGCGTTTACCTGATCCGCCGTTACACTCCGGTATCGGTCGACCTGCTCGTTCAGCAGCCTCGGGTCTCCGAAGTACGTCGCAAAGAGCGATAGCTTGTCGGCGCGCTCGCCGGCTGCTTGCATCGAGGCAACGAAATCGGTTTCGATGAGCGCGACCGCTCGCTCGACTTCAGCCGAATCGACACCACCCGCTTGCAGTGCATCGATTTCCTTCGCGACTTCGCGCCCGAGGACCTCCGCATCGATCCCCGGCCGCGCGGTAACGTCGACCACGAGCAGATCGCTTCCTTTCGGCAAATCGAACGTGAACGCAGTGGCCTCCGACGCGATCTGCCGCTCGCGCACCAGCGTGCGATGCAATCGACTTCCGCGACGCATACCGAGAATGGCTCCGGTCACGCTCGCGGCGTAGTACTCGGTACTGCCGAACACGGGCGATCGAAATGCGAGGTAGAGCCGCGGCAGCATGACCGCGTCCATTACGACTTCATGGCGCCAGCCACCGAATGTCGGAGGGAGATCCATCGGCGGTAGTGGCGGTCGATTCGTTCCTCGCGGAATGGAACCGAAGTATTCCTCCACGAGACGCCGTGCCTCATCCGGATCGAAGTCACCCGCGATGGAGAGCACCGCGTTGTCCGGCGTGTAGTACGTCGCGAAGAATTGCGCGACGTCATCGAGACTCGCTTCCGACAGATCCTCCATCGAGCCAATCAACGAATGATGGAAGGGATGCTCGGGCGGGAATGCGAGCGCCGGCAGCTTCTCCCACCACGTTCCGTATGGCTGGTTGTCGACCGACCAGCGTCGTTCATTCTTCACGACGTCACGCTGGGTGTCGAGCTTCTGCTGTGTCATCGCCGGCAGAAGACGACCCATGCGGTCAGCCTCCAGCCACAATGCGAGCGCGAGCTGATTCGACGGAACAGTCTCGAAGTAATTCGTTCGGTCGAGCCAGGTGGAGCCGTTCAGCGTGCCGCCGGCTCGCTGAACGAGCTCGAAATGCTCGTTCGCCGCGACGTTCGCCGAGCCTTGGAAGAGCATGTGCTCGAACAGGTGCGCGAACCCGGTTCGACCCGCTCGCTCGTTCGCGGAGCCCACATGGTACCAGAGATTCACCGCAACCAACGGCGCCGTGTGGTCCTCGGACAGCGTGACGAACAACCCGTTCGGCAATCGATAAGTGTCGATCGGAACTCGCATCCGCGTAAATTGCACCTCCCGTTTGTTCAGAGGGAACCCCGGTACAACCGGCGTGCGATGGTGAAGCTCACGCTCGCTGTCGACCGTGGCGGCGAGCTCTACCGGCGGTGACTATCGGACCTGCGCCGCGGTCATCGCCAGGGCGTTAGGTTCTGCTCGACGATTCCGTAAGCGTTAGGCGCGACGAGAACGCTCCCACGTCGCCCCGCTCGCACCTACGGCTGGTCCAGCGAAAACGTATGTGCCACGAGCATCATCGGGACTTTGATCGACTCGCTCAGCACATAGGCGAGCGCCTGGGCTTTGTTGGCGGAGATCGGACTCGTCTTCGTCGGCGACGTGTACGCATCGACCCCGTACTGCGTCGAGAGAATGCGCAGTCTGAGCATGTGAAAGGGATCGCTCACCAGAATCGCTGTCCGCATCTGACGCGCACGCATGATCGCCGAGACGGCGGCGAGTGATTCGCGAGTAGTACGACCCTCGTCTTCCACCAGAATGGCTGTGTCGGGAACGCCGTGCCGTAACGCATAGGTACGGCTCACGGCGGCTTCGCTGGTCGTATCCCCGATTCCGGTGCCACCAGTGAAGATCAGCCGTGGGGCCAGCCCACGTTGCCACAGGTCCAGCGCGTGATCGAGTCTCGCCCGCAGCACCGGCGACGGACGGCCGACGTACTGCGCGGCCCCAAGGACCACGATGGCGTCGGATGCCTGTGCTCGGTCTCGGGCACCCCAGATCATCACTGCTGCCGCCGAAACCGTCCACGCTGCGATCACGACGATCACCGCTCCCGCGAGGAGCCGATTCCCCAGACGCGCCGGCAGCTTCATCCAGCGAAACTAAGCAGACGAGACAGCGAGGCGACAGAGCCACCGCTGGCGGCGAAACTGATGTCTTGCAGGGCTTCAGTTCACTCGGCGAGACTGAGCAGCGAAAGCCACAGCACATCGAAGGCGACACGGTGGTTCGCCTCCGGGACGAGCGACGCGTGGATCGCGAGACCATCGATGAACGCGACGATGACGTCCGCCAGCAGTTGAACCGGGACCCGTGGTCGGAGCTCCAGCAGAGCGAACAATCGGTCTACCGTGACCATTGCCGCCTCGCGACGCGCCCGCGCTGATCGGCGGATCGCATCGCTGATCAGCGGACCGCGTTCCTGCGCGAGCTCGTTGAGTACCCGGAGGTGACCACGCTCGATCTCCCCGGCCACCCACATCCAGAGATCATCCACCGCGGTCTTCGGTGTACTGCGGGCCAGGGTCGCCGCCTCTCGCTCCACGGACTCATGCGTCATCCATTCGATCAGGCGGGTCAGGAGTGTTTCCTTGTCGTGGAAATGGTAGTGGATCAGACCCTTGCTGACGCCAGCAGCGTCCGCGACGTCCTGCATGCTCAGGTTTGCGGTTCCGCTTGCAACGATGCGCGCCGCAGCCGCATAAAGGATGCGCTCCGGCGTTGATAACCGCCGGTCGGCTGGTGGGGGGCCGAGACGTGACGCAGAACTCAAAAGGTGTGTCGCTCCTCTGCCGTGGGACATCCGACCGCAAAGCCCTTCGCGCGTAAGTTCGTCGCAAGCTCTTCCTGCGCCGGCGGTTCACCGTGCACGAGCCAGACATTAGATAATCGCGCGGACCGCTCGCGCACACGGTCAATCCACGAGCCCAGCTCGACCCGGTCGGCGTGCGCGCTGTAGCCGTTGATTACCTCAACCTGAGCCCGAAGCGGCACCTCGTCGCCGAAGATGGTCAACATGGGACGCCGTTCGACAATACATCGGCCGAGCGTGTGCTCGGCCTGAAAGCCGACGATCAAAACCGTGTTCCGCTGGTCAGGAGCGCCTTGCGTTAGATGGTGCAGAATTCGCCCGCTTTCCGCCATGCCTGACGCCGCGATGATCACCATTGGACCGTGCATTTTAGCGAGGGCTTTCGATTCCTCGACGTCACGCGTGTAGTGTACCAGCTCAAACCGGAATAAGTCCCGCACTGTTCGCACCAGATCTTCTCCGTGGTCGAACACGTCCGGGTGCATCTCGAATACTGACGTAGTGTCGATGGCGAGCGGGCTGTCTATGTAAACCGGGATCAGTGGGATCGCACCGGACCTCGCAAGCACATGGAGATCGTACACCAGCTCCTGTGTGCGACCCACGGCGAACGCAGGAATCAGGATGCGGCCTCCCCTCGCCGCGGTCTCCCGGACCACCGCAGCAAGACGCGCGCGCGCCCCGTCTGTGGACTCGTGGGTGCGATTGCCGTACGTGGACTCCATGATCACCACGTCGGCACCTTCGGGTGGTTCCGGGTCCCGAATGATAGGCAAGCCCGACCTGCCAATGTCACCCGAAAACACCAACCGTTTGGTGGCGGCGCCTTCAGTGCAATCCACCACAACGGACGCTGAGCCCAGGATGTGCCCTGCGTCGACGAACGTCACACGAACGCCGGGGACGACATCGAACGGCCGTCGGTAGGGCACGGAGTTCATGAGCTCTATTGTCCGCGTGCTGTGTCGGAGCGAGTAGAGCGGCTCGATGGGTCGTTTGCCTCGCCGGGCCAGGAACTCAGCATCCTTCTCCTGAATGTGCGCGGAGTCGGCAAGCATTACCGCGCACAGGTCTCGCGTCGCGGGTGTGCACCAGATTGGGCCGTCATACCCCTGCCTAACGAGAAACGGGAGCCGCCCGGCGTGGTCGATGTGGGCGTGGCTCAGCACGACGGCATCGATCTCCTCGACTGGGACAGGAAGGCGGAGGTTCTTTTCCTGAGCCTCGTTACGACGGCCCTGAAACAGCCCGCAATCGAGGAGTACCGTCTTGTTGGCGACACGCAGGATGTGGCAGGAGCCAGTGACTTCGCGCGCAGCTCCGAAGAACTCGAGTTCCATCGATCAAGGCTTCCGGGTGATCATCCGTTGCACAATGGTTGGTGATGCTAGCATCGAACACGGACACCGGAGGCTGAGAGCTTTCTCCCGTTAGGCAGCTGTGCTGCCGGGCGTTGGAGAATGCGCGTGGCTGGCTCTTGAACTACCACAGGCATTAGCTGGCAGTGAATTGCACCACCTCAAGGCCGCTCAGTATCCGTCTGACGTTGGAAGATGATCGTGAGGCGCTGGTTGTCCTGCGACATCATCGCAGGCTCCCAGCCACTGCGCATGCGCTCGTTCAGCAAGTCCGTAAGCGCATCCTCGTCGTCACGAGTGTGGCGCGTGAGCCGATGGATGACCGCTTGGTATTCTTTCATGGGCGCGAAGATAGTAGCTTCCCGGCCATGACCACCACCCCCGGGTTCGCGAACTTGACGCTCGTGCGTCATCCACTTGTGCAGCACAAAATCACGCTGCTACGCGACCGCCGGACTCCGACGAAAATTTTCAAAGAGCTCGTCGATGAGATCGCGATGCTCATGGCGTATGAGGCCACCGCCGAATTGTCGCTCGATCCGGTAACAGTACAGACACCCCTCGAGCAGGCGACCGGCTATCAGGTCAGTGGGAAGAAACTCACGCTCGTTCCCATTCTCCGAGCTGGGCTCGGAATGGTCGAAGGCATTTTGCGACTGGTCCCGTCCGCACGCGTGGGCCACATCGGTCTGTACCGCGACCATGACACGTTGGAGCCAGTGGACTACTACTTCAAAGTTCCGAGCGACGCTGCTGAACGCGACTTTTTCGTGCTGGATCCAATGCTCGCGACCGGAGGTAGCGCGGTTTCAGCAGTGAGTTCCCTGAAGCGAGCCGGCGGCGTTCGAATCCGGTTCCTTTGCCTCGTAGCCGCACCGGAGGGAGTGCGTCGTTTGGGCGCAGCTCATCCCGACGTGCAGGTGTACTCCGCCGCCCTTGATCGAGAGCTCAACTCCCAGGGTTACATCCTTCCCGGACTTGGCGACGCCGGCGACCGTTTGTTCGGGACTCGCTGAAACTGGCGTCAATCCGCTCTACCCAAACCATTCCCGCGGGCAATCGCGTTGCTGGCGCGCTGCGTCGAGAATCCACTGCTGCGCCTGTTCGTCCGTCACTTCCGGCGGGACGCGATTGAACCACGCCGTCGCAAGTGTCAAGTCACCGACACGCCGCCATAACTCGCCGACAAGGTAGGTGAGCACCGCTCGCTCGTCTGCTACGACGCCGTCGAAGCTGTCCAGCGCTCGTTCGAGCATCCATGCTGCCTTTCTGCGGAAGTACCGCTCCGCTTCGGTATCACCTTCATCAACGCAACACCACGCTGCTCGCAGTAGAAGATCGGCGATGTGCCGGGGTTCCATCGACTGCCACTCTGCAATCTTCGCAGCTAACTCGTACTTCTCTGAGCCTGAGAGCGCTTCAGTCGGCAGACGCGGCGTCAGTTCGTTCCAGACGTGCTCGCGGAGCATTGGCGTCACTTCCGCCTCTTCGCTGAAATCGCGCTCCGCCCCAGAGTAGCCGCATCGGCTGCAGGTGTGAACCAGGTAGGGCAAAGGTTGCGTGCCCGCTGCGCGCTCGTGAAAGTCGGTCCGCTTTCCACCGAACGAGTTGGTCGACACGACAGCTTGTGAGCGGAAGGTCGACTCGCAGATCGGGCAATGAAGTTCAATTTGCTGTAGCGTCGTCATCGTGCTGCACCTCGCCTGCGCTTTTACCTCGATCCCCGCGTTTTACGCGTGGAGGTACACAGGCGAGTAAGAAAAATCTGTGCCACGTTCGGAAGCTGCTCTCTCTTGTTCGCACTAGTCGTCACTACTATCTTGCCGCGCGTCCTGCCGAAAGACTCGCGCCGCTTCCTCGCGCTCAGGCTGAGATGCTGATCAATCTGCTACCTGACTTCTTCGCTGTACTCAATAGCACTGATCGCGTCGCCGCCTACCATCGCTACTTCGAAACCCACCGACGTCTCCTCGAAGCCTACTGGCATAACTACGTTCTCGATCCCGACGGTCCTCACTTCCGCGACGTAGTGCAGCTTGCTGCGCTTGCCGACCGTTCGGACCTCCGTGCTATGCTGGAGCGAACTGACGTCGTTTCGCTCGCCCGATCCACGTCAGAGCAGTGCAGCGCCCTGCTTGAGTACGACACCGACGTTGATGTTGTGTTAATGGTCGGAGTAGGTGCAGCAAACGCCGGTGAGCTTGTGGTCGACGGCCGAGGCGTTGCTTTCGTTTGCCTGGAACACTTCACAAGCGTCGCGAACCCCGAGACGCAGGGACTTGGGCTTGAACCAGAGCTCATCCCGCTGTGGCTCGCACACGAAATCACTCACGCGGTCCGGTACACGTCACCACGGAGTCGCAGCGAGATCCGGCGCCTCGTCGAGGAGGCAAACGGGTACTACTCCTATTGGGAGACCGGCCGCCGTGCCAGTCTGCGTGAGCTACTCATCAACGAGGGGCTGGCAGTACAAACGTCGCGAGTCATTAGCCCAGGTCATGCTGCATGGGAGTACTTCGGCTATGGACGACGTCAGTACGCGCGGATCCGTGAGCTTGAACCCGTGATTGCTCGCGCCGCAACGGAAGATCTGGATCGGGCAGGGCTTGGTCTCCGCCTTCGCTACCTGTCCGGGGGAATGAGCGACGAAGCACGGACTATCGAGCGTTACGTGATGCCCGAGCGGAGCGGGTACTACCTCGGCGCCCGAATGACCGACGCGGCATTCTCTACGCGAGGCGCTGACTGGGCGGTCCGGGCAAGTGCAGCGGAGATCTCCGCGATAGCCGAAGCCGCGGCCGCGACTGCATAACGCGCTGTTCACATAACGAGACAGCGTGGCTGGACGCGGGGAGCTGACCCCTATTTGCCTATACAGAAGGTGGCGAATAGCCTACCGAGGATATCCTCCGTATCGACAGCGCCGATGAGCTCATCCAGGGCGGCAATAGCCGACCGGATGTGGACTGCGGCTATCGGAGCGGGTAGGTCAGCCTCCTCCCAGTGCCGCTGAAACGCAGCAAGCTCGTTCGAAGCCTGCTCGATAGCGATCCGTTGGCGCGCTCTGGTGAGCGCCGGACGTGTAACTGGAATGGCGCCATAACGAGTCTCGAGCTCACGTTCAATCCGCTCTCCCAATTCGGCAAGCCCTTCGCGAGTGTAGGCACTGACGTGCACCGGGTTGGGACCGATATGAACAGGTGTTATTGGCGCGGATCTGGGCTCTGGGTGCGCTGGACGATCTGCTTTCGTGAGAACAGCGACTATTGGCGCAGTTCCGACCGCCTTCACTGATTCGAGAGTCTTGGGGAACTCAGCAGCATCATCGTCACACGCAATGATGATGTGTGCTCCCTTGAGGTACCGCTCGCTTACCTCAATACCTAAACGCTCAACAAGCTCGTCGGTTTGCCGAAGGCCAGCTGTGTCGATTAGTCGGAGCGGCCAGATGCCGAACTGAACCCGCGCTTCAATGGCATCGCGCGTTGTTCCTGGCACATCGGTGACGATTGCTCGCCTCTCACCAACGATGGCGTTGAACAGAGATGACTTCCCGACGTTTGGGCGACCGGCGATGACTACCAATGCCCCTTCGCGGATGAGCTCAGTTGCTGGCGCCGTTTCGAGCAGGCTGCACAGCATTCGTTGTACGTCCTCGGCGCTCTCACCTACACGGGTGCGTTTGATCGGCCCATGATCCTCCTCAGGGAAGTCAATGTCGTACGCCAGTAATGCCTCGAGGTCGAGTAGCGCATTCCTGAGATCCTCGACTTGGCGAGATAGCCCTCCATCCAGCTGATGGAGCACCACACGCCGCATGCTGTCGGACGTTGCATCGACGAGATCGCCGACTGCCTCAGCCTGTACCAAGTCGAGCTTGCCATTGAGGACAGCCCGGCGAGTGAACTCACCTGGTTTGGCTTCACGCGAACCCATGCCAAGGAGCACAGTAACAAGCGCTTCCGAAACAGCACTCCCGCCGTGGGTTGAGAACTCTACAGTATCATCACCAGTGTACGAACGCGGCGAGGGGAAGATTGAAACGATACACTCGTCGATCAATGACCGATCGTTAGGATCGTGCACTCGGCAGAGTACTGCCTGACGTGGCTGAAGCGGCCAGGGTGTTACCAGCCGTTCTGCCATAGAGAACGCAGCAGGCCCACACAGGCGGACCAGTGCAATAGCACTCCTGCCTAGTGCAGTTGATAGAGCAACGATCGTGTCTTCTTCACCCGGAAGCAGTCGCGGCTCCGCCCGAACTGGTATCGTCCATAACATGCTCGAGGGTGTGGCCTGGCTCGAGAATGCGTACGTCTGCGCGGCGAATGTAGTCCGGTAATAATACTTTCAGCCTGTTGATCGCGTCGTATGCACCCGAAGTTACGTGGTTGAACGTTCCCCAATGGTACGGAATTAGATACCGGGCGTGGAGACGATCAAACAGCGAGAGCGCATCATCGGCACTCAAATGACCACGACGAAACCCTGGTTTCCACCAGGGTGCGTGCCCTATTGGAAGAAGTGCGACATCGAGTCGGCGAGCGCTACGATGTACGATCTCGCTGACGACACGATGCGTTTCCGGAGTGAGCCCTGTGTCGCCAGCAAAGAAGCAGGTTTCATGGCCGGCGTCCATCAGATACATGTTCGCAGCACTTCGCCAGCGGTCTACGGAGTAACGACTCCCTCGATGCCGAGCTTCGGCTGCGTGAACGACGACGTCGCCAATTGCAACCTGACCGTCTGCAGGAAGTGGCCGAGTCTGGGAGTACCCGAGCCTTATGAGCCACGCCGCAACGGCCGGAGGCGCAAATACGGGTACCTGACGCGGGAGAAGATCGAGAGAGCGAAACGATAGATGATCCGCATGCGCGTGGGTAACGAGGATAGCGTCGAGCGGCGGTAGATCTACCAACGCGATTCCAGGCCGGCTAACTCGGGGGAGCAACCGGCCCAATGAGTCGTCGAAGTTTGGGTCGGTGAGCAGTCGCTGCTTACCGATATCGATGAGAAGCGTGGCGTGACCGATATATGTGACGCGCATGGGCAGTATCCCTCTGCACGTCTGACACCAAGCCGACTGCTACCCCTTGTCTAGGACCCTAAGCACGTGCTGCGACTGGTACTCCGCCGCTCTTCGCCCGTTCATTTGAGATCAGCCACTGCTGAGGAATTGCAGTGAGGTTCTGAACGGCGTAATACAGGTTCAGGCCAGAGGCCAGATTCAGGAAGAACACCGTCATCATGACCGGTAAGACATAAGCCATCATCTTCGCCTGCGGGTTCGGCGGTGAGTTCCGCATGCCTATGATGGACAAGACAAACATCGACAAGCCCATGATTATGGGCACGATGAAGTAAGGATCCTTGAGCGAGATATCCGCTAACCATAGAAATGGGACGCCGCGGAACTCAATCGTATTCTGGAACACGAAGAACAGCGCGAATAGAATCGGCATAGGCAAGAGCATCGGGAGACAGCCCGAAAGCGAGCTGAATGGGCTCATGCCATGCTCCCGATAGACGTGCATGATCTCCGACTGCATTCGCTGTGGATCTGATTTGTAGCGCTTCTGGATCTCCGCGAGCTCAGGCTGTAGACGGCTCATTTTCATACTCGTCCGCATTGCTTTCTGGTTGAGAGGCCAGAGAAGCAGCCTGACAGCAACCCCAAAGATCACAAGTACCCAGCCATAGCTGAGATTTAGCGTCGCGCGCATCCATAGAAGGATCCGCATAACGATTGTTGCGAACGGCTGCACGACGCCCTGCAGGAATCCACCG
>JBKOYV010000258.1:0-21278 GCA_046725585.1 Gemmatimonadota bacterium | reverse complement strand
CAATTGAGGTTTGCCAGTTTGGTTTTTCCCAAATACCACCCTCAGTGTTCTCAGCGGCGCTCGCGTCTGCGGCCTCAGCGTTCGTGGTTGCCGTTTGCCGTTCGAAGTTGCCGTCGAAGTTGGCGTTACGGGTGCGTTTGGGGTCATACTCCATACGCAGGGTTACATTGCCAGGCAATTGAACGCTGCGGAAGGAGTCTGACCCCAAACGAATCTTTATACCGCAGGCGTAACCAGGCGCGGATTCAGCCGCTGGTGCCAATAGGGATAGATCGGCCGGCGGTTGCTCACCTCATCCAGCTTCGCGACGTGCGCGGCGTCGAGCCGCCAACCAACCGCCGAAAGGTTCTCACGCAGCTGAGCCTCGGTTCGCGCGCCGATCACCACGCTCGACACCGTCGGACGGTTGAGAGCCCAGTTGATCGCGACCTGCGGGACGGTCCTGCCCGTCTCCTTCGCGATCCCCTCGAGCGCCGCGACAATGTCGTACAGGCGCTCGACGTCGCCCGCTCGCTCGAGTCCGAGCTGACTCACGCGCGAGCCTTCGGGGAGTGGCGCGCCACGTCGCACTTTCCCCGAGAGCGCACCGCCCGCGAGCGGACTCCACACCACGGTCCCTACACCCTGGTCGATCGCGAGCGGCATGAGCTCCCACTCGTACTCACGTGAGACGAGCGAGTAGTACGCCTGGTGCGCCACGTAGCGCGACCATCCGTAGCGATCTGAGATCGCGAGCGACTTCATCAGCTGCCAGCCGGAGAAGTTCGAGCATGCCACGTAGGTGACCTTGCCGCTCGCCACCAGTGTTTCGAGGGCCTTGAGCGTCTCCTCCACCGGCGTGTTCTCATCGAACCCGTGCATGTAATAGAGATCAATGCGGTCGGTGCGAAGACGTCGCAGGCTGTCCTCGCAGGCGCGCAGCAGAAAATGACGCGATGACCCCGCCTCGTTAGGTCCCGCACCCATCGGAAACGTCGCCTTCGTCGCCAGGATCAGCTCATTACGCCGCCCCGCGATCGCGGCGCCAAGGATCTCCTCCGCCAGTCCGGTCGAATACGAGTTCGCGGTGTCGAACAGCGACACACCCGCCTCGAGGCAGATGTCGACGAACCGCTTCGCCTCCGCCGCGTCAGTGCTGCCCCACGCCCGATAAAACTCGCTTCCACCACCAAACGTGGCCGTGCCGAAGCTCAGCTCGGGCACACGAAGCCCTGACTTCCCGAGCCGCCGAAACTCCATCTCGCCGCTCCTCGGTGGATCGATCAATTCGGTACGACGACCTGCGTCTCGGCCGGCCGGCGATCGGTGGTGACGAACGACAGATGCACCTGCGACTCGGACAGCGCTTCGCGGTCGGCGGGACCTAACGTGGTGGTCTCCGAAGCGCTGATCGCGGTGGGTCCTGAAAGGCGCTGCATCACACGGGCACGGCCCGCGCCATCGCGTCGAAGCAGCACGACCGCCTGAACCTTCGCCGCTGCAAGGCCGCGTACCACGACGTCGTAGCCTAACGCGCCAGTCACCGGATCGTACGTGAACCGAGCGGTCGCGACCCGGTCCGCGGTTCCGGCATTGGCCGAAAACGTGACGCTCGCCGGTGCTTTGCCGTTCACGAGTCGGGGCGTCGAGAATGGCGCGCGCCGCCGAGGGCCCAGCTGCTCGAACGCGTACCCGATCGAAACGAGCCTGACGTCACCGAACGCACGCCCCAGAAGCTCGATGCCGACCGGCAACCCGTCAGCCGTGAACCCGGCCGGAACGCTGAGCGCGGGCAGCCCAGTCTGCGCGCTCAGCGCACAGGTGGATCCGAGCTGCGGGTCGCCCACAAGCGCCGGTTTGCGTCGCATCGTCGGGTACACGAGCGCATCGAGCCTCAGGCTGTCCATGATGGCGATAATGCGATCGCGCAGCGCCGCCTGACGAGCCAGGGCGCGTCGGTAGGGATCGCTGTCCTTCGTCCCCAGGCTGTCGGCCAACCTGAAGCGTGCCTCCAGCGCCCCGCTCTCCAGTCCCGACGCGAGAATGTCGGCGATCGACTTCACCGGCTCATCGGGCGTCTTCGCCAGGTAGTCGATCATGTCGAACTTGTGCTCGAAGTTGATGACGCTGGTGTTCGCGATCAGGCTGTCGAACGCCGGAACGTCTACGCGTACGGTATCCGCGCCCGCCGCCTTCATGGCGCGGATCGCCGAGCGCACTGTGTCGAGAATCTCGCCGTCGGCGTCAGTGAAGTAGCTCGTGAGTATCCCGATCCGGGCGCCGCGCAAAGCGTCGGCTCGCAACGAGTCTGTGAAGATCGGCGTGCGTCGACGCGCGAGCACACGTGTGGCCGCGTCCGCCGAATCGATGCCGACGGTCGCGTCGAGCGCGATGGCAAGATCGCGCACCGTGCGCGCCAGCGGGCCGGGGATGTCCTGCGTGTGCGAGAGCGGCATCACGCCGCTCCGGCTCACGAGCCCCTGTGTGGGTCTGAGGCCGGCGAGACTGCCGAACGCGGACGGAATGCGAATGGAGCCGCACGTGTCCGAGCCCCACCCCACGGCGGCGAAGCTCGCCGCGATGGCTGCACCGGTGCCGCCGCTGGACCCGCCCGGACACCGTCGCGGGTCGTAGGGATTGCGCGTCTGCCCACCGAGGGAGCTGATCGTCGTAATTCCCGCGGCCAGCTCGTGGAGGTTCGACTTGCCCAGGATGATCGCGCCGGCATCGCGCAGCTTTTTGACGACGAACGCGTCATCCCGCGTCTGGTGGTTCGCGAGTGCGAGCGAGCCGCCGCTCGTCGGAAGGTCCGAGGTGTCGAAGTTGTCCTTGATGATGATCGGGATGCCATGAAGCGGTCCGCGCACCCTCCCCCGCCGACGCTCCGCGTCCATCCGCTGCGCCTCGGCCCGCGCGTTAGGGTTGAGGCGGATCAGCGCGTTGAGGGCAGGTCCCTGCTGGTCGTACGCGGCGATGCGCGCCAGGTACGCGTCCACGAGCTCCACGGACGACGTTCGACCTGCCGTCATGGCGTTCTGAAGGTCGGTGATCGATGCCTCGTGAACCTCGAACGGGTTCCCGCGCGCTGTCTGGGCGCTTGCGATCGATAGCTGTACGCCTAACGATGCGCAGACCGCGAGCACTCTCCAGCTCGTCCGGTTCATTCCAGGATCCTCTCTCTCATGTAGGGACTGCGCTCGAGCGTCGGTCGGGCGGCCGATCCGGCCGGCGCGAGCCCAAGCGCGTCAGAAGCTGAGATGACTCGCCAGTCGCGCAAGGCTCGCGAGATCGTGCGCCGGCGCGAACACATCCAGGTGCGGAAGCGCGGCCTGCATCCCGCGCGTGAGGGGCTCGTAGGACGGACTCCCGAGCAACGGATTCAGCCAGATGATACGACCCGCGCGGCGACGCAGGTGACCCAAAGCCGTACCAAGAATCTCCGGGTCGCCCGTATCCCAGCCGTCGCTCAGGATGATGACGGCAGTGCGGCGATCGAAGAGCCTCGGCCAGCCGACGCGCACGGCCTCGACGCTCTCCCCGATCTTCGTCCCTCCAGACCAACCGCCATCCGGAATGGCGGCAAGCGCATCGAGCGCCTCCCGGTAGCTTCCGCGTGACAGCGAATCCGTGATGCGTACGACCCGCGTGCTGAAGGCAAACGTGTCGACGCGCGCGAACGCGTGCTGCAGCGCGTAGATGACCTGCAGGAGGAACCGGCTGTACAGGTCCATGGAACCGGAAACGTCGCAGAGCACGACGAGCTTCGTGCGGCGCAGCGTGCGCTCACGGCGCGCCAGACGGATCGGATCACCACCGGTACCAAGCGCGAGACGGACGATGCGCCTCGGGTCGAGCCGCCCGCCCCGCCGCGCGTGCCGCCATCGTCGGCTGCGGCGACTCCGGAGGCGCCTAACGATGTCGGACGCGATCTGCTCGAGCGCCACGAGATCGTCGCTCGCGTAGCGTCCGAAGTCCCTGGCTCCCGTCGCGTCTCGGACACTGGGCGCCGCCAGCGGAACCGGCTCCTCACCCTCAGCCTCGGCGAGCGACTCCGCCCACCTGGTCAGCGCAGTCGTGCCGCCCGCGCGCTGTGGCTCCTCCCAGGGGGCGATGACGGACGGGTTGGCCTGTGGCGACGGAGACCGCCGCGCAGCCTCGGCGCTCGAGGAGTGAATCGACGTCCACCACGCCTCGAAGAGCTCCTCGAACGTCGCGAGGTCGTTTCGGCGCTGAACGAACAGCGAGCGAAACGCGAGCCTCACGTCGCTCTTGTCGGTGCCATCGATCTCGGCCAGGGTCCGGACGCCATCGATGGTCGACTCCGTGGTCGTCGCGATGCCGCCCTCGCGAAGGCGACGGCTCAGCTCTGTTACAAGCCCGATCGCATCGGCACCAGCCTTCATCCAGCCTTCTCACCAGCGGCGACGAGGCTGGCGGCGCCACGACTTGCGACCTCGGCCCGTATCTGACGGATGTCGGCTTCGTCCTTGAGGACACAGCCTAACGTCTCCGAGGCCGTCGCATCGTCGATCGCATCGGCACCGAGCGCGACGAGGGCGTGCGCCCAGTCGAGCGTTTCGGCCACTCCCGGCGTCTTGATGAGGCGTCGCCGGCGTATTGCCTGAACGAACGCGGCGAGCGATGCGGCGAGCGACGTGTCGATGGCGGGCACCTTCGCGCGTACGATCTCGACTTCCTTCTCCAGAGACGGGTAGTCGATCCAGAGGTAGAGACAGCGGCGGCGCAGCGCCTCTGACAGCTCGCGCGTGCGGTTCGACGTCAGAACGACGCACGGCTCGTACGTCGCGCGCATCGTGCCGATTTCCGGGATCGTGACCTGATGCTCCGAGAGCACCTCCAGCAGGAACGCCTCGAACTCCTCATCGCTGCGGTCGATCTCGTCGATGAGCAGCACGGTTTGCCGTGAGGCGCGGATGGCCCGAAGCAGTGGTCGCTCGAGCAGAAACGCGTCGCTGAAGATCTGTGCTTCGCGCTCGCCGACCGTCTGGCCCGTTCCCTCGCCCAGCTTGATGTGCAGCAGTTGCTTCGGGTAGTTCCACTCGTAGAGTGCCGTGCTGACGTCGAGGCCCTCGTAGCACTGCAGGCGTATCAGCTCGGTGTCGAGCACCCCCGCGAGCACCTTCGCGATCTCCGTCTTGCCGACACCCGGCGGCCCCTCGACGAGCAGCGGCTTGTGCAGCGTGATCGCGAGGTAGGCCGCCGTGGCCGTCGCGCGATCGGTGATGTAGCCTTGCGTCGCCATTGCCTGCTGCAGGCGTGCGATCGCCTCCTTCACGTCGTGGACCGCGCCTGCCGGCGCAGATAGGTGGCCCGACATCCGGGGCAGCAGAAGTAGATGGTCGTGTCGCCCTCGACGATCGTGTATCGAGCGGTCGATATATCCACGGGCATGCCGCAGATGGGGTCGCGGGCCATCGGCGGAGCGCCCCGCGGACCGCTGGTGCGCGTGACAGGCGTTGGAGTGGCAGGGGCGGCGCCGGCGGGAGCGCTCGCGTTAGGCTTCGCATACCGCCGCTGAACGATCTCGGCCAACACGCTCAGGGCAATCTCGGAGGCGCTCATCCCGCCCAGGTCGAGCCCCGCCGGAAACTTGACACGCTCGAGCCGCTCGGCCGGCACGCCTTCGGCTCGCACGTAGTCGATCAGGTAGCGGGCCTTCTTGCGACTCGCCACCAACCCGATGTACGGCGCGTCGCTCGCGGCAGCGGCGGCGAGCGCGGCCTCGTCGCCCGCGCCCATCGTGCCGACGACTACGAACGTCGTGGCGTCGGCCCCGGCAAGCGCATCCGAGACTTCGGTCGTGACGCGGACGCCGGGCGGAAACAGGTCGGCGAGCACCGCGGCAGAGCCGACGACGACTTCGAAGCCGAGCTCCGCGCCAAGTCGCGCCAGAGACTGCACGACTGGCGTATGTCCGAGCAGCACCAGGCGAGGCGCGGCGAGCACCGGCTCGAGATAGATCTCGATCCCCCCCTCGCCCTGACATGTCATCGGATATTCGCGGACGTCGCCGTGTCTCGTGGGGTCGCCGCCGGCGGTGCCCTCGCCCGCGTTCATGCGCACGAGCCGCGGCCGGCCGTCCGCCAGGGCATCGGCGGACTCCTGCCTAACGACCGGCTGCACGCACCCACCGCCCACCCACCCGTCGATCGTGCCGTCGGCACGGACGATCGCTTTCGCCCCAGGGCGGACGCTCTGGGGCGGATAGCTCGCGACTACCGTCGCCATCACGAACGGCGTGCGGTCGGCGCGAAGTTGGGCGGCGGTGGTGAAGAAGTCGTGTGTCATAAGCCGGGACTGGGGACTGGGGACTGGGGACTCGGCCGGGATGCTTCTATTCGCACGGACCCGTGCGAGGCGGTAGAACGCTCCTTGCCGAGTCCCCAGTCCCCAGTCCCCAGTCCCGATGTCCCTATTCGGTGATCCCCTTCTCCCTCAAAATCTTCCAGACCTTGAACGGCGTGATCGGAATGTCGACGTGCCTCACGCCAAGGTGCCACAGCGCGTCAACGACCGCGTTCGCGATCGCCGGCGGCGCACCGACCGTCGCGCTCTCACCCACACCCTTCGCGCCGAGCGGGTGATGCGGGCTTGGCGTCACCGTCTTGTCGAGCTCCCAGTTCGGCGTCTCCATCGCGGTCGGCAGCAGGTAATCCATGAAGCTGCCGCCCTGGATGTTCCCGTTCTCGTCGTACTGGATCTCCTCGAACAACGCCGGGGCGAGCCCTTGCGCGAGGCCACCGTGGATCTGGCCGTCCACAATCATCGGATTGATGATGTTGCCGCAGTCATCGACGGCAACGAAGCGACGCACCTTCACCTCGCCGGTGCCCTTGTCGATGTCCACGACGCAGATGTAGCTCCCGAACGGGAAGGTGAGGTTCGGCGGATCGTAGTAGCTGACCGCCTCGAGCCCCGCCTCCATTCCCTGCGGGTGATTCGTGTACGCCGCGAACGCGATCTCCTGGATCGTCTTCGACCGATCGGGCGAGCCGCGCACGGTGAACTTGCCAGGCGTCCACTCGAGATCCTCCTCGCTCGCCTCGAGGAGATACGCGGCGATCTTGCGCGCCTTGTCGCGAATCTTCCGCGCGGCCATCGCACCGGCGGCGCCAGCCACCGGGGTCGAGCGGCTCGCGTATGTCCCAAGGCCGTACGGTGCCGTATCGGTGTCGCCTTCCTCGATCTGCACGTGCGCGGCCGGAATGCCCAGCTCCTCGGCCACGATTTGCGCGTACGTCGTCTCGTGCCCCTGGCCCTGCGACTTCGTTCCGAATCGCGCGATCGCCTTGCCCGTTGGATGAATGCGAATCTCGGCCGAGTCGAACATCTTGAGGCCGAGGATGTCGAATGTGTGCGATGGTCCCGCGCCGACGATCTCCGTGAAGCTCGAGATACCTATGCCCATCAGCTCACCGCGCGCACGCTTCTCGAGCTGCTCCCGTCGCAGCTCGGCGTAGTTGATCTTCTGCATCGCGAGCTCGAGAGCCGCGTGGTAGTTCCCGCTGTCGTACGTCCAACCCGTCGCCGACTTGTACGGGAACTGCTCCGGCTTGATGAAGTTCTTCATCCGGAACTCCGCCGGGTCCATCTTCAGCTCGTGGGCCGCGATGTCGGCGAGCCTCTCTATTGCGTGTACGGCTTCGGTTACGCGGAAAGAGCAGCGATAGGCGACACCGCCCGGCGGCTTCGTGGTGTACGCGGCATCGACGGCGACGTGCGCGGCGCCGATGTCGTACGAGCCGGTGACGATGCTGTATAACCCGGCCGGGAACTTCGACGGATTCGCCGCGGCGTCGGCACAGCCATGGTCGGCAAGCGTCTTCACGCGAAGCCCGGTGATGGTCCCGTCCTTCTTGAGCGCGAGCTCGGCGTCGATGTGATAGTCGCGCGCGAACGAGTCGGCCTGCAGGTTCTCCATCCGATCCTCGATCCACTTGATCGGCTTGCCTAACAGGAACGACACTGCGATCGCGACCACGTAGCCCGGGTAGACCGGAACCTTCCCGCCGAACCCGCCACCGATGTCCGGCGAGATGATGCGGATGCGCTCCTCGGAGAGGCCGACGTGCCCGGCGACGAGCGCGACCACGGTGCGCACCGCGTGCGGCGCCTGCGTCGTCATGTAGACCGTGAGCTGCTCGCGCGCCTTGTCGTAGCTCGCGACGCACCCGCACGTCTCGATGGACGCGACGTGAATGCGCGGAATGTACATGTGCTCCGACACGGTGAGGTCCGCATCCTTGAACACCTGCTCGGTCGCGTCCTTATTGCCGGCCTCCCAGTGCCAGATGTGGTTCGTGTCCTTACGGTCGGGACGCACGAGCGTCGCGCCCGGTTCGATCGCCTTGTACGGGTCGATCACTGGCGGCAGCGGCTCGTAGTCCACGTCCACGGCAGCCACGCCATCTGCGGCCGCATAACGACTCGTGGCGATGACCGCGGCTACCTCCTGCGACTGATAGACGACGCGATCCGTCGGCAACACCATCTGGGTGTCGCTCATGAGCGTCGGCATCATGTGCAGGTTGTACTTCTCGAGGTCACGCCCGGTGATGACCGCAAGAACTCCGGGAGTCGCCAACGCGCGTGACGAATCGATGTTCACGATCTTCGCGTGCGGGTACGGCGTCCGCACGATATCCATGAACAGCATGTCCGGCAGGACGATGTCGTCGACGTAGTTCCCCTTCCCGCGAATGAAGCGGCCGTCCTCCTTGCGCTTCATCGAGTGCCCCATGCCGCCGACCTCGGGGCTGGTGCGCGGCTCTTGTATCATCGTCACTCCCCTATGGTTTGTCATCCTGAGGCGTCAGCCGAAGGATCCTCATTATCCCGATAGAGAGCCCTCGGACGGGAACCTGAAGACCCTTCGCTTCGCTCAGGGTGACATCGTGGCGTTAGGCGGTGGTCGTAGCCTTGCCGGGCGCGGGAACGCCGCGCGCCGGAGTCTCGGTCTTGGTGGCGCGTATGGTCGCCGCCGCGTGCTGGATGGCCTTCACGATGTTCACGTAGCCGGTGCAGCGGCACAGGTTGCCCGAAATCGCGTTCCGTATCTCGCCTTCGCTCGGGCTGGCGTTACCCTCCAGGAGCGCGGTCGCCGTCATCATCATGCCCGGCGTGCAGTATCCACACTGCAGTCCGTGCTCCTCCTTGAATCCCGCCTGCACCGGGTGCAGCGCACCCGCGACCTCCAACCCCTCCACCGTGCGTACCGCGCGCCCGTCCGCCTGCACGGCGAACATCGTGCAGGACTTCACCGGCCGGCCATCGACGATGACCGTGCACGCCCCACAATGGCTCGTGTCGCACCCGATGTGCGTCCCCGTCAGGCGCAGATTTTCACGAATGAAATGCACGAGCAGGAGCCGCGACTCCACTTCGGCCGAGTGCGTCTGGCCGTTGACCGTGACCGTGATATTGTGAGTCGACATGTCAGCTCTCTCGGTTGCTGGTCTCGCCGCGCGCACGGCGTGCCGCCAAGGTTAGGGCGCGCGATGTGAGCACGCGAATCATGTCCCGCTTGTAGTCCTCGGTCCCGCGCCGATCGGCCACCGGCTCGGCAACCGTTGCCGCGAGCGTGGCCGCCTCGGCGATGGTGGTGGCATCGAGTGGCTTGTTCTGGAGAAACGCTTCGGCGTTCGTCGCGCGAATCGGCGTCGGCCCGACGTTCGTTAGGCCGATGCCGGCGCGCTGACAGCTGCCGTTTGCTTCCAGCGTGACCTGCGCCGCAACCGCTGCTGTCGCGAAGTCTCCAACCTTCCGCTCGAGCTTGACGTACGCTCCGCCGGACCGTGGCGGTGGCGTCGGAATCACGACCTCGGTCAGGATCTCATCGGGCTCGAGCACCGTCGTGAAGAGCCCGACGAAGAAGTCGCGCGCCGCGACGGTGCGCGTTCCGTTCGGGCCCCGAAGCACGAACGATGCGTCGAGCGCAATCATCGTCGCCGGATGGTCGTTGCCCGGATCGCCGTGCGCGACGTTGCCGCAGATCGTCGCCGAGTTGCGAACAATGGGATCGGCGATTACTCGTGCCGTGTCGTACAGCAACGGATACCGATTTCGCACGACGGCGGACTGCTCGAGGTCTGCCTCCCGCGCCAGCGCTCCGATACGCAGCGCCCCGTCGCGCTCCTCGATGTATTCGAGTCCGTCGATACGGGTGATGTCGACGAGCACGGTCGGCGCGGCGAGCCGGAGTTTCAACATCGGGATGAGACTCTGTCCGCCCGACAGCACTTTCGCTTCGCCACCGTGCTCTCGCAGCAGCGTCACGGCATCGTCCAGGGTGGAGGGCGCGACATAGTCGAACCGGGACGGGATCATCGGCACCTCCTCGAGTTTTGTTGGTGCATAGCAACAACGCGCGACTTGACCCGCCCGTTGCTCGCGCTAAAGTGTCTCGCGGTTTCGCGGTGTCAATGACCGTTGGTCGCACGGACGGAGGGCGCGATGGCAATCCGGATCGAAGAGGTCTTCGAGATTCAGGCGCACCCCGACCGCGTGTGGGCCTACCTCACCGACCCTCGGCAAGTCGTCAACTGTCTTCCCGGTGCCGAGCTCACCTCAGTCGAGGACGAGAAGACGTTTCTCGGAAGAGTGAAGGTGAAGGTCGGACCAATTTCGACCGCGTACGCCGGCAAGGTGATTCTCACCGAGCGCGATGACGCGAACCGTGTCGTGAAGATGACCGGAGAAGGACGTGAGAGCGGCGGTGCCGGGTCGGCGAAGATGACGATGACGAGCTCGGTAGTTGGGCTCGCAACCGACACGTCGCAAGTACGCGTCACGGCCGACATCGACATCGTCGGACGCGTGGCCCAGTTCGGACGCGGCATGATCGAGAGCGTGAACAAGCAGATGTTCAAGCAGTTCACGGAGTGCGTCCGGGCTACTCTCGCCGATTCGCCCGGCGCCCAGGCTGCGCCGAGCGAGCCATCTGCGACAAGCGATCGAACGCAGAGAGCCGATGAGCTCCCGACACCACCGCGAGGGGAGCCGGCATGGTCTTCGGTTCTGGCGACACCCACGTCGGGCTCGATCGTTCCTGCGTCGCCGCTGCCAAGCGCTCCGCCCAAGTCGGGAGCGCCGGTGTCCGGCAAACCGGTTCGGCTGATTCCAGTGTTGTTTCGCGCGCTCGCCGACTATCTGGGTGGTTTGCTGAGCAGGCTCCTGGGTCGAAAGCGCCGGGACTAGAGGCGACCGATGGCCCTAAGGGAACTGTTGCGAATGTGATGCATATCACTATCTTGTCGCGGCCGTTTCCTTCCGCAGATCACCCCCCGCGACCGGTTCATCGCGTTCCGACGCTCGCGCCCTAGAGCGCCGCGCCTGACACGGCGCGCTGTTCGCGCTCGCGGGCTCGAGTTCGCCGTGTATCTCTCTCCTGAGATACACGGCGCGATACCGCTCGTGTGTGTGAACGGCGGATTGATGTTCGATCACAATCTGTTGTGGCCCGCTCTCGCTCCCTTGTCCGAGCGCCGTCAGCTCATCCTCTACGACCAGCGCGGTCGGGGTGCGTCGCAAGCGCCGCCAGGTGCGGGGGCCGCACGCATCGAGCACGACGCTGGCGATCTGCCCGCGATTCGCGAAGCGCTTGGTCTCGCGAGCTGGGACGTGCTCGGTCACTCGTGGGGAGGCGGCCTCGCGATGCTCGCCACTGAGCGAGACCGGTCGGGGGTTCGGCGTCTTGTGCTGGTCGACAGCGTTGGTCCCGTCGGCAACTGGCAGGAGAATCTCCTGCGTGACGCGCTGCCCCGGCTTGGCCCGGGCGACCGTGCGATCCTCGAGCACATCGACACCGAAGCGCTGCTCCAACCGGATCCCGGCGTACACAGCGCGTACTCGCGCGCGATGTACGCGGCGTGGTTCGCCGATTCGTCACTCGCGTCGATGTTCTCGCCGCCGCGATCGAATAGTCGCGCTGGCGCGGCGGTGGCCGCACGGCTGCGCGGTGAGGGTTACGACTGGCGGTCGCTGCTCCGTGCCGTTTCGGTGCCCACGCTCGTCATTCACGGAAATAGGGACCTGCTACCTGTCGCCGTCGCGCGCGAGATCGTTGCGACGCTCGGGAATGCGCGTCTCGAAGTGATCCCCGACGCGGGCCATATGCCGTTCTGGGAGTCACCGGAGCTGTTCTTCACCCTCATCGAGTCGTTTCTCGCGACTCCCACGGCGTAACCACGAGTGATGCGTCGTCTCGAACTGTTGTTCGGTGTTGTAGTCACCGCGCTGGCAGTCTTCGTCGCCGTCGAGGCCCGTGGTGCGCGTGTCTACTCGCAGTACCTCGGCGGAGCGGTTTCGGCCCCGATCGCGAGCAGCTCGACCGAGACGCATCGCGTACGCCCCGCCGTCGAACCGGTCACCGAAGAGGTGGGCGCACCGCGCAACCTCGATGACATTCGCCGCCGGCTGCGCGAGGGATCGCCGGGCACGTACGTGGACGAGCTGCTGCTGCAGCGCGATTCGGCGCTGGCGCGATGGCCGGACCGCCGCACCCGGCCCCTTCGCGTCTGGGTGCAGCCCGAAACCCCAACGTCGGATTTCAGCGCCGGCTTCCCCGACATCGTGCGCGCCGCGTTCGAGGAGTGGGCGTTGACCGGAATTCCGCTCTCGTTCTCGTTCGTGCACGACTCTTCGAAGGCCGATATTCACGTCACGTGGATCGACCGGTTCGACGAGCAAATCAGTGGCAAGACGCTCTGGGCGCATGACGATGACTGGTGGATCGTCGAGGCGAACATCGTCCTCGCGATTCACCATCGCGGCGGCGAGCCACTCGACAGCTCCGCCGTTCGCGCCATTGCGCTGCACGAGGTCGGTCACCTGATCGGTCTCGATCACACCACGGACACGGCGAACATCATGACGCCAAAGGTCCGCGTGAAGGAGCTGTCCGACGCGGATCGCGCCACGGCGCGACTGCTCTATGCGCTGCCGCCGGGGAAGGTCAAATAGAACCGGGGAACGGGAGACGGGAGACGGGAAGCGGGTTAGAAGCGAAACCCTCGGGATGCCCCTCTTAGCAAGGGTGACATCCCGAGGGTTTACGCTTCCCGTCTCCCGGCCATGGCACCGCTCCTGCCTTCGCAATCGGGCGTGAGCGAAGCGTATGAAGTCGCGATAGTTGGGGGCGGACCGGCTGGCCTGACCGCGGCGCTCTGGCTTGGGCGCTATCTGCATCGCGTCGTGGTCATCGATTCCGGGGACCCGCGCAATTGGGAGACTCGCGGCGTGAACGGCTTCCCTGGCCACCCCGGAATCACACCAGCCGAGCTTCGCGGGAAGACGCGGGACGAGTGTCGCGAGTACGGTGTCGAGCTCATCGACGGGTTCGTCGTCCGCGTTCGGACGGCCAGCGTCGGGTTCGAGATTCAGTTCGACCCGATGCACGAGACGAAGGCGCGCGAGGACCAACGGGGATCGGGCGCGCCGCGCACGCCATCCGACAACTCGCCTCGCGCGGAGACGCGCTCGTTACGCGCAGCTCGACTGCTCCTCGCGTTCGGCCTGCGCGACGAGTGGCCCAAGGTACCAGGGCTTCGCCAGGTATATGGAAGCGCGGCCCACGTGTGTCCGGACTGCGACGGTTACGACACGCGCGGGAAGAAGGTCGTCGTGCTCGCGTCCGGCAGGAAGGCGGCCGGCATGGCGCTCAACCTCACGACGTGGACGCGCGATATCGTGATCTGCACGGACGGCCGGGACCCGGATCTCGACGTGGATCAGTGCGCGAAGCTCGACGCGCTGAACATCCCGGTACTGTCCGCGCGCATCGAGCGCGTCGTGCCGCAGGGCGACTGGATCTACTCGCTCGAGCTCGAGGGCGGCATGCACCTGGACTGCGACCACGTGTTCTTCGCGTTATCGCAGCGCCCGGCGGACGACCTTGGTGCCCAGCTGGCGTGCGAGCGCGACGAAGACGGGCAGATCATCGTGGACGAGTACCAGCGCACATCCGTTCCGCACGTCTGGGCCGCCGGCGACATCACGCCCGGGCCACAGCTCGCTGTGGTCGCGGCGGCCGAGGGCACCGTGGCCGCGCTGTCGATCCACAAAAGCCTGGTGCCTAACGACCGGAAGCTTTCCCGGGCTGACGCCGTCACCAGCGCAGGGTCAGGGACTGCTCCTTCTTCTTTCGGATGATCCGCAGCGGAAGCTCCGTTCCGTCCGCCATGTCCATTGCGCGCTGGATCGACAGCGGCGACGTCACCGCGATTCGGCCGGCGGAGACGATCACGTCCCCGCCCTTGAGTCCCGAGTTGTAAGCGGATGATCCGCGGGCAACGTCGAGAACGAGGACTCCCCGCTTGACTCCGAACGTCTCCAGGAGATCGGCGTTCGCCCGCACGATTGTCGCGCCGGCTATGACAATCGGCGCGGACATGCGGGAGAAGACGAACACGCTTCGCTGATCCGGCGGGGCCGGCTCGACGGGGTTCGGGGCCGGCAGCGGCACGCTCGGCACGAGCGGCGCTGCAGGCATGACCGTCACGACGCCAGCGTTCGTCCCGGCCGCGACCGGTACCGACGGTTCTGGCGCGCGAGCGCCACGCACGCGACCACCCGGTACTGGCGTCGGAGCGGGTGGGATCGGTGCGGTCCGCACGATGGCACCGCTCAGGGGCAACCGGCCGATCGAGATCGGATCCCCAAACGCCGCCATGATCCGCGCGTCGAGGAAGGGACAGCCACTGTCGAGCGATTTTGGACGCTGCTTGATGAGCAGGAGCACGTCACGCGTCTCTCCATCGCGCCTAACGCGGAGCGGCAGCTCGGTCCCGGGCCGCAGCAGCCGGTTGAACACGATGTCGCGCCCGATCACCGACCGGCCGTCGATGAGGATGATCTGGTCGCCCTTGGTGACGCCCGCGCGCTCAGCTGGCGAGCCCGGCTCGACCGTCTCGACCGTCGGGTTCTCCGCGAAGCGGAAAACTTCGGTACCCGATGCGCCGGCATCGGCCCGCATGGTCGCCGAGAACGTGATCCCCATGTAGCCCTGCGGTTTTGCATTCCGATCGCAGAGCGACGAGAGCTGGGTGCGAAGCATCTGAGACCGCTGAGTGGCCTGATCGAGCTGCTCGCGAAGCTGACGGACTGCCGCTTCCACCTGGGAGCGATTGGCTTCGGCCACCTGCCCGGACCGCAGCGTCTCCAGCGCCTGGCTGGCGCGAGTCTGCAGCTGCGTGACCATGAGGAGCTGCGCCGCGACGCTCTCGATCTCGCCTTCGAAGCCGGCACGCGCACGGAGCGAGTCGCGCATCCGCGCCAGGCGGGCTTCTGCCGACGCACGTCCCTCCGCGGTCGTCGCGCAATCGCGACATCGTGGCTTGTCGGGCTGCTGCCCGACCGCCACCGTCGCCGACGACGCCGTGAGGATGAGGAACGCGAGTGATCGCATACGCGGAGCCGAGTGCCTGCTATCCATCTTCTCGAAGTTCACGTGGCCGCGCCACACCTGGTTGACGTTGAGCTCGGGCTAGAAGCGCGAAAGCCGCTTGCCCGGAGTGAGCACGCTCCCGAGCTGTCGCAGCGTCACTTCACGCGCGCCGAGCGTCGAGAGGTAGTACTGGTTGAGCACGGGGTCCGTGGGCGCCACCGAAAGGGCCTGCCGCGATGTTTCGGCCATCTCGTCGAGCGCGGCCAGACGCGTGCGGAACACGTCGCCCGCTTCCGGCGACTGGACGGTCGAATCGTGAGCGGCAATGAACGCCACCGCACGATCGTAGTTGCGCTGTGAGGTTTCGAGCGTGGCGAGCGCCTCCTCCACGCTGTTGAACGGCGAGCTCTGGACACCGAAGACGGACGGCATGACCCCCACGGCCGAGCCGCGGAAGATCCGGCTCGCCAGGGTGGCAACGTCTTTGGCGGACGGCGCAGGGGTCGCGCCGGCGCTCATCCTGCCTAACGCCCCAAAGCCCGCGGCGAACACGAGCCCCGCCGCCACGCGGAGTCCAACGAGCCATGCACGGCGGTGGGGTCGCGGCTGGGGCACGGGAACGACGCTCGTTTCGCCGGTACCCGGGACCGGGACCGCGTAATCATCTGCGATGATGCCTTGCTCACGGAGCCTTGCCGCCAGCGTGGACCACTGCGTGAGCGGTGGTGCAATCCGGTCACGCTCGTCCAACGCCATCGATAAGAGCCGTTGGTGTGCACTCCGCTCGGCGGCGCAGATCGCGCACGCGGCAAGGTGCTCCGCTTCCGCGACGGTGGGTTCGCCGTCGGCGAGCTCGGCGAGGCGCTCAGAAGACAGGTGCAACATTCTCGGGATCCGTGTCCGGCGTGAGTCCATCCACTACGTGCGCAAGCAGCCGGCGAAGCTTCGCGCGCGCCTTGAACAGCTGGGATTTCGATCCGCCCGGCGTGATGCCGAGCTCTCGGGCAATCTCTTCGTGCGTGTAGCCTTCGACGTCGTGCATCATGAATACGGTCCTGGCCCCGGGCGACAGCCGGTTCGCCGCCTCCTCGATGCTCGCGGCGAGAAGGGCCCGCTCGCTGTCGTGTTCCACGGCGACGGTGTCGTCCTCGATGTCTGCCTCGGACTTGGCGATGCGTCGTGTGCGCCGGAGCGCGTTGAGCGTGCGATTGACCGCGATACGGTGCGCCCAGGTTCCGAACTGGGACTCCCCGCGATACGACGGGAGCGCCCTGAAGATCTGAATCCACACTTCCTGCGCGATATCGGCAGCGAGATCCGGGTCGCCGACCAGACGCCGAATTACAGCGTCGATGTGCGGCGAGTGCTGCGACCATAAGGCCTGCAGCGCCCGCTCATCGCCTTCGATGGCGCGCTGAATGAGGACTTGATCCATTCCCATGGGGTTCTGGCTACTTGGTCACGCGCACGAGGCCGAGTGGTTTACCACGGCTGCTAGCCCAACGAGCCAACGCGGTATCAAAAGGTCAGACTTGGTCTAGCTCAGACATTCCTTGTTCAAAGAGCTCGGACCGTTTCTAACGACGCTTTCTGGTGGCCGTTATCCTCGCCGAGCCAACCTCATCCGTGCAACCAAAATGGCGAAAACCACTTGTGACGCAGATCACAAAGTCGCCGGATCCGAAGTGACCCGAGTGCTCAAGATTCGTCTTGACATTAGGGGCGCCAACAATAACAGTAGGCCATGTAAGTCGCGTCGTCTACGGAACTTCCCGGCGACGTCGGTAGTATGTGGGTCGTGAGAACGGCGGTGCGGGCTCGGTCGAGCCCGGCGAACCCGTATATCACGATCTTTTGTCGTTCAGAAGCGGCGCGGGCATTCTCCGTCACCACGCCGTCGTCGTACAGGCTCACCAAACGGTCGCATACAAAGTCGTAGCTCGGAGCACCAGTGGTAAACATCCTCCTCGGCGCGTACGTCGCGCTGGCCGCATCTGACGGTTTGCCGGTCAACACGCCAAAGTCGGTGGGCATGTCTGCCGCCCGCCTGGCGTCGATCGACCGCATCGTCATGCGCGGCATCAATGCCGGAGGATATCCGGGCGCCTCGGTTGTCATTGGCCGAAACGGCTACGCCGTTTACCAGAGAGGTTTCGGGAAGCTCGGGTGGATCGCAAGCAGCGCGCGTGTCACCGCCGACCGCTCGATCTACGACCTCGCGTCGCTGACGAAGGTGGTAGGGACGACGACCGCGGCGATGGTCCTCTTTGACCAGGGCCGGCTCGACCTCAACGCGCCCGTATCCACCTACCTGCCGGCGTTCTCTGGGGGCTGGAAGGACTCGGTCACGGTGCGCCAGCTGCTCACGCACCGGTCCGGCCTGCCGGCGGGCAGAGATCTCTGGCGTGTCGCCCGCACGCCGGATGAAGCGCGCGCCGCTGTGCTCTCCACGAATCTCGAGTGCAAGCCCGGTCAGTGCTACATCTACTCCGACCTCGGCGCGGACGTCCTCGGCTTCGTGATCGAGGCGATCGCGGGCGAGTCGCTCGACGTCTTCCTGCACGACAAGGTGTTCGAGCCGCTCGGGATGAACGACACGTTCTTCCGTCCGGCGGACTCGCTCACTTATCGAATCGCGCCGACCGAGATCGCCCCGCCCCGCGGCTATCCGCTCAGGGGCGAGGTGCATGACGAGAACGCGTATGCGTTAGGCGGCGTGGCCGGACATGCCGGGCTGTTCAGCACAGCGGCCGACCTGTCGATCTTCGCCCAGATGATGTTGAACGGCGGGTCGTACAACGGAGTCCGGATCCTCAGCGACACGACGGTCGCCCTCTTCACCCACCGCGCTGCGGGCACCCGCGCGCTCGGCTGGGACACGGCCGACGGCGACGGTGGCTCCGGAAGGTTCCTCGACTCGCGAGCGTACGGTCACACGGGCTACACGGGCACGTCGATCTGGATCGACCCGGAACGCCGCATGTTCGTGCTGCTCCTGACGAACCGCGTTCACGCAGCCCGGGCTCGCCGTCCGGCCAAGGTGATCTCCGACGTACGCGCCGACCTTGCCGACGCCGCCGTCGCCTCCGTCGTGGACAACCCGGACAACGTCATCGCAATGCCGCGCACGTTCCGCGCGGACAAGGCCACCGGCTGGAACCGTCCGGCTCGTACGGCGCGCAAGCCGCGCAGTCACTCGACGCGCAGCGGAAAGGCGCTGGCTTCCAAGAAGCCGAGCTCGAAGTCGTCGGCGAAGAAGGGCAGCGCGAGCTCAGCGGGCAAGTCCACTGCGAAGGCGTCGTCGTCGAAGAGCGTTGGTTCCTCCAAGGCGAAAAGCAGCTCGTCGAAGGCGAAGGCCGCATCCTCCTCGAAGAGCGCTTCATCCAAGTCCAAGCGATCGAGCTGACGCGCACCTCCTCGAGCGCTACACTCGGCTACCGGAAGCCGCGCTCCCGGTCGATCTTTCGGCGACGAGCGACGGAGTGATGGATGGCCGAGCCCAGCAAGTCAACAAATTCGACTGATGCCGCCGCGCCGCGGGACAACGGGCCACAGGATGGTGCGCGCCCGCTGCACGATCGCGAGCTGCCCGTAAGTGCCTCCGACACGGACCGCCCTACCCAACGCGTCACCGCTTCCGTGCTCGGCTCGGAGAGTCAGGGTGCCTCGAACGGCGACGCCGGCGAGTCGACGAATGCGGACGCCGCCGGAACCGAGGCGCTGACGGAAGATCAGGTAAAGCTCGCCCTTCGCCGCGTGAAGGATCCGGAGCTCAACCTGAACATTCTCGACCTCGGGCTCGTCTACGCGATCCGCGTGGAGGGCAACGCCGTGTCGGTCGACATGACCTTGACGTCGCCAGGGTGCCCGTCGGGCCCCGAGATCATGACCGACGCGGAGCGACACCTCAAGGCGCTTCCGGGCGTTGGCGACGTCGCGGTAAATCTCGTGTGGTCGCCGTTCTGGAGCCCGGAACGAATCGAGCCGAGAGTGCGCGCTTATCTCGGATTCTAACGCTGGTTGCCTGTTAGTTGTGACGGTCGGACTCTCGTCTCGAGGGACTCGATTCCCGTCCTTCCGATCGCGGTCACGACGATGAGGTCCGGGCGCGCCGAGGCGTCGCTCGCGGCGAAGGAGTGCTCGCGCACCGAGCTCGGGACGATGCTCGTCGTCCACGTGTCGCCGAACCGCGCTCGCACCACCCAGAGCCTCACCAGTGTGGCTCCAACCGGGGCGATCGTGACCGTGGTGCGCCCGGAGAGCGTGTCCACATGTGCCTGCGCTCGCGGCGCGCTTGGCGCGCGCTTGTCGAGCCACGGCGACGGCGGGACGAGCGCCGGCAGCGCGTAAGGTCCGGCGACGAGGCGGTCACCCAGGCTGTCGCGGTTCTGCATGAAGACGTTCATGCTGAAGTGCACGTTGCCGCTGGCGCCGGAGTCGGCGCGCGTTAGGCGCACCTGCTCCAGCATCTCCGACGCCGGCCAGTTCGCCCCCTCGCCCATGACGCGGCTCGTGTAGTTGCCAACCCACAGGTGTCGGCCGAACGAGTTCTGCTCGGCCCACCAGTGCAGCAGCTCGTCGTAGCGCTGCTGTGGTGCCGTCGAACGCCAGTAGAGCTGTGGCGTGAAGTAGTCGGCCCAGCCGCGCTGCAGCCACTTTCGCGAATCGGCGAACAGCTCGGTGTAGGCGTCCAGCCCGCGGACCGATGACGGATTGCCGGGTCGCCAGATGCCGAACGGACTGATGCCGAACTTCACCCACGGCTTTTCCTCCTTCACGACCTTGTACAGCTGCTCGATGAGGAAGTCGACGTTCCGTCGTCGCCAGTCGTCGCGGGCGAGGGTTCCACCTCCGCGGCGGTAGGCGCGCCAGGTGCGGTCGTCGGGAAACGGGATCTCGCGACCGCGACGCGTGGTCTCGCGGTACGGGTAGAAGTAATCGTCGATGTGGACGCCGTCGATGTCGTAGCGCCTAACGATGTCGCGCACCACGCCGACGGTGTAGGCGCGAACCTCCGCGCTGCCGGGGTCGAGCCAGAGGTACGGACCGTACTTCACGACGAGGTCCGGTCGTCGGCGAGCGATGTGGCTCTTCGCAATCGGCGACTGATCGGCCGGGTAGTGCGCGCGGTACGGATTGATCCACGCGTGCAGCTCGAGCCCGCGAGCGTGCGCCTCCTCGACCGCAAAGGCGAGTGGGTCGTAGAACGGCACGGGTGGCTTGCCCATCTCGCCGGTCAGAAACGCCGACCACGGCTCCTTCCGGGACGCGTACAGCGCGTCGGCCGACGGGCGGACCTGCAGCACCACGGCGTTGAGATTGAGCGCCGCGGCACGATCGAGAATCGCGATCAGCTCCGCCTTCTGTTGCGCGACCGGCAGCCCCGGGCGGGACGGCCAATCCATGTTCGCTACCGACGCGACCCACACGCCCCGGAACTCGCGCGCGACGGGCGGCGCGATCACGGAGGGATCGGCCGACTCCGTGTCGGCGGCAGCGCGCGCCATGACGGCGCCCGAATCGGGCCGGGTCTGCGCTGCAGCAAAACGCGGCGCGAACGACGCCGCGAGCATGAGGGACCAGCGTGCGGCAGCGCGCACGATGCCGTGGGAGTGAAACCGAGCTTCCAAGTTTTTTGCGCCCGCGATGAATCCTACTGCTTATAGGGCGAATCGTCGCGTTTTGTGCCGCTCGTCGCGCGATCGGTCGCTGCGCGCTCGGCCGCCGGCGTCGCCTTCCGGGAAGACGACGGTGCGTCGCGCAGGGCACGAATGAAATCGTCTCCGAGCTGCTCGATCTGCCACCGGCGCAGGTCGGGAATCTCGGTCAGCTCCTCGACAGACGTGGGCCGGCGCCGCGCCACTGCCTCGAGCCGCTCACGTGGACAGAGTACGCC
>JBKOYV010000370.1:0-35699 GCA_046725585.1 Gemmatimonadota bacterium | reverse complement strand
GCGGGAGGCGGGCGGAGCAGCGCGCGGCGCACAGCCGGAGGCGGATCTGACGATGCCCGGCCGGCATCACTGGCGCGGCGGGCGCCACCCGGTCACGCTCGTGATTCGCGAGATCGTGGAGATCTTCCGGGAGCTCGGCTTCACCGTCGCGTTAGGCCCCGAGGCGGAAACCGAGTGGTACAACTTCGGCGCGCTCAATTTTCCGGCGGACCACCCGGCGATGGACGCCCACGACACGCTGTATCTGGGCCCAGGCTCGCTGCTGCGTACGCACACGTCGCCGGTACAGGTGCGAACGATGCAGCGGTGGGCGCCGCCAATACGCATTCTCGCGCCAGGTAACGTCTACCGCCGCGACTTCTTCGACCCGTCGCACGCGCCCATGTTCTCGCAGATCGAAGGACTCTCCGTGGACGAGGGCGTGAGCTTCGTGGACCTCAAGGCGACGCTCAATCATTTCGCGCGTCGATTCTTCGGAGCTGGCCGCACCCGCTTCCGCCCGAGCTTCTTCCCGTTCACCGAACCGTCGGCCGAGCTCGATGCGCATTGTGGGGTCTGCGGTGGGTCGGGGTGCGCCACATGCAAGGGCACCGGCTGGATCGAGATCCTCGGCAGCGGCATGGTCCACCCCGCCGTACTCGAAGCGGCCGGCATCGACAGCGAGCGCTACACGGGGTGGGCGTTCGGAATGGGGCCGGCGCGAAGCGCGCTCTCGCGCTACGGCATTCCCGACATCAGGCTGCTTTACGATTCCGACGTACGCTTTCTGGAGCAAATCGCTCGATGAATATCTCGTACAACTGGCTGAAGGACTTCGTCGACTTCGATCTCGCTCCTCCGCGCCTCGCGGAACTGATCACGTCCCGGGCGGCGACTGTGGATGCCGTCGAAACCCTTCGCCAGGAACTTCGCGACTTCGTCGTTGCGCGAGTCGTCGAGTGCGCGCAGCATCCGGACAGTGACCACCTCTCGGTGACTAGGGTCGACGCCGGCACCGGTGAGCTGCTCGATGTCGTGTGCGGCGCGCCTAACGTGCGCGCCGGCAAGCTCTACCCGTTCGCGAAAACAGGCACGAAGATGCCGGCGGGCTTCACGATCGAACGGCGAAAGATTCGCGGAGCGGTGTCGAACGGCATGCTGTGCTCGGCGCGCGAGATCGGGCTCGGCGAAGAGCAGGACGGCATTCTGGAGCTCGACGTCGACGTCCCTCCGGGGACGCCGTTGCTCGACGCGTTGCCGTCGATCACCGACTCCCGCATCGTCGTCGACGTCGGCGCCAACCGGCCGGATCTGCTCTCACACATCGGGGTGGCACGCGAGGTGGCAGCGGCGACAGGGAAGGCGGTAGACACCGCACGCGCGTTGCACGACGGCGCCGCGCAGTTGCAGACGTCAGCCGTCAGGATCGAATCGGACGTTCGCAGCGGAAACGCAGGCGGGGTCACCGTCACTATCGAGGATGCTGATGGCTGCCCGCGATATCTTGGGGTCGTCATCCGTGGCGTACGTGTCGGCCCGAGCCCGGAATGGCTCGTCCGGCACCTCGACGGCGCCGGCGTTCGGTCGATCAACAACATCGTCGACATCACGAACTTCATGCTGCTCGGCTTCGGTCAGCCGATGCACGCGTTCGATGCGAAGACGCTCGCAGGACCTGCCATCATCGTCCGGCGCGCACGACCAGGCGAGAGGCTCGTCACGCTCGACGGCCTCGAACGCGGGCTCAACGACCGCATGTGCGTCATCGCCGACGCGGAGCGTGCACAGGCACTCGCTGGTGTCATGGGCGGTCGTGACACCGAAGTCACGAGTGCGACGACCGACATTTTCCTCGAGGTCGCGGCGTTCAACCCCCGACGTGTTCGGCAGATGCGTCGCGCCCTCTCACTCTCTACCGAAGCCAGCTACCGCTTCGAGCGCGGCACCGATGCGGCCTCGGCACCCCAACGGTTGAAGGAGGCAGTCGCGCTCATCGTCGCGCTCGCGGGAGGAGTAGTCGAGGCGGCGGTCGATATCGAGCCGGTGCCCGCCGGGCCGCGTCGGTTGCTCGTCCGCGCATCCCGAGTGAAGCAGGTCCTGGGCGAACCGATCCCCGCAACTCGCATCACTCAACTGCTTCGGACGGTGGGATTCGCTGCAGACGTCCGTCCGGGAACAGAAATGCTGGACGGCGGCGAAGAGATCCACGTGACGGTTCCGAGCTGGCGAGGCGACGTCGTCGCGGAGATCGACGTCGTCGAGGAGGTCGCGCGTCTTCACGGCTATGACGCGTTCTCCGATGAGCTCCGCCCGTTCCGCATAGGCAACGTCCCGGACTCGCCGGATTTCATCGTCGAGACCGCGATTCAGGACGCGCTCGCGGCCGAGGGGTTGTTCGAGGTCCGGCCGCTTCCATTCGTCACGGGCGGTGACGAGACGCACGTCCGCGTCGCAAATCCACTCGCGGAGAACGAGGCACATCTTCGCACCTCGATCCTGGAATCCCTGTCGAGCCGCGCCGAATTCAACCTTTCGCACATGGAAGGCAACATTCGGTTGTTCGAGATCGGCGCGGTCTTCTCGCCGCGTGAGGGCGCGGCGCTCCCGATGGAGAGGAAACGGGTGGGCATTCTCATAATGGGCGATCGACGGCCATCTCATTTCACCGAGCCCAAGCCGCCGCGCTACGATCAGTGGGACGCGCGTGCGTTCGCTGAACGGTTGCTGGAAGTTGTCGCCCCAGGTGCGCCTTCCAGCCTCGTTCCCGCGGACGCGGCAGGCCAAGCCAAGGGTGATCTGTGGTCCATCGAGCTGAACGGAGCGCAGCGCGGTGTCGTGCGAACGCTTGCGCTGGATGCGCCGGTATGGGCTGCACCCGCGTACGGCATCGAGCTCGATCTCGGGCAAATCGAGTCGGCGGACGTCGCCCCACCCGGCAAGTCGATTCATGGCCAGACACCGGCTGCCCCACCCGCAAAGCACGTTCAATACAAGCCGCTTCCATCAACACCCGCCGCGCCCATAGATCTGGCGCTGCTCGTTCCCGATGCCATTCGCGCGGCCGACGTCGAGAGCGTCATCCGGAGCAACGGCGGAGAGCTCCTGGAGCGCCTCACTCTCTTCGATGAATTTCGTGGGGCGGGACTTCCGGCCGGCACGCGAAGCCTTGCATGGCGATTGACGTTCCGCGATGCGACGCGCACTCTACGCGACAAGGAAATCGAAGGCCGCACGAACAAGATTCTACGCGCCCTCGAAGGAGAGCTCGGTGTCCGACAGCGCAGCGCCTGAATTCGCGTCGTTTCACGAGCTCGAGCAGCTCGTGCGAAGCCTTGGCGAGGAGCTCGCCGGGTTCCGCAAACGTGCACTTACCGCCGAGGGCCGTCTCAAGGCTCTCGACGCAGCCACCGGTCCCGCCGACCTGTTCTCGCACGAGCGACTTGCCGTCGCTGAACAGGAAAACGCCGACCTGAGACGCCGACTCGCGGCTGCGACGGAGCGGACGAACCAGGTCGTGGCGCAGCTCCGATTTCTGCGTCAGCAGCACGAGCGCGCCGGGAGCGACCGATGAGCGAAAAGCGGAGCTCGGTGAAGGTTACCATCGTGGGCCAGGACCTCACGATCCGGAGCGACGCCTCACCGGAGCATACGCGAGAGGTTGCCGCGTACGTCGACAAGACGATCCGCGGGATCATGAACAGTGGTGCGGTGGTCGAGTCGAGTCGTGCGGCGATACTCGCGGCCTTGCAAATCACCGACGAGCTTTTTCGCGCTCGCAGCGCGCAGCGCGACCTCAACGCCTCCATGGACGCCCTGAGCTCCGAGGTGCGCCGGTGGCTTCCTCCAGCGAAGCGAACGCCTTCCGGCGCCTGATGTCGCGTGAGAGCGCGATTGCGCTCGGGCGTGGCACGCGGTAGCTTCTCGCAAACGACCAGTCGAGCTGTAGGTCCAAGTATCCTTTGCAGTTAGACCGTCCCAGCCCGCGCCCTTCGCCGGTGCCGGCTCGGAAGGTCCCTGTACGGGGAGATCCAGCTCGCAGTGGTTCCCCTCATCTCCTCGACTTCGACGTCGGGGTGGAGCATAGATCGACATGAATCCCACGGCACTGAGCGCTGCGCTCGGCGTATTGCTCGTTATCGCCTCCGCAGCGTTTTTCTTTTTTGGCCGACGCGCCGGTCGCAACGCGGAGCGCGAGAGACAGCTACTCTCGAAAGCGACGGCGGAACAGACCGCACAGCGGATCGTCGGCGAAGCCGAACGCGAGGCGGAATCACTCCGCAAGAGCGCGCTCATCTCGGGCAAGGAGGAGCTGATCAAGCTCCGCGAAAACTGGGAGGTCGAGGCCCGGCGGCGGCGAGAAGAAGTGGAGCGGGAAGAGAAGCGCGTTCAGGACCGCGAGACAACGCTCGATAGGAAGTTCGACGTACTGGAGCAGCGCGAGAAGGACGTGGGTCGGCGTGCGAGCGAGCTGGGTCGCAAGGAAAAGACGATCGCCGAGCGCGAGCAGGAGCTCGACCGTCTCGTGGGAGAGGAGAAACGACGACTCGAGGCGCTGGCGGGGATTTCTGCCGAGCAGGCAAAGGCCGAGCTGATTCACCGCCTCGAGGCGGAAGCGGAAGCCGACGCAGCCAATCGACTTCGCGAGATCCGCGAGGCAGCGCGCCGCAATGCCGAGCGCGAGGCGCGAAAGATCGTCGCCCTCGCGGTTCAACGAATCGCCGCCGAGCAAACGGCCGAGATCGCCGTCTCCGCGGTGAGTCTCCCGAACGACGAGATGAAGGGCCGCATCATCGGCCGCGAGGGACGCAACATTCGCGCGTTCGAGCTGGCGACGGGTGTCGACGTCATCATCGATGACACCCCTGACACGGTCGTCGTGTCGTGCTTCGATCCGGTGCGCCGTGAGGTCGCGCGGCTCGCGCTCGAGAAGCTCGTCTCGGACGGGCGCATCCATCCCGGTCGCATCGAGGAAGTCGTCAATAAGGCGCGACGTGAAGTCGACGCGGGAATCATCGAGACGGGCGAGCAGGCGGCGTACGAGACGGGAGTAACCGGGCTTCACCCCGAGATCATCAAGCTCATTGGCCGCATGAAGTGGCGCACGAGCTACGGACAGAACATCCTCGCCCATTCCAAGGAAGTGTCCTTCCTCGCCGGTATCATGGCGGCGGAGCTCGGGCTCGACGTGCCCATGGCGAAGCGTGGCGCGCTGCTGCACGACATCGGCAAGGTTCTCACGCACGAGCATGAGGGCACGCACGTCCAGCTTGGCGTCGAGGTAGCAACGAAGTATGGTGAGCATCCGCTCGTGGTGAATTGCATTGCGGCGCACCACGACGACGTGCCGCACGAGAGCGAGGTGTCCGTGCTCGTTCAGGCGGCCGACGCGATCTCGGGTTCGCGGCCCGGCGCCCGTCGTGAGGCGTTCGAGACCTACGTGAAGCGGCTCGAGGGACTCGAGCGCATCGCATCGAGCTACCGCGGCGTCGACAAGGTGTTCGCGATTCAGGCGGGGCGTGAGATCCGCGTGCTCGTCACGCCGGACGACGTCGACGACGTTCGCATGGCGTCCCTGTCCGAGGAGATCGCGCGCCGAATCGAGGCGGAGTTGCAGTACCCGGGGCAGATCAAAGTCGTGGTCATTCGCGAAACGCGGGCGGTGGACTTTGCGCGCTGAGACCCAGGCGGAATCGACACGCGGCGAAGACGCTGTGAGCGCTGTTTCGGCAGGTTCGCACGGTGCGAAGCTCATCGTTGGCACGGCCATCGGGCGCCTTGTGCGGCAGGACGTCGCCATGGAGGTCAAGCGGCTCGAGGCGCTCGGCATCACACCCGGACTGTCGGTGGTCCTCGTGGGAGACGATCCCGCGAGCGCCGTATACGTGCGGTCGAAGGGGAAGGCGTGCGAAGAAGCCGGCATGCGCGGCGAAACGATTAGACTGCCGGCGGAGACGAGCGAGGCTGCGCTCCTCGAGCTGGTCGACCGACTGAATGCCGACCCGCAGGTGCACGGCATTCTCGTGCAGATGCCACTGCCGCGTCACATGTCGCCCGACAAGGTCATTCGTCGGATTCGTCCCGAGAAGGACGTCGATGGCTTTCACCCGGTGAACGTGGGGAAGCTCAGCATCGGCGAGCGTGATGGTTTCGTTCCGTGTACACCCGCTGGCGCGATCGAGCTGTTGCTGCGAAGCGGCGTTGAAACCCGCGGCAAGGACGCCGTCGTCGTCGGGCGCAGCAACATTGTCGGCAAGCCGATGGCCGCGCTCCTGATGCAGGATGCGCCTGGCGGCAATGCGACGGTGACGGTCTGCCACAGCCGCACGGCGAATCTTTCCGCTCACGTTCGCCGCGCGGACATCGTCGTGGCGGCGATCGGCAAGCCGGAAATGATCACGGGTGATATGATCAAGCCGGGCGCGGTGGTGATCGACGTCGGGATCAACCGTGTGACCGATACGTCCGTGCCCAAGGGGTATCGGATCGTCGGCGACGTCCATTTCGCATCGGCACGCGAGGTGGCGTCGCTCATCACGCCGGTGCCCGGTGGTGTCGGGCCCATGACCATTGCGATGCTCATGAAGAACACCGTTCGCGCGGCGGCGCAAATCGCCGGCGTGTGACCGCACGGCGTCGCGGGGGGCCGCCCTCTCGGTCGTTAGGCGAGCTGGAGCTGTTCGAGGGCGAATCGCCCCCGCGGTCCAGGGCGGAAGCGCGATCCACCGGCCGCGCGGCCCGGGCCGTTCCTCCTCCGCCTCCGCGTGACGGTCCGCCTGACGGTCGCGAGGTGCGAGAGACGCCACGTCGGGCGGCGTACGTCGAAGACGCCGTTCCGGGAGCGTCTCCCGGAGCAGCGGTCTCGGTGATGGCGCTGACCGCCACTGCGCGTGACGTGCTCGAGGGCGCGTTCATGCCGCTCTGGGTGCGCGGCGAGGTATCCGACTTCAAGGCACATCGGAACGGCCACTGGTATTTCTGCCTCCGCGATGGGGACGCACAACTCAAGTGCGTCGCCTGGTCGCGCGAACGGCGTCGGATTCCGGCGCCACCCGATGACGGCATGCAGATCGTCGCGTTAGGCCAGCTCACGGTGTATCCCGCGCGTGGAGAGATGCAGTTCTCCGTCACGCGGATGGAGGCCCAGGGCGACGGGCTGTGGCGTAAGGCACTCGAGCTGACGCGTGCTCGCCTGCACGCGGACGGCCTGCTGGACCCATCGCGAAAGCGCGCGATTCCTCGGCATCCGCGACGTGTCGCGGTCATCACGAGCCGGGATGGCGCGGCGCTGCACGACATCTTCGCGGTCGTGCAGCGCCGATGCCCATCGGTCGAGGTCGTCCTCGTTCCCGCGGCCGTGCAGGGCGACTCGGCGCCGGAGTCGTTGTGTTTCGCGCTCGATCAGGTGGCCCGATGGGGCGACGCCGACGTGGTCATCATTGGGCGCGGCGGCGGCGCACGCGAGGACCTGTGGGCGTTCAACGACGAGCGCGTGGCGCGTGCGCTCGCGACCTGTCCGATCCCGACGATCTCCGCCGTCGGGCACGAGATCGACATGTCGATCTGCGATCTCGTTGCAGACCTGCGCGCCCCAACACCGTCCGCCGCGGCGGAAGCCGCCGTGCCGGTGGAGGCGGAGCTCCGTGAACGTCTCCGCACGGCGGCAGCGGCGCTGAGCGCGCTCGCGTCCGAACGGGTGACGCGCGCCCGGGACTGCGCAGCCGATGTCGCGCGCAGCATCACTCGCGGCGCCTCGCGGCGGGTCGAGCGGCGTCGTTTGCAGCTCGACTCGTCGGCCGGGCGGCTGAACGCTCTCAGCCCCCTCGCGACCCTGGACCGGGGGTACGCGATCGTCCGCACGGGCGCTCGGCGGACACTGCGCTCGGTCGACGGCCTGGAGCGGGGCACGCCCATCGAGCTGGTGCTCCGCGATGGGACGGCGGCCGCAACGGTGGAGCGCGTGATGCCTAACGATCAGTCGGCGTTAGCGTCGGGATCCATGGCGGGGAAGGAGTCGTGAGCTTCGAAGCCAGCATGGAGCGGCTGGAGGCGATCGCGGCCCGTCTCGAGGAGGACGAGCTCGACCTCGATACCGCGCTCGCGCTGTTCGAGGAAGGCGTCGCCGAGCTCAGAGCCGCATCGGCATACCTGACGCAGGCCGAGACGCGACTCAAGCAGCTCAACGAAGCCGCCGACGGCGTGTTCCGCATCGACGATCTTCGTGACTGACATCGCGGCGTTGAGTCTCGCGGTCGATCGCCGCGCGATCGACGACACGCTCGCCGAGTTCTGTGAAACCGGGCTCGGAGGCATCGAGCCCCGTGTGGCGCAAGCGATCCGGTACAGCCTCCTGGGCGGTGGGAAACGGTTGCGTGCGATGCTGGTCGCCGCGACGTACGAGGCCGTCGGCGGCACGGCCGACTGCCGGGTTCTCGCCTCGGCCGTGGAGGTCATTCACGCGTACTCGCTCGTGCACGATGACCTCCCGTGCATGGACGACGACGACGTTCGGCGCGGGCGTCCCACGCTGCACCGTGCGTTCGGCGTACCGGTCGCGGCTTGCGCCGGCCTCGCCATGGTGCCGCTCGCGGTGCGATGTGCCTATCGCGGGGCGCTCGCGCTCGGGTTGCCGCCGACAGCCGCGGCGGACATTGTTCGAGAACTCATGCGAGCGGCCGGAGCGGGCGGGATGATCGGCGGGCAGCTCCTCGACCTCGAGGCCGAGGGCGTGTCGCTTCCACTCGACGAGCTGGAGCGCGTCCACCGTGCGAAAACCGGTGCATTGATCGTGGCCGCCGCGCGCGTCGGTGCCCGGGGCGCACGGGCGACCGAGCGTGAGCTTCGCGCGGTCGAGCGATACGGGTCGGCGATCGGCCTCGCGTTTCAGATCATGGATGATGTCCTCGACGTCACGGCCACGACCGACGAGCTTGGCAAGACTGCGGGGCGTGATGCGGCGCTCCGGAAGAGCACCTATCCCGCGCTACTTGGAACGGCCGGCGCTAGGCAGCGTGCCGGCGCGCTCATAGACGACGCGAGGGACGCGCTGCGCGATGCGGGGATCCTCACGCCGGCGCTCGAGTCCATCGCGCAATACGTCGTCGCGCGACGCTCGTGACGCGTGATCGCGTGCAGATCGTGACCTTCAACTACACATGATTCTTCTCGATACCCTGAACTCGACCGCCGATCTGAAGCGGCTCAGTCGCGAGGAGCTCGCAGCCCTCGCCGGCGAGATGCGGGCGCGTCTCATCGATGTCTGCTCGCGGACCGGCGGACACATCGGGGCCGGGCTCGGCGTCATCGAGCTCACGATCGCGCTCCACTACGTGTTTGACGCGCCCGTCGACCAGATCGTGTGGGACGTCGGTCATCAGGGATACCCGCACAAGATCCTCACCGGCCGCAACGATCGCCTCGATACGCTGCGCCAGGAGGGTGGGATCTCCGGATTCCTCAAGCGGGCCGAGAGTGAATACGACGTGTTCGGGGCGGGCCATGCCGGGACGGCCATCTCGGCCGCCCTCGGCGTCGCCGCCGGACGCGACCTCAAGGACGAGAAGTTCAAGGTCGTCGCCGTGCTCGGCGACGGCGCGCTCACCTGCGGCCTCGCCTACGAAGGGCTGAACAACGCCGGCGCCGCGGAGCGCGACATCATCGTGGTGCTCAACGACAACGAGATGTCGATCGCGCCTAACGTCGGGGCGATCTCGAAGTACCTCAACTCCGTTCAGCGGAATCCGCTGTATAACCGGCTCCGGGCGAAGATCGGCGAGGTTGCCGATCACCTGAAGGACCACGGACCGGGCGTGCTGTCCGTCGCCGGCGGCATGGTCCGGAAGTGGGAAGAGAGCGTCAAGGCGTTCCTCACACCCGGTGTGCTGTTCGAGGAGCTCGGGTTCCGCTACTTCGGGCCGATCGACGGCCACGACCTCGGTCCGCTGATCGACACGTTAGGTGCGGTTCGGTCAATGAACGGCCCGCGCCTGGTGCACGTCATCACTCAGAAGGGAAAAGGATTCCCGGCCGGCGAACGTGGCGCCGGGGCCGCCGAGAAGTGGCATGCGTTGCCCCCGGGGCACGACCCGACGACCGGCAACCAGCTCGCGGTTGCGGCCGGCAACCCGCAGTACACGAAAGTTTTTGGCGAGGGGCTGTCGGCGCTCATGCAGGAGCGGGAGGATGTCGTGTGCATCACGGCGGCCATGCCCAGCGGCACAGGCACGGGTGCCGTCGCGAAGGCCCACCCGAAGCGGTTCTTCGACGTCGGCATCGCGGAAGGCCACGCGGTGACGTTCGCGGCCGGTCTCGCGACACGCGGCGTACGGCCGGTCGTCGCTATCTACTCGACGTTCCTGCAGCGCGCCTACGACAACATCATCCACGACGTCGCGATCCAGCATCTCCCGGTCATCTTCTGCATGGACAGGGCGGGCCTCGTTGGCGAGGATGGTGAGACTCACATGGGGCTGTACGACATCGCCTACATGCTCGCCGTGCCGGGGATGACCGTCGTCGCGCCGAAGGATGGTGCCGAGATGCTTGCGCTGCTGCGAACGGCTTTCGCGCACGAGGCCGGACCGTTCGCGATGCGATATCCGCGCGCGGCGCTTCCAGCGCCAACGCCGCCAGTGTCGGAGGTCCCGGCGGTCCCGTACGGAACGTGGGAGGTCGTTAGGCGCGTACCGGGTGGAGCGGAGGTCGCAATTCTCGCAGTCGGCACGATGGTGGTCCCGGCCGTCCAGGCGGCTGACGCGCTCGCCGCGGAGGGGCTCGACGTGAGCGTGGTCAACTGTCGCTTCCTCAAGCCGTACGACGAGCTCACGCTCGCCGCCGTGATGTCCGAGCACCGCAAGCTGCTCGTGGTGGAGGAGGGGACGGTGGTGAACGGGTTCGGCGCGTACATGGCATCCGTTGTCCAGCGACTGGATCCCGACGTTCGCGTCGCCGTCCACGGGGTTCCGGATCGCATCGTCTACGCGGCGCCGCGCGCGCGGCAGCTCGCATCGTGCGGCCTCGACGCGGACGGCATCGCCGCGCGGGTTCGCGCCCTTCACGAGAGCGAGGCGCTCACCGGGTGATCCGCCTCGGAGTCGTAGGCCACCGCGGGTATGACGGCCTCGTCGAAATTCTGAGCACGGTATTCCGATGCGCGAGTGAGCTCGACCTCGAGCCCATCTTCGAGCCGGACCTGCTCGACGTGGCGCCCGGGGCGGGACGACTCGAGGCCGACACCGAGATCGATGCGCTGGTTACGCTGGGTGGCGACGGCACGCTGCTTCGCGGCGCACGACTCCTTCGCGGCCGGCCCGTGCCGATTCTCGGGGTCAACCTGGGGCGGCTCGGGTTCCTAACGAGTTGCGGACGGGATGAGACCGAGCTCGCACTTCGGCGTCTCGCGGCTGGTGACTATCTCGCCGAACGGCGGATGCAGCTCGAGGCGCGCGCACTGGATCGGAGCGGAAACAGCCGGAAGCGGTGGTTCGCGCTCAACGATGTCGTCCTGCACAAAGGCGGCTTTGCGCGCGTGCTTCACCTGAGCGTGTCGGCCAACGGAGCCCCGGTCGGTAGCTACGCGGCCGATGGAATCGTGTTTTCCACGCCAACAGGGTCGACGGCGTACAGCCTGTCGGCAGGCGGGCCGGTCGTGGTGCCGACGCTCGAGTCGATCGTCCTGACGCCGATCTCGCCGCACACGCTCGCGATACGGCCTCTCGTGCTCGCGGCGGATGCGGAGCTCAGCGTGCACACCGATGACGGTCCCGACGAGCTTCTGGTGACGGTGGACGGTCAGGTGGGTACCACGTTTTCCGTGGGCGAGACGCTCGTCGTGCGACGCGCCGACCGGCACGCGCTGATCGTGCGATTCCCCGGCTCGACGTTTTTCTCGGTCCTTACACGGAAGCTTGGGTGGGGCGGCCTCGCCGAACGCGACGACAGACCGACATGCTGACCGAGCTCCGCATCAAGAACTTCGCGATCATCGAATCTCTAACCCTCCCGCTGGCGCCCGGCTTCAACGTCCTGTCCGGCGAGACGGGTGCGGGCAAGTCGATCATTGTCGGAGCGCTCGGACTGCTGCTGGGTGAACGCGCGAGCGGTGACCTCATCCGCACCGGCGCCGACCGCGCCGTCGTCGAGGGCGTGTTCGACATCGCCGGTCATGCGACGGCAGCGGCGATCCTCGACGAGCGTGGCGTCGACGTCGAGAACGATACGGTCGTCCTCCGCCGCGAGGTGAGCGCGAACGGTCGTGCTCGCGCATGGGTCAACGGAACGACCGTGACGGCCGGCGTGCTCGCCGAGGTTGGTCGTCTGCTGGTGAACCTTCATGGACAGCATGAGGCGCAAACGCTCCTCGACGTCGAGGCGCAGCGTCAGATTCTCGATGCGTTCGGCGGCGCAACGGAGCAGGCGAGCCGCGTTCGGGCCGCGCACGATGCGCTGGCTGCCGTGCGTCGGGAGATGCAGACGCTCGAGGCTCGGCGCGCGGACGCCGAGCGGCGAGCGGACTATCTCCGCCACGTCACGCAGGAGATCGAAGCCGCGCGCCTCGTTGCGGACGAGGATGAACGGCTCGAGGAAGAGGCAAGGCGGCTGGAGCACGCTGAAGAGCTCCGCTCACTCGCGCAGGGGATCACCCGCATCCTGGAAGGCGACGAGGACGCTGTGCTGCAGCGACTGGCCGCCGTGCAGCGCGCGCTCGCGAGCATCCAGCGCATCGACCCCTCGCTGTCACGTCTCCAGGAGACCTTCGACACCGCCTTCTACGGTCTCGAGGAGCTTTCGAGGGAGCTCGTCGCGTACGAGGAGGGCATTGAGCTCGATCCGGAGCGGCTGGCGCAGGTTGAACGCCGGCGCGACCTCATCTTCCGCCTAACGAAGAAGTACGGCCCGGCCATCGGCGACGTGCTCGAGACCGCACAGCGCGCCCGCGCGGAGCTCGACCTCGTCGATTCCGCCGCGTTCGACATTCGGCAGCTGGCCGAGCGGGAGCGCGTCGCGGCGGCGCACCTCGCCGACGCTGCGGCCGCCCTCTCCGCGTCGCGCGCTGCGGCGGCCGATCGCCTCGCCCGAGCTGTCGATCAGGTGCTTCCGGACCTCGGAATCCCGGACGGTCGGTTCACGGCGACCCTGACGCCGCGACCCGAGATCGGGTCGGCCGGCGCGGAGGACGTCGAGTTCCGCGTGGCGCTGAACGTCGGCCACGATGCGCGGCCGCTCGCCCGCGTCGCGTCAGGCGGCGAGCTGTCGCGCGTCATGCTCGCCCTCAAGACCATCCTCGCGCGCCTCGATCACGTGCCCACACTCGTGTTCGACGAGGTGGACGCCGGTATCGGTGGACGCGTGGGCTTGCAGGTCGGGGAAACCATGCGGCGCGTCGCCGCGCACCATCAGGTGTTCGCGATCTCGCACCTTCCGCAGATCGCGGCGCGGGCGCACCACCATATCCTCGTTGCCAAAGGCGCTCGCGAGGGAGTGACGACCGCCGATACGCGAGTGCTCGACGGCGACGAGCGCGTTCTCGAGATCGCGCGGATGCTCGGCGGCGACCCGGAGAGCGCCGTGAGCCAGGCCCACGCGCGAGAGCTGCTGGCCACCGCCGCCGTTCCGGAGCCGGCTCGTGCGCCGCGGCGGTCGAAAAAGCGTTAGGCAGTCACTTGCTCGACGAGGCGCGCGACGGCGGCGGCCGAAGCGGCGCGCCGAACAGCCGCGTGTAATAGCGTACCTGCACCTGCGTCGTGAACTGCTTCGGCGCGTACCCCGACCCACTTATCGACTGCCAGTGGGAAAACTGCACCTCGAGCGGGATGCGTGACCGCCCGCGGTCGTAGGCACGCAGGGTGGAAAAGTTCGCGCCGCCGCCGACACGTTGCTCGTGCTGCTCCGTGCCTGCGCCCAGAATGCCGGCATCGAGCGTGACGGGCTGCCCCGTGGGATCCTCGGTGGTGAACGTCCCGGTGTACTTGTCCTCGCCTTTTCGGCGATAGAGCCAATTCGCAGAGAGCGACAGGTAGTCGTTGTACACCCACCGCGGCGACGCTTCGATCTCGATGTAGTCGCCGAGGTCGCGCGACACGACCTGCTCGCGATACTTCATGACGAACGGATTACGCGCGACGTCGGGGATGCGGTACGGCCGTTGGTCCACGAGCTGCGCCCCGTAACGCCCGACGAGTGACGCCCAGAATCGTCGGCCGAAAACGAGGTCGAGGGCGCCGTTGCCTTCCAGATCGGTCTGGGCGTCGCCCGTCCCGATGTCGAAGATGTCGTCCGGCCGTTCCAGTTGTGCGGTTCCGAGTCGAGCGAGTGCGCCCGCGGCGAAGCGGAAGCCGAATCCCTGTCGGTGCGCGCGAGCGCGCGCAGCGCTGCCGAACGTGTCGAACAGCAGCACCTTCGCGCCAAGCTCGATATCGCCAATGTGACTGCGTTCGACGAGGCCGAGCGGCGCGATCTGCAGCGAATCACTCAGGTAGGTGGTCGCCTGCACGGCGCTGATCGGCGCCTGCGCCGGCACCGGGTTTTCCCACGCGCCAAGACTGGCGATGTACGTCTTGAACGACGCGTTGAGCGCCGTGACGCGCGACGCGATCGAGTTCTGAAATGTGCTGTTGGTCATCGGCACGAACGGATTGCCCTTGGTGGTGTCCGTGCCGGTGCCGTACGTCGACGCGATGCCCGAAGCGAACGCGCGCGCATCGTTCACGAGCGCTCGAGCGCGTGCCTGGTCGGCGCACACCGGATCGGTGCTGGACGCCCCACACGCGTTGAGACGGGCGTTCAACACCCGGGAGGCGCTCAACAGAGAGTCGACCAGCCGCCGATTTTGCGCCGTCGCTGTGAGACGCTGGCTCTCGATCAACGCCGGGTTGGGCCCGATGTTCGCCCGATGCCTCAGCTCATTGCGCGGATTGACGTCGACCACGACCTCGGAGATGGTGTGCTCGTAGGGTAAGCGCGCGGTGAGCATGAGCCGCGAGGTCAGGCCGAAGTCGACGACGAATTCGCTGCGCGTAACCCGCGCCGAAAAGTCCGTCCGAATCGGGCCGAGCGAGACCTCGCCATCAGGAAGCTGCGCGAGAGAGCGCAGCGTTGTCCGGAGAGGTCGCAGCAGCTCGAGCTGGCGTGCCCCCAGCGAATCGCTCGAATACGGGGCAGCGAGCCGCTCGAGCGGACCGCCTGGTGCGTACACCTCGTTGTACGCCGACCAGCCCACCTGCACGGTCCAACGGACCACGCCTCCGGGGAGTACCGTCGCATCTTCGCCAGCGCCGAGGACGCGCTGGCCGTGACTGTTTCGCGGGACGATCGCAACGAGCGACAGCGCTGCGCACACCAGGATCCTGCGATGAGTGGAGCGTAATCGCACGTCGTGAAGCAGTGGAATTGGTGTTGGAGATGGAGGCGGACGAAAGAATAGCCGGCGATACGGCGGTCGCCCGCCCGGGCGTGGCGCGTTATGATGCCTAGGTGACAACGTCCCCTCAACATCACCACGTCGTGTCCGCTACGCCACTCCCCTCGGTCCCTTGGCTTCGCACGGGCAACCATTGGCTCGCATTGCCGTGCATTCATCCATCCGATGGGTCGTTGCACGCTCTGGGAATGTTACACCGTGGCGCGCGAGCCGCAGTGGAGTTCGCAGGCGGACCGGGGTTCGCGGAGGGAAACACCCAGCCCCTCGCGCGACTCGGCTTCAGCGTGAACGGTACACCGGTGTCGCTCGCACGCAGCGGCCTCGCGTGGGAACGCGCCATGGAATGGCTTCCGACGTTTACCGGCAGTGCCGAGTCACTTGTGATTCGCGGGACGGTATTCGCCCCATACGGAAGGGACGCAGACACCGCCGGAGCGGTGTACGCCATCGCGGTGGAGAACCGCGGACCGGCCGACGCCGATGTATCGATCACGCTCGACGGCGCACTCGGATACCGCCAGCTGCGCGTTCGCACATCCCGTCCGTTCGAGGACGCGCACGTGGCGATGCACGCGCCGGATGATGTGGTGGTGCTCAAGGGCGCCGCGCTGCCGGGCCTCGTGGCGCTCGCGATCGGAAGCGATGGGACTGCCGAAGTGGAGGCACGTGGCGAACCCGCACAGTACTCGATCCGGCGGACGGTGCGGATCGCGCCGGGTCAGCACGCCGACGTTGCGTTCTACATCGCCGCTGGTCCGGAGCAGGACGGCGCTCACGCGACCGTTTCGGTGATGAGACGGCGTGGGTGGCGAGAGCTGCTCTCCGCGACGCGCGACGCGTTGCGCGATCTCGAGCAGACGACCGGACACGAAGCGCTCGATCGAATCATCAATCGGAATTTGCTGCTCGCGTACTTCTACGGCGTGGGCCGCGCTCTGGACGACGCGCACTTCTACCTGATTCGAACACGCACGCCGTGGCACGGGCGCGGGGTGACGTTCCGCGAGTGGGAATCGCTGACGTGGACGCTTCCCGCGGTGCAGCTTGCCGACTCCGCGCTCGCCCGTGAGCTCATCCTTCGAGCGTGCGAGGTGCACGGGTATTCGCCAGGGAGCGGCGTCCGCTACCTCGACGGCACGTTGTTCGAGCCCGGATTCTGCCTCGAGGGTGCGGCGTCATACGCGCTCGCGGTCGACCGATACATTCGCGAGACGAACGACGACCAGATCGTCGAGGAGCCCGTCCTCGCTGACACGCTCTACCTGGCGTCGGATGATATCGCGGCCAGGCGCAACTCGGGCGTCCCGCTCTACTCGACCGAAGTCGCGCCGAGCGGAAATCCGGCGCCGTTGCCGTATACGCTGCACGGCAACGCCGTCGCCGCGCAGGCGCTCGATGTCTTCCGTCGGACACTCGACGAGCAAACCGCGCGTGACGTGCAGGATCCCGAAGCGGTTCGCGCAGCGCTCAAGCGGCACTTCTCGCGGGACCGGGAAGGGAAGCCGACGTACGCGTCCGCCATCGATCTGAACGGCAATGCCGTGATGGATGACGATCCGCTCGCATCGGTCTACTGGTTGCCGGTGTACGACGTGGTCGATCGGAACGAGTCCACCTATCGTCGGACCGTGCGCGCGGCGTCGCGAGACCACCACTTTCTCGTGCAGCAGTGCGCTCGACTCCTCGGTCCGGATGCGGCCGACGTGATGCAGTGGGTTCGCCACGCGGCGCTGGACGACGGCTTTGCGGCAGAGCAGATCGACGACACCGGACGCGCGCAGGGAAATGGCGGCGACGCATCCGTCGCCGGGCTGCTCGCGCATACACTCTGGTACGCCGTGCATGCGCTCGGCGTCACACCATGACGTCGCTTGGCGCCCCTCCACGACGTGCGTTATACTAGTCGGCACGCGGGAATAGCTCAGTTGGTAGAGCACAACCTTGCCAAGGTTGGGGTCGCGGGTTCGAGTCCCGTTTCCCGCTCTTGAAACGCTGGAGCCAGGCGGTGACGGAAGGTCGTCGCCGGGAACGGGAGCGGCGGACGCCGCTCCCGTTTCTTTTATCGGAATCCCGCCGTAAGCTCAACGACGGCGGCGGCCGCGAGGCCGGCACCCGGCCGGGGTGGCGAAATCGGTAGACGCGCGAGACTTAAAATCTTGTGGGGGTAACCCCATCCGGGTTCGAGTCCCGGTCCCGGCACTGGAGTGGCCATCGTTAGGCGGGCGGCACCGTGTCTGGCCGCACGCGAGGCGCGGTCGCTGAATCGGGTCGCGCGCGCCGAGCGGTATCGGCCGGCGTCCACGTCTTGGCTCCCTGGGAGAGCCAGCCCGGTACCACCTCGGGCGCTGAATCGCGTCGTGCACGGCGACGCACCGGTGCAACCGCGGAGGGTGCGCTCGCACCGACGGAATCCGCGGTATCGATCGCGCGCGGAGCGGAGTCGACGCTCGTCGGGCGTAACCCTGATGTAGTGCTCGCCGCTCTACCGGAGTCGGTCAGGTGGTCGCGTACAGGGTCCGGAGTGGAAGACACTCGCTCCGGAGGCCGGAATCCGTCGGCTCGCGCCGCCGGAGCCTCGGCACGGGTGCGGGATGCCAGCGCGTAGACGGTGACGCCTAACGCGGTCACGAGCGCCAAGACGAGCACGGGGATCGCGGCGAGCCGTGCCCCGTTCGCTGCATGTCCTTCGTCCACAAGCACCCTTCGCCTCGACGGAGCCGTCCAAGCTACACGTCGAACGACCTTTCGCGACGGGTCTGCGCGCATCCGGCTCGTCGGCGCTGAAGAGCCCGAAAACACGAAGGGCGCCTCGCGGCGCCCTCATGCTGACGTGATCGAGAAGGAATCTCGATCTCAGAAGGGGATGTCATCGAGCGACATGCCCAGCGGCGAAGCATCGAGTGTGTCGGCGGACGGGACCACATCCGTGGGCTTCGCCGTCTCGCGCGCACTCGCTGGCGCGCTGGGTCGTGCGGGCCAGATAACGCCGTCGCACGAACGGTCACGGCACTTGAAGTCGGGCGCTTTCGGGTTGCGCTTGGAAAGCCGGTTGTCCCACATGCGGCCGCCGCACTTGGGGCATTCCGGTATACCCGTGGCCTCGAGTACGACCGTTTCCATAGGAACGTCGACTGGAGCTGCTTCCTTCGCCGTCGCCGCGGCGCTCTGTCGCGCGCGTTTGGCGGAACCTTGGGGGCGTGCCGGAGCGTCCGCGACGTCCGCAGGTGCGTCGGTCGCAGCGGCGGCCGGTTCCTCAGGGAGGCTCGCGCCGTTCGTCGGACCGAAGCGCCGCGCGTAGACGGCGCCCGGGTCCTCGAGTGGTCTGGCGCCGCGCCCGTCGCCGTCCATTTGCACCCAGTTCTGCTCGTACGCGTACAGCTCGTGCGCGATCCCGAAGCGCACGGCGGCGCGCTTGAACGCATCGGTTGCGGCGGCCTTGTAGTCCCGACCGGTACCTACGTCCTCTCGGATGACGCCGAGGATCTGGAGGCGCGCCTTGAACGAACACGAGCCGCCGTCCGTGGTGTCGTCGAGGCCGGGCAGCGGCGGCAACAGCTCCAACGTCAGGTCCCACTCGCCGGGCACTACGGCATCCAGCCGCTCACGCGCGGTGTTGGCTTCGATGTACGCGACGAACCGTGCGAAATACTTCCCGTCGCGGGCGATGACTTTGCCGTCCTGCCGCCAGTAGACGACCCCGTTAGGCAGCGGTTCGGCGAGGCGCGACCAGATGTCGGCCTTCTCGGTTTGTACGTCGTGTCTCGCGATCATGCTCTCATCCCACCTTTCTCGTCCAGTCCAGACCCCTGTTCGCCCGGCGCACATCCTCGACCGCCGGGCAGCTACGACCGTGCTCGCAGTACAATCCGTGCCGATCGAAAAAGACGAGGTGCGTCCGGGACGCTCCAGCGACCGTTTCGTCGACGCGAAAAAGGTGCTCAACCGATGTTCCAGCGCCGCATTTCGCGCGGGGATCGAGCGCTCGAACCCGAACGACCCGAACGGGTTCGTCGAGCGGGGGGTTGCCTCGTCCAGCGAGCCGCGCGCCACGCGCGGCCTTCGTACTGCGAGACTTCGTTCTCTTCCGAGGCTGAGCCCCTTCCTGCGGTGCTTCACGGCTCTTCGCCCTATTCCTCCTTTGCTTGACTTTCGTCACGCGACCACCGACAATGAGCTACGAATGTAACACAGCTTCGGGCGATTTTCGGTACCGCAAGCTATAATTCACTGCAACGTATGTCAACAGATGCCGAAGACGATGAACTCGTAGCCAATGGCGTCCCCGAGCTGACGCCGCTCGGGAAACGCATCGAATTGCTTCGCTTCGAGCGCCGCATGAGCAAGCGAGTTCTCGCCCAGCGTGCCGGCACCTCACGCCAACAGCTCTGGCGCGTCATGACCGGCAAGTCCGAGCTCACGAGCTCGCTATGCGCGCGCCTGTCCGAGGTACTCGAGACCGATTCCCGCCTCCTGCGCGATGCCACCCGTCAGCTCATCGACGGCGTAGCGCCGTCTGCGCCACTGAGCGTTGTCCATGACCGGCTTCCATCACCGCTGCGAGCCGACACGACCGAGAACCGCGATGGCTCATCCGAACGGTTCTGCGAGACGCTCGAAGACTACGTGTCGAGCCCGTCAGGACTCGAGCGAACGTTCGGAACCTTACCGAACAGCGATGACGGGCGCCGCCTGAAGCGGGTGCTTCTGGACGCCATTGAGGACATCGCGATCTCGCGCTCGCTCAAGCTTCCCCAAGGCATATTCGATCTCCGCCGAGCGGTCGTGAACGCCGACGACTGACGCGGCGCCCGCCAGCGGCCTCGTGCGTCGGCTGCCTAACGCAACGAAAGACCTCCGCCGTGGACGGGATGGCGCACGACGTGCAAGGCGCTCGCGCCCCCAACCCGGAGGCTCCATGGATCGAGGAATCGACTTTCTGAAAAGCCAGGTCAGCAACGCGGTCATGCAGCACAAGACGTTCTTGGGGAATCTCGAAGACCACGAGAAGCAAGCCGAGGATGTGCGGTACCGCGACCTGTGCTCGCGCGCCATTCCCCAGATGCGCGAGCATCAGCGCATGCTCGAGGAATACCAGAACGCACTCGGCGCCGAAGCCGGTGTTGCGAAGAAGGTGGCCGGAAAAGCGATGGGCGTCGCGCGCGACATCGCAGATGCCGCTCGCGAGAGTGACTTCCTCAGACTCGTCGGTGACATCGTCACGGCGCGGCAGTCGCAGGACACGTTCGCCACATTCCGAGAAGCCGGCCGGGCGCTGGGCAACCAGCAACTGGCGCGGATCGGGGAGACCGGCGAGCCACACCACGAACAATTCGTCCGCGACGCGAACAGACTCGTGCAGCAGATGTTCGTCGAGCACGTTCGCGGCGTCGAACCCGGCGCCGACGCTCGCACGACCGCGGACGTTCCGTCGCCGAGACTCTAGCGATACACGCCGGGCGCGCGGCGCTGGAGGGCCGCGCGCCAATCCTCCCAATGCCGGAGGCTGCTGGATAGCTTACGCGCATGACCGACGTCGTCGCGCTCTGCGCCGAGTTGCTCTCCATCCAGTCGCCAACCGGCGGCGAAGGGAAAATCGTCGAATTCGTGTCGCGGCGCCTCGTGAGCCGCGGCTGGAACGTGACCGTGCAGGAAGTGACGCCGGGTCGCGGCAACGTGTGGGCGTCCCGCAGTGGCGGCGGAGTGACGCTGTCCACGCATCTCGACACTGTGCCACCCTACGTCCCGCCGAAGATGGACGGCGAGCGACTCTACGGTCGCGGTGCGTGCGACGCGAAGGGAATCGCGGCCGCCATGCTCGCCGCGGCAGACCGCCTCGCCGAGTCGGGCGAGGAGCGTGTGGACCTGCTGCTCGTCGTCGGTGAGGAGAAGGGTTCCGACGGCGCTCGCGCCGCGAACCACCTGCCGGCAACAAGCAGGTTCCTCATCAACGGCGAGCCAACGGAAAGCCGGTTGGCGAGCGGCGCGAAAGGCTCGTTGCGCGTCACGGTCAAGACCCGCGGCCGCGAAGCGCACTCCGCGTACCCGCACCTCGGACGTTCGGCGATCGAGCCCATGCTCGAGTTGCTGCCGACCATCCGATCGCTGCCGCTGCCGAGCGATCCCGTTCTCGGCGATACGACCGTGAACATCGGAACCATTCGCGGCGGAACCGAAGCGAATATCATTCCCGGTGAATGCGAGGCCGAGCTCATGTTCCGCCTCGTCGGCGACGTCGCCGCGGTAAAGCCGCTCATCGAGAAGTGGGCAGCCGACCGCGCCGAGATTACGTACGGTTCCTACATTCCGGCTCAGCATTTCCACGTCCTTCCAGGGTTCGAGGTCGCCCCGGTCGCCTACACGAGCGACATCCCCCTGCTCGGCCGCTGGGGCACGCCGCTCCTGTTCGGCCCCGGGTCCATCCACGTCGCACACACGCCTAACGAGCACATCGATGTGCGCGAGCTGCGCGCGAGTGTCGACACATACGAGCGCCTTGTCCGCTCCCTCCTCGCCGCATGACCGCCTCGACTCCTCGAGCCCGCCGCGTTCCCGTCGCCATCCTCGGTGCCACCGGCGCTGTCGGGCAGACGTTCATCCGATGTCTGCGCAATCACCCATGGTTCGAGGTAGCCGAGCTGGCTGCCTCCGAGCGATCGGCGGGAAAGCCGTACGCGGAGGCGACGCGCTGGCTCGAGGGAGAGCTTCCCGCGGAGCTGGCCGGTCGCACCGTGCTGCCGTGCGATCCCGACAAGCTGAGCGCCCCCATCGTGTTTTCGGCGCTCGACGCCACGGCGGCGGGTGACCTGGAGCCTGCATTCGCGCGCAGCGGGGCGATGGTGCTGAGCAACGCGAAGAACTTCCGGATGGACCCCGACGTTCCGCTCGTGATCCCGGAAGTGAACGCGAGTCACCTCGCGCTGCTCGAGCAACAGCGCCGCTCTCGCGGCTGGTCGGGCGGCATTGTCACGAACGCGAACTGCGCGGCGACGGTCGCGACCGTCGCGCTCGCGCCGCTTCACGAAGCCTTCGGCGTCCGCCAGGTATTCGCGGTAACGCTCCAGGCCGTGTCGGGAGCGGGGTATCCCGGCGTTCCATCGCTCGACATCCTCGGCAACGTCATCCCGTACATCGGCGAGGAAGAGCCGAAGATCGAGCGGGAGATCCCGAAGATGCTTGGCTGTGTTCAAGCCGGCGCGCTCGTTCCCGCGCCGCTTCGCGTGAGCGCGCACGCCAACAGAGTGCCGGTCGAGCATGGGCACACGGTGTGTATGTCGATCAAGCTCGATAAGCCGGCCACGCCGGAAGATGCGCTCCGCGTCCTGGGCGACTGGCGGGGGGACGCTGTCGTGCGCGGGCTACCGAGCGCGCCGGAGCGGGCACTGGTGGTTACCGAGGCACCGGATCGACCGCAGGCTCGGCGAGACGTCGCGTCGGGAGCGGGGATGACCGTCGTCGTTGGCCGCGTGCGCACCGACCCGCAACTCGATCTGCGTCTGGTCGCGTTAGGCCACAACACCATACGCGGCGCGGCGGGCGGTTCGGTGTTGAACGCCGAGTTGCTCGTTGCGACCGGCGTCGTCGGCTCGGCATGATCGTCGTCAAGTTCGGTGGCACGTCCGTCGGCGACGCGGCAGCCATCGAACGCGCGATGGAGATCGTGCGCGGACGGTTGCCGCGCCGGCCGCTCGTCGTAGTGTCCGCACTCGCCGGTACGACGAACGCGCTGCTCGCGATTGCCGAACAAGCAGAAAAGGGTCAGTTGATCGGTGCCCTGCGAGGCGTCGAGAGCCTTCGTGAACGCCACCTCGCCGAAACATCGAAGCTGCTCGGTGAGGAGGGCGTCGGGGACGAGATTGCGGCGGACCTGAGCGCAATGTTCGACGAGCTCGCGAGCCTCGCGGAAGCACTGTCGGTGCTGGGCCACCTAACCCCGCGAAGCCTCGACGCAATCGCGGCAATCGGCGAGCGGCTCTCATCGCACCTCGTCGTCGCGGTGCTGTGCGCACGTGGAATTCCGGCGCAACTGGTGGATGCCGGCGACGTGATGATCACCGACGATCACTTCACGCGTGCGGAACCACAGCCCGAACTGATCGCCGACGCGACGCAGCGGGTCATCCGACCACTGTTGGCGTCGGGCACGACACCGGTGGTCGGCGGATTCGTCGGCGCGACGACGGGTGGCGTTACCACGACCCTGGGACGTGGCGGCAGCGACTACAGTGCCGCGCTCTTCGGTGCCGCCCTTCGCGCCGAAGCCATCGAGATCTGGACCGACGTGGACGGCATGCTTACGGCCGACCCGCGCGTCGTGGATGGGGCACGGCTCATCGAGCAGATACGCTTCGACGAAGCGTCCGAGCTGGCGTCGTTCGGCGCGAAGGTCCTGCATCCGAGTACCATCGCACCCGCGGTCAAGATCGGGATTCCCGTATACATCTACAATTCGCGTCGCCCGGAGGGGTGTGGGACCCGGATCACGTTCGACGCGCCGCGTCGGCCCGTGAGCGCGATTGCCGGCAAGCGCGACGTCGCGCTCATTCGCATTCGGACACCCCGCATGCTGCTCGCGCACGGCTTCCTGCGACGCATCTTCGAGATCTTCGACGACAACCGGACATCGGTGGACGTGGTAGCCACGTCCGAAGTGTCCGTGTCGATGACGATCGACGATGCCACGCACCTCGACACGTTGTTAGGCGCGCTGACAGCGCTCGGCGATGTATCCGTCGAACGGAACCGCGGGATCGTAGCGCTCGTCGGCGCCGGGTTGGGCGACAGCACGGCCACGATGGCTCAGGCATTGGCGGCACTCGGCAATGTCAAAGTGCACATGGTCTCGCTCAGCTCCGGCGGGATCAACCTCACATTGCTCGTCGACGGCGACCAGGTGCTCGAAGCAATGCGGCGACTGCACTGGGCATTCTTCCCGGTTGGCCAATGAGTGGCCTTCGAGTCGCGATCGTTGGCGACGGCAAGATGGGCCGTGCCGTCGCCGACCTGGCGCGAGAGCGAGGCTTCACGATCACGGCCATGCTCGGGTTCAGGGAGAACGCGAGCGGCAGCGCCATCACGCGCGACCGGCTTGGCGAAACCGACGTCGTGATCGAGTTCACCGAGCCCGGCGCCGCGCCGGAGAACATCCTGGCCGCGGTCCGCGCCGGGTATCCCGTCGTCACGGGCACGACGGGATGGGGGGATCAACTCGAGCGAGTGGCGCGCGCGGTCATCGATTCGCACGGTGCGCTCGTGCACGCGCCCAATTTCTCGGTTGGCGTCAACCTGTTCCTTGCGCTCGCCGCTTCGGCGGGCCGTGCCATGCGTCGCGCGCCACAATTCGACGCACATATCGTCGAGACGCACCACGCCGCCAAAAAGGATGCGCCCTCCGGCACGGCCATCGCGCTCGAGCGTGCCGCATCACCCGGACTGGGCCGATCCATCCCGATCACCAGTGTGCGCACGGGTCACGTGCCGGGCACGCACGAACTGTTGTTCGATGGGCCGTTCGAGCAGATACGCCTGACGCACGCCGCCCGCGACCGGCGCGTGTTCGCGGATGGCGCTCTCCATGCAGCGGAGTGGGTCCGTGGCCGCCACGGAGTTTTCACCATGCGAGACGTGCTCGATCTTGGAATGGAGACTGCCTGATGCCCAGAGCTTTGACAGGCTGCGGAACCGCGCTCGTCACGCCGTTCACCGCGCAGGGTGCAGTCGATGAAGTGGCGCTGCGCCGCCTCGTGAAGTGGCAGATCGCTGAGGGAGTGCATTTCCTCGTGCCCTGCGGGTCCACCGGGGAGGCGGCCACGCTCACGCCCGCGGAACACCGCCGCGTCGTCGAGATCACGGTCGAGGTCACCGAAGGGCGCGTGCCCGTCGTCGCTGGCGCCGGCACGAACGACACCGCGCGCGCGATCGCCTTGTCGCGCGAGATGCAGGCCGCGGGCGCGACTCACCTCCTGCACGTCTCTCCTGCCTATAACAAGCCGCCGCAGCGTGGCATCATCGCGCATTTTCGCGCGGTCGCCGATGCCGTCGAGCTTCCGATCGTCATCTACAACGTTCCCGGACGGACAGGAAGCAACATCGAAGCGCGCACCACCCTCGCCCTCGCCGAGCACCCTCGCATCGTCGCGATCAAGGAAGCGTCCGGAAATCTCGCGCAGGTCACCGAGATTCTTCGCCACCGGCCGGCGGAATTCAGCGTGCTCTCGGGCGACGACGCCCTTACACTTGCGATCATGGCCGCGGGCGGTGATGGCATCATATCCGTCGTCAGCAACGCGACGCCGCGTCTCATGTCGCGGTTAGCGGACCTGTGCGCGAGCGGCGATTTCGCGGAAGCGCGCGAGCTGGCGATGCGCCTAACGCCATGGTTCGAGGCGGCGTTCATCGACTCGAATCCGATTCCCGTGAAGGCGGCGTTGGCGATGATGGGAAGAATTCAGAACTGCCTCCGGCTCCCGCTCGTGCCGTTGTCGGAGCAGCATAACGCGCCGCTGAAGGCGGCCCTCGCCGCTGCCGGAGCCGTGCCGGCGTGACGACCGCGTCGTTTACATCGCTCGCCGAACGTATCGAGACGCTGGCATCCACGCCGTCTGGCACTCCGCTGCCTGACGACGCCGAGTCGGTGGTCGACGAGCTGTTGCGCGCGCTGGAGCGCGGCGAGGTTCGCTCGGCGGAGCGCGAGCGCGACGGCACCTGGCGTGCGGTGCCGTGGGTGAAGCGCGGTATCCTGCTTGGGTTTCGCGCCGGTCGCGTGATTCCGATGCCGGACCGGGACCGGCCGGCTGCGTTTTTCGACAAGCACACGATTCCGCCGCGCACCCTGACGCTTGGCGACGGCGTCCGCGTAGTGCCTGGCGGCACGTCGATTCGCCGCGGCGCGTACGTGGCACCGGGCGTCGTGTGCATGCCGCCCGCCTTCGTCAACGTCGGCGCGTACGTCGGTGCAGGGACGATGATCGACTCACACGCGTTGGTCGGGTCGTGCGCGCAGATTGGAGACCGCGTACACCTGAGCGCCGCCGCTCAGATCGGCGGCGTGCTGGAGCCGGTAAACGCCACTCCCGTTATCGTCGAGGACGATGCGATCGTCGGCGGCAATTGTGGCGTGTACGAGGGCACCATAGTGCGTTCGCGCGCGGTCATCGGCGCCGGTGTCGTCCTGACCCGGGGCACGCCGGTCTACGACCTCGTGCGCGAGCAGGTGTACCGCGCCGGCGGGGGCCGGCCGCTGGAGATCCCTGAAGGGGCCGTGGTGGTGCCTGGCGCGCGTGCGGTACGCGGCGCGTGGGCCGGCGCCGAAGGATTGTCCGTGCAGACACCGCTGATCGTGAAGTACCGGGACGAGAAGACCGATCTGGCAACGGCACTCGAGCAATGGCTGCGATGATCGCGCGTCCGGCCAGCCTCGTCGTCAGAGTGCCGGGCGACAAGTCCATCTCGCACCGCGCGCTCATCTGCGCGGCGCTCGCCAGTGGGCGGTCGCGCATCAGGAACATCCTGCCGTCGGCCGACGTGCGTTCGACGGCCGGGGTTGTGCGCGCGTTAGGTGTCGGCGTCCCGGAGCTCGGAGACGACATGCGCGTGGATGGCCGAGGCCTGGCCGGATTGGCCGCGCCGAATGGCCCGCTCGACTGCGGCAACAGCGGTACGACCGCGCGCCTCATGTCGGGAGTGCTGAGCGGCTGTCGATTCCAGAGTCGGCTCATCGGAGATGCGAGTCTCAGCCGCCGGCCAATGGGTCGGGTGGCGCGCCCCCTCACGGCGATGGGCGCGCGCTTCACGTTCGATTCCGGTGAGCACCTTCCGATGGTTGTCATTGGAGGACCGCTCCGGCCGATCCGTTTCGAGAGTCCAACGGCGAGCGCGCAGGTGAAGAGCGCAATTCTCTTCGCCGGGCTCGTCGGCCGCGTGCCGGTTTCGGTCACCGAGCCCGTGCAATCCCGCGATCATACGGAGCGGATGCTTGCGGCCCTCGGTATCGACGTGCAGTCGTTAGGCCTCGAGGCGTCGCTCGAGCCGTCGACGCAGCTGGCGCCGTTTCAGCTCGACGTCCCGGCCGATCCGTCGTCGGCGGCGTTTTTCGCGGCGCTCGCCGCCGCCGGCGGTGTGCGGAGCGGTGGCCCGCTCGAGCTCACGGACGTCGCGCTCAATCCGACGCGACTCGGTTTCTTTCGCGTCTTGCGCGAGATGGGGGCCGATGTGGCCTGGGAAGTCCAGCGCGAAGAATGCGGCGAGCCCGTGGGCACGGTCACCGTTGCGCCGCGGTCGCTTCAGGGTGTCGAGATCCGGGGCGAGCAAGTGCCGGCGATGATCGACGAGCTGCCCATGCTGGCGTGTCTGGGAGTATTGGCCCAGGGGGAAACCGAGATCCGCGGCGCGAGCGAGTTGCGCGTCAAGGAGAGCGACCGGATCGCGGCGGTCGTGCAGAATCTGCGCGCGGTCGGTGCGGATGCCGATGAGCTCCCGGATGGCTTGCGCGTGCGCCCGGGTCGCCGGTCGTTAGGTGGGGCAGTGCGGACGCACGGCGACCATCGGCTCGCGATGGCGTTTGGAGTGCTCGGCGCGCTGTCCGGGAACGCCATCAGGGTCGATGACCCCGACTGCGTTTCGGTGTCGTATCCCGGCTTCTGGTCCGACCTCGAGCGGGTGACCGCGTGAGTCCCACGGGGTCGCGTGGTGTCCCCGTCGTCATTGCGATCGATGGGCCCGCGGCGTCAGGCAAGTCGTCCACTGCGCACTGGGTCGCTTCGGTGCTCGGTTTTCGCCACGTCGATTCGGGTGCGTTGTACCGGGCGGCGACCGCGGCCGCGTTGCGGAGCGGCGTCGCCCCGCCAGACTGGAACGATGACCTCGTCCTGCAGACTGCTGCCAAGGTGAGCCTCAGCCCTCGGGAGACCTCGTTCGCTCCGTGCATCGACGGGCGCGATGTGGAGTCGGAGATCCGCGGGGCCGAAGTGACGCGCTATGTGTCGCGGGTGGCGCAGATGCCGCGCGTCCGTGTATGGGTCAATGGCCTTGTGCGCGAGGCGGCAACCCGTCACGACATCGTTGTCGACGGTCGGGACATGGGTACTACCGTCTTCCCCGACGCGACGCTCAAGGTGTTCCTCATCGCCGACCCATGGGAGCGCGCGCGACGGCGGCTGACGCAACAGATCGGACGCCGGCCGACTGATGCCGAAATCGCCGAAGAGACCGATCGCATCGTTCAGCGCGACGCGCACGACGCGACGCAGACCGTTCAGGCCAAGGACGCGGTGCTGATCGACACGACCTACCTCACGCAGCCTGAACAGGTGGAGCGGATCGTGGCACTCGCAAAGGCCGTAACTCAGCGCGGAAGCGAAACTTCCCCCGTTGACGATAACGCAGTCTGACAATACATTTGACGGTTCGCGCGAATCGGATCCTAAATCCGTCCTAATGGGCGGCGTTTGGCGTCTCGATTCGTTTTCTCTCCAATCACTCGACTCGACGCGGCGAGCCTAAAGATCCGCGGTTCAGGAGACACTCTTCGGTATGTCCGAGCTAGAAACCACGACCCCTTCCACCGGCAACGTGCTGACAGCGCGCGAGAAGCGCGACCTGCAGAAGTCCCAGCTGCGGCCGCTTGCCAACCGCCGGCCCGAGCTCTACGAGGAAGACGAGTACTCCTCCGAGGAGTACGAGCAGATGATGGACATGTACAATGGCACCCTCGCCTCGATCGAAGAGGGTGAAATTGTAAAGTCCCGCGTGCTCGAGATCCGCGACAACATGGTCGTCCTGGACATCGGATTCAAATCCGAAGGGACGATCCCGCTCGAGGAGTTCAAGGATCTTCCCGACATCAAGCCCGGTGACGAGGTCGAGGTGCTGCTGGAGCACCTCGAGGATCAGGAAGGGTCGGTCGTTCTCTCGAAGAAGAAGGCGGATTTCATGCGCGTGTGGGAGCGCATCCGTCTCGCGTACGAGAACGATCAGCCGGTCGAAGGCACGCTCGTCAAGAAGATCAAGGGTGGTGTCGTCGTCGACCTCATGGGCGTCGATGCATTCCTCCCCGGCTCGCAGATCGCACTGCGTCGCGTGCCGAACATCGACGAGCTCCTCGGCCAGAAGTACGAGTTCAAGATCATCAAGCTCAACAAGCGCCGCCGCAACATCGTCGTCTCGCGCCGCGTGATCCTCGAGACCGAGCGTGCCGGCAAGCGCGAGAAGCTGATGAAGGAGCTCCAGAAGGACCAGGTGAGAAAGGGCGTCGTCAAGAACATCACCGACTTCGGTGCATTCATCGATCTCGGTGGCGTCGACGGCCTGCTCCATATCACCGACATGTCGTGGGGCCGTATCTCCCACCCGTCGGAGATGGTGCAAATCGGCGCCGAGCTCGAAGTCAAAGTGCTCGACATCGATTGGCAGCGTGAGCGCATCTCACTCGGCCTCAAGCAGCTCCAGGCGTATCCGTGGAAGGACGTGGCGGCGAAGTATCCGGTCGGCACGCGTGTCACCGGCAAGGTCGTCTCGATCACCAACTACGGCGCGTTCATCGAGCTCGAGCCGGGCATCGAAGGCCTCGTGCACATCAGCGAGATGAGCTGGACGCGCAACGTTCGTCACCCGTCGAAGCTCGTGAGCATCGGCGAGACGATCGAGGCGGTCGTGCTCAAGGTCGATCCGAACGAGGAGAAGATCTCGCTCGGCATGAAGCAGACGGAGCAGGATCCGTGGATGGTGCTGCCGCTCAAGTACCCGGTCGGTACGCGCATCAACGGCAAGGTCCGAAACCTCACGAGCTTCGGCGCGTTCGTCGAGATCGAGCCGGGGATCGACGGCCTCATTCACATCTCCGACATGAGCTGGACGAAGCGCGTGCAGCATCCGTCGGAAGTGGTGAAGAAGGGCGACGCCGTCGACGTCGTGATCCTCAACATCGATTCGGACAACAAGCGAATCTCGCTCGGTCTCAAGCAGGCTGAGGAGGATCCGTGGCTCCGCATCGGTGAGACGTATCCGGTTGGCACCGAGCTGCGTGGCAAGGTCGTGCGGCTGATGGACAAGGGCGTGGTCGTCGACGTCGGCAACGACATCGAGGGCTTCGTTCCGGTGAGCCAGCTGTCGCCGATGCGCGCAGTCTCGAACCCGGCCGATATCGCGTACGAGGGGATGAACCTCGACATGCGTGTGCTCGAGGTGGATCCGATTCACCGCCGGATCGTGCTCACGGTGACGGACATCCCTGCCGACCAACCGCCGCGCCCGGAAACACCGCCCACGGTGCACACGGACGATTCGGACATAGCTCCGGTTGAAGTCTCGTAGCGTCGCTGGCTATCGGCCATCAGCTTGAACGGCGGAACGTCGAAAGGCGTTCCGCCGTTCGCTTTTCTGCCGTTCGAGCTGATGGCTGATGGCCGATGGCTGATGGCTGCGACAGCAATGGCTGATGGCGACAGCAATGGCTGATGGCCGATGGCCGATGGAAGCCGGTCGCGTTACCTTCCCCGATCTATGACGATGAAAGAAAAGCTCACCTTGCTCGACCAGCGCCGCGCTGAATCCGAGCAAGGTGGTGGCCATGCGCGCATCAAGGCGCAACACGACAAGGGAAAGCTCTCCGCACGCGAACGACTCGATATCCTGCTCGACGAGGGCAGCTTCGTCGAATTCGATCGCTTCGTAACGCATCGGTCCACCGACTTCGGTCTCGATCGCGTGAAGACCTACGGCGACGGCGTCGTGACAGGATACGGTCGGATCGACGGGCGCCTCGTCTACGTGTTCTCGCAGGACTTCACGGTCTTCGGCGGGTCGCTCTCCGAATCCTTCGCTGAAAAAATCTGCAAGGTGATGGATCTCGCGGTGCGCAACGGCGCACCGGTCATTGGGCTCAACGACTCCGGCGGCGCGCGCATTCAGGAAGGCGTCGTTTCGCTCGGCGGATACGCCGACATCTTCTTGCGCAACACGCTCGCGTCAGGCGTGATCCCGCAGATTTCAGCCATCCTGGGTCCGTGTGCCGGCGGCGCGGTGTACTCGCCCGCCATCACGGACTTCACGTACATGGTGCGCGGCACGTCGTACATGTTCGTCACCGGGCCTAACGTGGTGAAGACGGTCACGCACGAAGACGTGACGATGGAGCAGCTCGGTGGAGCCGACACGCACGCGGCGACCTCGGGTGTCGCACACTTCGCTCACGACTCCGAGCTCGCGTGTCTCCAGGCCATCCGCGACCTGTTTCGGTTCGTTCCGTCCAACAACCTGAGCGACCCACCGCGCGGACCGGGTCGCGACCCGCGTGACCGTCGGGACGAGTCACTGATCGACGTCGTGCCGGACAACGCGAACAAGCCGTACGACATGCATGAGGTCATCAAGCGCATTGTCGATGACGGCGAGTTCTACGAGGTGCACGCGGCGTACGCCGGGAACATCCTCTGCGGCTTCGCGCATCTCGGTGGGTACAGCGTGGGCATCGTCGCGAACCAGCCCGCTGTCCTCGCCGGCGTGCTCGACATCAACGCATCGACCAAGGCGGCACGATTCGTCAGGTTCTGCGATGCGTTCAACATCCCGATCGTGACGTTCGAGGACGTACCGGGTTTTCTGCCGGGCGTCACCCAGGAACACAACGGCATCATCCGGCACGGAGCGAAGCTCCTGTACGCCTACTGTGAGGCGACGGTTCCCAAGCTCACCGTGATCACGCGGAAGGCGTACGGCGGTGCCTACGACGTCATGAGCTCGAAGCACATCCGCGGCGACTACAACGTCGCGTGGCCCACGGCGGAGATCGCGGTCATGGGCCCGAAGGGCGCGGTCGAGATCCTCTTTCGTCGCGAGATCTCCGAGAGCTCGGACCCGGCTGCCGCCACCGACGCGAAGGTTCGCGAGTACTCGGAGAAGTTCGCGAACCCGTACGTCGCCGCGAGTCGCGGCTACGTCGATGACATCATCGACCCTCGTCACACGCGCCCGCGGCTCATCGACGCGCTTTCGACGCTGGAACGGAAGCGGGATCGGAACCCGCCAAAGAAGCATGGAAACATTCCACTCTAGACCGACGGGACATCGGGACTGGGGACTGGGGACTCGGCCGGGAGCGTTCTACTGCTACGCGACCCTCCACGTCGGTAGAAGCCTCCCTGCCGAGTCCCCAGTCCCCAGTCCCCAGTCCCCAGTTGCATCGTGATGTTCCGCAAAGTCCTCGTTGCCAACCGGGGGGAAATCGCCGTCCGCGTGATTCGCGCGTGCCGGGAGCTGGGTGTCCGGTCGGTTGCGATCTATAGCGACGCCGACGCGGCCGCGCCGCACGTTCGCGAAGCAGACGAAGCGGTGAACGTCGGGCCGGCCCCGTCGGCCGAGAGCTACCTCCGAGGCGACAGGATCGTCGAAGTCGCCAAGCGTGTCGGTGCCGAGGCAATTCATCCGGGCTACGGCTTTCTATCCGAACGCGAGTGGTTTGCGCGTCTCGTTAGGGATGAGGGGCTCGTGTTCGTCGGCCCGCCTCCGGAAGCGATCGCGGCCATGGGCAGCAAGACCGCTGCGCGTCAACTCGTGATCGGGGCCGGCGTACCGGTCGTCCCCGGTACGACATCCGCTGTGAACGACGCCGCCGAGGCACAACGGATCGCCGAGGAATTCGGCTATCCTGTTCTGCTCAAGGCCGCGGCCGGCGGTGGCGGGAAGGGGATGCGTGTCGTTCGCGAGCGTCGCGAGCTCGCGTCGTCGCTCGATGCCGCGCGTCGCGAGGCCCGGAACGCGTTCGGTGACGATGCCGTGTACGTCGAGAAGTACATCGTGGGCCCGCGCCACGTCGAGATCCAGGTGCTCGGCGACCAGCACGGCACGATGTTGTCGTTAGGCGAGCGGGAGTGCTCCGTCCAGCGGCGGCACCAGAAGATGATCGAGGAGGCGCCGAGCGTAGCGGTGTCACCGGCGTTGCGCCGAGAGATGGGGGAAACGGCCGTCAGGGCCGCGCGCGCCGCCGGCTATGTCAACGCCGGAACGTGCGAGTTCCTGCTCGACCAGGACGGACGATTCTACTTCCTGGAGATGAACACGCGGCTGCAGGTCGAACATCCGGTTACCGAGCTGGTGACGGGGATCGACCTGGTGCAGTGGCAGCTCCGCATCGCGGCCGGCGAACGGTTGCCGTTCGCGCAGAACGACATCGCGCCTAGCGGCTGCGCCATCGAATGCCGCATAACGAGTGAAGACCCGGACAACGGGTTCCTGCCGTCCACCGGCCGCGTGGAGTATCTGCACATTCCGAGCGGTCCCGGCGTCCGTTGGGATGGTGGAATCGAGATGGGAAGCGAGGTGGGCCTCCATTACGACCCGATGTTGGCGAAGCTGATCGTTTGGGCGCCGAACCGGGAGAAAGCGGTGGACCGGATGCATCGCGCGTTGCTCGAGCTCACGGTGCACGGCGTCGAAACGTCTCGGGACTTTCACCTTCGCGTCATGGAGGACGATGAGTTCCGTCGCGGCGCAATCGAGATCCAGTGGCTTGAGCGGCGGCTATCCACTCTCGTCGGGACGTCTCCACCGGACGATGGCGTGCGGGCGGCGGCCGTCGCCGCCGCGCTGCTGGCGCATCGCGACCGTGCCGGAAACGTTGGCGTGCCGCAGAATGGGGCATCGGTAGCGGGCAATGGCGGCGCAAGTGCGTCCTCGGACGGAGCGCCCATCGACGCCTGGAAGCAGGCGGCGCGCCGCGAAGCCATCGGCGAACGATGATGAATGCGCGCGTTCGCGTGGATTCGATCGCTGCCGGTGGCGACGGGGTCGCGAGGTATGACGGCATGGCTGTCTTCATCCCGCGGACCGCGCCGGGCGATGTGGTCGATGCCGCGATCGAATCTCGCGGTCGCTTCGCGCGCGGGTCTCTCGTGTCCGTGCTGGAGCCGTCGTCGAGCCGCGTCACGCCGCCGTGTCACCACTACACGCGTGACCGATGTGGCGGCTGTCAGCTACAGCACATGACGTACGCGAGCCAGCTTGGGGCAAAGAGCACGATCGTCCGCGACGCTATGCAGCGGATCGGGAAGCGGGAGGTGGCGACAGTCTCCGTCGTTCCGAGTCCGGCCCCGTGGGGTTACCGCACGAAGCTGACCCTTGCGATGCGATGGTCCGGCGATCGATGGGTGGCCGGGCTGCATCGCTACGACGATCCGGATGCGGTATTTCAGCTCGAGCGCTGCCCGATCACTGACGACCGCGTCGTGGCGATCTGGCGCGACATCTTCGCCGCGTCGTCGCTGCTGCCCCGATCACGCCGCCTCCGCGGCGCCGTTAGGCTGACGGCCGATGGCGCTTCGTTTCTGCTCGAGGGCGGGACACAGTGGCCCGGCGCGCGTGAGCTGGCGGAGCGGGCACCTGCACTTACGACCGTATGGTGGGAGGCTCAGGGAGGCAGGCGTCGTCTCCTGGTCGATCGCCGCAGCTCAGTCGCGGCTGGATCAGCCGGCGAGGCGAAGTCCCCTGATGTGTCGTTCGCGCAGGTCAACACTGCGGCGGCTCAACTGCTCCATTCCCACGTGATAGCGGTCGCGATGTCGCACGCGCCGGCCACGGTGGTCGATGGCTACGCCGGTGCCGGCGCGACCGCGGTCCCGATCGCAGAGCGCGGTGTGCGAGTCACAGCGATCGAGCTCGATGCGCCCGCGGCACGGTGGGTCGCCGCGCATTTGCCGCGCGGATCGCGGTCGGTGGTTGGTCGCGTCGAGGATGCACTCGGGAATGCGCTCCCCGCCGACGTCGTGATTCTGAATCCTCCTCGTGCCGGCGTCGACGAGCGCGTGACGGCGACGCTGCAGGAATCGCCAGCACCGCGGGCCATCGTGTATGTGAGCTGCAACCCGGCGACGCTTGCGCGCGACGTGTTGCGTTTGCCGCGATACCGCGTGGCATCGCTCACATCGTTCGACATGTTCCCGCAGACGGCGCACGTCGAGACCGTGTGTGAGCTCGTTCCGGAGGTGGCGTGAAGTACGTGGTCGATGTGGGTGGCGTGAGCGTCGACGTCGAGCTCGACGGCGACCACGTCCGCGTGGATGGGATCGACGTGACGGCGAGCCTCGCGGAGTTGAGTGGGACGCCGGTCTCACTCCTCACGCTCGGCGACAGCGTACAGCGCGTCGTCGTGACACGGAACTCCGCGAGGGGGCGGTACACACTGTCGCTCGGCGGCCGGCGATACGAAGTGGAGGCCCTCGACGAGCGGACTCGGACAATCCGGCAACTATCCAGCAGCGCCGCTGGTCCGAAGGGGCCGGCACCTGTCTCTTATACACATCTCCGAGCCCACGAGACA
>JBKOYV010000249.1:0-5810 GCA_046725585.1 Gemmatimonadota bacterium | reverse complement strand
GACTCCTTGTGGATCGAACGAACGCCGACGCGTTCGTTCGATCCACAAGGAGTCTGACCCCCAACGGATCATTTGGGCGCACCCTCGTCGATCCACCGGCCGAGCAGGGCGCGCTCGTGATCGGTCATGTGCGTGCGGTTGCCGAGCGGCATGGTTTTCGTCTCGACCGCGCGGGCGCGGATACGGGCCGCGAGGGCCTGTATCCGCGCCGGGTCATCGAATGACACGCCGGCAGGCGCCGGACCGAAGTCCGTGATGGACGGCGTGGCGGAGTGACAGGCGGTGCAGCGCCGGTCGATGATCGATCGAGCATCAGCGAACGTGACCCGGGCGGGCACGTCAGCGGCGGCGACGCTCGATACCGCCCCCCCAGCACCAGCGCTGCTGCGACCCACCACGAACAGCACCACGAACCCCGCGGCCAGCGTTAGGCCCAAAGCGGGCACCCACTGCTTGAAGGTGAAGCGGATGTTCATGATGTGCCGAACGGTCGCCCCGATCGCGATCAGCACCAGGAGCAGCAGCCAGCTCAGCGAATGACCGTACACGCCCGGGAAGTGACTGCTCAGCATGAGCACGATCACCGGGAACGTCAGGTAGTTGTTGTGGATCGACCGCGTCTTCGCCGCCTGCGCGACGGCGGGGTCGGGCGGACGCCCGGACGTCACCGCGTCCACGAGCACGCGCTGCGACGGCATGATCGTGAGCGCGACGTTGCCAGCCATGATCGTAGCGAGCAGTGCACCCACATGCAGGAACGCAGCTCGGCCGCTCAGAAGACTCGTTAGGGCGTACACGATCAGCACGAGCGCGACGACCGACATGACGCCGGCCGCCGTCCCGGACCTCGGCGCGACGTACTTCCACAGCACATCGTAGATCAGCCAGCCGACGACGATCCCGCCGATCGCGACGGCCGTCGCCGCGTTCGGGGTCAGGGCCGCTCTCGTGGGGTCGGTCAGCAGCGCGCGCCCACCGAGGTAGTAGACGACGATCAGCAGCGCGGCACCGCTCAACCAGGTCGTATACGCTTGCCACTTGAACCAGTGGAGCGGCCGCGGCATCGGCTGGCCGGCGAGCGACGTCTTCTCGACGAAGTAGAAGGCGCCGCTGTGGAGTAACCAGATGTCGCCGTAGACCTCCGGCGCGCCGCGCGACGAAGGCCGCAGGTTGCGGTCGAGCCAGTTGAACAGAAGCGAGTTGCCGATCCACATGATCCCGGCGATCACGTGCACCCACCGGAACGTGAGGTCGAGCAGCTCGAGGAGATGCGTCATGCGGGCGCTACGCCGGAACTGGAGTGCCGGGGCGCCGATTCTGCAGAATCCGCACGAACGAACGTCCGCGAAGCTCGTCCAGCGTCACGCCGGTCATGGAGACCGCCTCGTCCTCCGTGAGCGCGCCGCAGTTGATCGCGCGGAAGAAGAAGTTGAGGAGCCCCTGACCCGTCGCGGCGTCGTCGAAGACGTCACCCACGAGCGTGGCCTGCGCGGCCCGCTCCACGAAGTTTCGGAGCCGAGCGCCCTGTTGCTCGACGCCGGTGAGGAAGAAGGTGTAGACCGCCGCATAACGCGTTACGAGCTGAGCCGGGTGCAGGTCCCAGCCCTGATAGAACCCGGACTCGAGCGAATGCTGGATGTCCTCATAGTGCATCCGCCACGCGTTATGCACGCTCGCGCGATTCTCGGCCACCTGATTCGCCGAGAGAGGTGACCCGTCAGCGGGGCGCCGGTGGATGGGGACGGGCATGACCGTCGTGGACCCGTCGGACAGCCAGATCCCCGTCCCCGCGAGCGCCACCTGCATCACGCTTTTGGCGAAATCGCAGGTGATGTGACGCATGCGCTGGTACGCGGCGGTGATGTTGAGCGACGCCGTGTAGTCGTACGTGCCGAAGTGCGCGGCGGTGAGGCGGCCTCGCCCGGCGTCGATGACCGACGGCAGGAGCGACCGCCCGGTTTCATCGATGATGAGCTGGGGCGTTTCGACCATCGTCTCGAACCGGAGCGACCCGGCGGCGAGCTTCAGCTTCGGCTCCAGCTGCTCCAGGACGTCAACGAACGCCGTGACCTGGTCCGTTGCGGATACCTTGGGAAGGGTGATGAAGAACCGCTCCGGCAACCGGCCGGCTTCCCTAACGAGAGTCGTCAGGAAGATGTCGAGCGTCCGCAGGCTGCGCGCGTGAAGCTCGGCCGTCATGGGCTTGACGCGAATCCCGATGAAGGGCGACAACGTATGCTCACGCATCGCCCGCGCGACCGCCCGGGCACCGGCCTCGGCGTGACCGTCTTCCTCGGCGTCGGGTCTAACGCCATACCCGTCTTCGTAGTCGATCCGAAAATCTTCCACGGCCTCGCGCTGCAGCTTGTCGCGGACGCGCTGGTGCACACGCTGGGCGAGGCGCAGGTTCCGGTCGTCGCTCACCGGGAGCCCGACGGCTTCCGCCAGGGCGAGCGCGTCGGGCGCGTACTCGTCCATCGCCCGAAGCGCGAGCTGGCCGAGCTTGGGCACGGTGTCGGCGGCAAAGAGCTGCGCGCCGCCGTAGACAGTATGAACGGGCTGGCGGGCGCCGGATTCTCCGGGGTACCGGCGCGCCAGCCCGGCGTTGGCCGGCTGCAGCCGCGACACGATGGGCCCGAGATCGTTGGGCGATAGCGAAGTCGAAGTCATGGACTGGATTCTCGTAATGGCGATTCCTGTTTGCAACCGCGCAATACCGAAACGCCGCATCGCAGCTCCCGAAAGAGGTAGCCCCACAGAGATGCCTACAATGATCCTCGTTGACGGCCTAACGAAGTCGTTCCGAGTAGCCGAGCGAGCCAAAGGGCCACTCGGAACCATCACGGGTCTCGTACGAAGACGCTATCGGATCATCGAAGCGGTGAAGGGAGTGAGCTTCACCCTCCGCGAAGGAGAGCTCCTCGGCCTGATCGGCCCGAACGGAGCGGGGAAGTCCACGACCATCAAGATCCTCTGCGGCATCCTCGAGCCGACCGCCGGCCGCTGTGAGGTCGGCGGTCTCGTTCCCTGGCGCGAGCGCGTGAAGCACGTCGCCCGCATTGGCGCGGTATTCGGCCAGCGTACGCAGCTGTGGTGGGACCTCCCGGTCATCGAGAGCTTCGAGCTCCTGCGCGACATCTACCGCGTTCCGCCTGACCGCTACCGGAAAACCCGTGACGAGCTGATCGCCCTGCTCGATCTCGACCGCCTGCTCGCCACCCCGGTGCGCCAGCTCTCGCTCGGCCAGCGGATGCGCTGTGAGATCGCCGCGAGCATGCTCCACGAGCCGCGCGTGCTGTTTCTCGACGAGCCGACCATCGGTCTCGACGCCGTCGCGAAGCTCGCCGTCCGCGACTTCGTGAAGGCGCTGAATCGCGACCATGGCGTCACGGTCATTCTCACGACGCACGACATGCACGACATCGAAGCGCTCGCCGAGCGCGTCATCGTGATCGGGAAGGGCGTGATCCTCGCCGATAGCAGCCTCGCGGCGCTTCGCCGAGGTGCGCTGGCCGAGCGACGGTTGTGGGTGCACCTCGCGGGCGAGGTTGCGGCAGTGAACGTCCCGGGCACGACCGTGCGCCGGCGTCAGGGTCGCTCCGTGGAGCTCGCGTTCGACCCGCGCGCCACGTCGGCGCATCACCTGATCGCACACGTCGCCGCGCAGTTCGACGTCGAGGACGTGCATCTCGAGGAGCCACCTATCGAGGAGGTCATCGCCCGCTTCTACGCGCAGCACTCGGTCGAGACGTGATGGCCGTCGCGTTGCGCCCCTATCGGGCGGTCTTCCGTGCGCGATTTCAGCTGCTGCTGCAGTATCGCGCTGCCGCGCTGGCGGGCTTCGGCACCCAGTGCTGGTGGGGCGCGGTCAAGATCATGGTCTTCGCCGCGTTTCTTCGCGGTGCGTCCACCAGCCCGATGACCCTGCGGGAGGCAGTGGACTACATCTGGCTCGGCCAGGCGTTCCTGATGCTGCTTCCCTGGACGGCGGACCCGGAGCTCGCGCGCATGGTACGGTCGGGCGACGTCGCGTACGAGCGCCTCCGCCCGCTCGACACGTACACGTTCTGGTACGCGCGAGCGCTGGCAAGACGCACCGCAACCCCGCTGCTGCGGGCCGTCCCGATGATTCTCACGGCGGGCATCCTGCTGCCTTTGTTGGGCTTCGGCGTATGGGGGCTCTCGACACCGGCGGGCGCGCAGGCCGCCGCGCTTTTCGCCGTGTCGATGGTGTGCGACGTCGCGCTCTCGAGCGCGATCTCGACTCTGCTGGACGTGCTCGTGGTCGCGACGCTCTCCGAGCGCGGCGTGAACACGTTCGTCGGGCCGTTCACGATCGTCTTCTCGGGAAGCCTCATCCCGCTGCCGCTGCTGCCCGACTGGCTGCAGCCAGCCATGCGATACCAGCCGTTCGCCGGACTGCTGGACATCCCGCTCCGCATCTACACCGGTCACATGAGTGGCTGGGAGGCTGCGGCCGCGCTCGCTCGTCAGGCGATCTGGGTCGTCGTAATCGTCGCGCTCGGTCGGCTGCTCATGGGTCGAGTGATGGCGCGGCTGCAAGCGCAGGGAGGCTGACGAGTGAACGCGATTCGACTGTACGGCCGCTACGTCGGTGCGTCACTCCGCTCGCAGATGCAGTACCCGGGCGCGTTCCTGCTCACGTCCGTCGGTGCGTTCGCCGCGACGGGGGTCGACTTCGTCGCCGTGTGGGCGCTCTTCTCGCGGTTCCGTCAGATCGAAGGGTGGTATTTCGGCGAGATCGCGGTCTTCTATGGCGTGATCAGCGTGTCGCTCGCGGTGGCCGACTGGTTGACGCGCGGGTTCGACGTCTTCGGCGAGCAGTTCGTGAAGACCGGCGACTTCGACCGCGTCCTCGTTCGCCCACGGTCGACCGTGCTTCAGCTGTTGGGCTACGAGTTTCGGGCGACGCGGATCGGGCGGCTCGCGCAGGGCGTTCTCGTGTGGGCGGTTGGGGTGCACCTAACGAGCATCGCCTGGACGTGGCAGGTCTGGGCGGCGCTGCTGTTCGCCGTAGCCGGAGGCGCCGCGCTCTTCTGCGGGATTCTCGTGCTGCAGGCGACGCTCGCGTTCTGGACGGTGGAAAGCCTCGAGATCGCGAACACGCTGACGTACGGCGGCGTCGAGGCGGCGCAGTATCCGCTGGACATCTACGCGCGGTGGTTCCGGAACTTCCTGACCTTCGTCGTGCCGCTCGGGTGCGTCTCATACTTCCCGGTCGCCGTGATTCTGGGCCACGCCGATCGAACCGGTGTGACGCCCGCGGTCGCGCTGCTCGCGCCGGCGTTAGGCTTCGTGTTCCTCGGCCTGTCGCTATGGGTGTGGCGGCTCGGCGTCCGCCACTACACGTCGACGGGGAGCTGACGGCTGTCATCCCGAGCGCTGCTGTCATACCGAGCGAAGCGAGCGATCCTCATCGCGCCCGATAGAGAGCTCTCTCTCGGGACGGTGAAGATCCTTCCCTTCGCTCAGGATGACATCACATGCCGACCCTTGATCCTCTGGCCCCAATCAGCTCACGCCCACTTCAGGTCCGTCTTCGAGATCGGCAGCGAACGAATCCGCTTGCCCGTCACCGCGAAGATGGCCGAGCAAAGCGCCGGAACCACGGGAGGCAGGGCAGGTTCGCCGAGTCCCGTCGGCGGATTGTCCGTGATCTTGAAGTGGACCTCCACCGGCGGCGCCTGCTTGAGACGCAGCAGCGGGAACGCGTTGAAGTTCGACTGCGTCGTTTTCCCGTTCTCGATCGTGATCTCCTGGCCTAACGCCTCACCGATCCCGTCGAGCAC
>JBKOYV010000119.1:0-10502 GCA_046725585.1 Gemmatimonadota bacterium | reverse complement strand
ATTCTTCCGTGAGGATGTCTTGCAACTGGCCGCGTTGCCCTGGGTGGTGATCGACGACTGCACGCTGGCGGTATGCCCGAGTGGTAGGTTATGAACAGGCGGCGACGACCGCCGCGTTTTCTCGACCGGGCGTGGCATGGTTCGCCACGCTGGGCATTCGGATGCGCGGCGCGCGTCGGTTCTCGACGCCGACCAGGTAAACACGGAGATCGTCCGAACGTACTGGCGACGGCTCCAAGGGCTGGCGCCCCAATCGCTATCGAAGCGGGCTCGCCCCTTCTCCACGTCCGAACCACCCGCATGGCCCGACGACTAGAGCTCACGAACAACGGGGTGTCGGTGGCCTAAGTTGTTGTCCTGCTTGGATGGCTAGGGACGGAATCGAACCGCCGACACGCGGATTTTCAGGAAGCGTGTAGCTCACCCGCCAGCGCACGTGACCCTCCGAAAACCGACCGGATCGCGCGTCCGAAATCGCCACAACTAGACGTAAATTCACTCGGCGACCCGCGAGGTCACCCGCGAGTCCGCCCGTGCTGGTCGGCCGCTTCGTCCAGAACGCGAGCGGTACGAACACGAGGGCCGCGTCGCTAGCGTCGATGCCGTACGGCGCCCGGGAGTCGGTGCGGAGCCCAGCGCGCCTACATCCGCCACCGCAGCGACATGGGGTCCTGGCTCTCGCTCGCCCGCTCGATGGAAGTCGAACGGGTACTCCTGCCTCTCGTGCGGTAGCAAGGAGTCCGGCAACGACATGGGCCGACTCCGCGCTCCCATCGTCTATCGATGGGGCTTGACAAGCCGCGACGCACAGTGAGAGTTCTCCATCGTCTATCGATGGGAACCCCCTTGTTACGTCGCCGAAACGCGTCGGCCGAATGAAGCCTCCAGCGGAACTCCTCCCCGGCACGGTCGACCTCCTCGTCCTTCGCACGCTGCCGCAAGGTAGCATGCACGGGTACAGGATCGCGCAACGCGTCAAGGACCGTGACGCGACGTACTCCAGGTCGGAGAGAGCTCGATCTATCCCGCACTCCAGCGCCTCTTGCTCGATGGGTACGTCAGGGCGGAATCGGGAACGGCGGAAAACAATCGGTGGGCTAAGGACTACACGCTGTCCGCAGCCGGACGGTGACAACTCGCGGTCGAGCGCGAGGAATTCAAGCGAATCGTCGAGGCCATTCAGACCGTGCTGGGTCGGGTGACCGTCAGCGTTAGGCGTTTCCTGCGCCGCCTGACCATCTGGGTCAGGCTTCGGTCTCACGAGGCCGAGCTCTCCGACGAGCTCGCGTTTCACCGGGAGATGATCGAGCGCGACCTCCGTGCGCGCGGGTGGTCACCGGAAGACGCGAAGCATGGCGCCCGGCGCGCCATGGGCAACGAAACGTACATGCGCGAAGAGGCGAGAGGTGTCGTCATCCAGCCGTGGCTGGAAGCCGTGTGGCAGGATGCGAAGTACGCGCTCCGCGGCCTCGCACGAAACCCGGGCCGGCGCAGCTACGCCGCCCTCTCGGTAGTCACGCTCGCCCTGGGCGTCGGTGGCACGGCGGCCGTCTACGGTCTCGCGCGCGCACTGCTCTTCGACCCACTTCCCTACGCGCACGAGAGCGAGGTCGGCGTTTTCTGGAAGAAGACCGACTGGACCGAGGAGGAGTTCCTCTACCTGCGCGGACGGTTCCCGGGGTTCCGCGAGGTCGCCCTCTATCGCTTCCACGACGTGATCGTGCGTGAGGGTGACGCGCCGGCGCGCCTCCTCCCGGGCCTCGCCGCGTCGGCCGAGCTGTTCGTCGTGCTCGGCGTGCATCCGATGCTCGGGCGCGGCTTCCGAGCCCGCGACGACGCACCGGGAGCCGAGCCGGTGGCGGTGCTCAGTTTTGATCTCTGGCGGGAGATGGGCGCCGACCCGTCCGTCGTCGGCACGCGCCTAACGCTCGACGGCAAACCACGCACAGTTGTTGGCGTGATGCCGCGCGGCTTCTGGTTCCCCAACCCTTCGGTGCGTGTCTGGATATCGGAGCCACTCAGCCCAGAGTCGCGGAGCCCGAACTCCACGCTCGTCGGCCGAGTCGCACCGGGACACGATGTGCACGCGATGACGCCGCCGGTCGCGCAGCTCGTGGCGATGCTCGACGAGCGATTCGACTACGCCGCGCAGTGGGATAAGACGAAGGGTGCAGAGATCACGCCGCTCCGCGACGACATGGTCGGAGGCATGCGCCCGGCGCTGCTGGCGACGCTCGGCGCGATGGCGCTCATCCTCCTCATCGCGTGTGCCAACGTCGCGGCCCTCATGCTGGGGCAGCTCGAGGCGCGGTCCACGGAGTTGGCGGTGCGCTCGGCGCTCGGGGCGAGTCGGCGTCGGCTGACGCAGCAACTCGTAGCGGAGGCGATGCTCATCGCGACGGCCGCCGGAACGCTGGGCGCGGGGCTCGCCTGGAGCGGCTTTCGCGTGTTGGCACGAGCACTCCCGTTAGGCGCGTGGGCCGAAACCGCCGCCCCCGACGGGCGTGTGCTCGCCTCGGCGATGGGGATCGCCGTCGCCGCCGCGCTGCTCGTCATCCTGGTCCCGACCCTGTCGCTCTGGCGCGGCGATTTGCGCGGTGTACTGGGCCGAGCGCGCACCGGTGGGTTGGAAGGACGCGGCGGCCGCCTCGAGAACCGCCTTGTCGTGGCCGAAGTCGCGCTCGCCGTGTTGATAGCGTCCGGCGCGGCGATACTCGGGCGCAGCGTCGCGAACCTGTACGCCATCGAACCCGGCGTGCGCACCGGGGGAATCGCCGTCGTAGATGTGACCGCGCGCGGCGGTCTTACTGATGAGCGCCGTCAGGCGATCCTCACCGGGCTCACTACAGCCCTCGCCGAACTACCCGGTGTACGCTCGGCCGCGGCCGCGCAGGAGCTGCCGCTTCGCGGCGGCGGGTACAACCTGGAGCTCAGCATCGAGGGCAGAGCGGACGTTCAGTTCGCGACCACGGAGATCCGCAAGGTGACGCCGGGCTACCTCGAGCTCATGGGGATCGCGCTTCGCACCGGCCGCACGATCGCCGAGACGGATCGCCGCGGTGCGGAGCGCGTCGTCGTGATCAACGAGGCGCTCGCCAGGAAGTACTTCGCGGGCGCCGACCCGATCGGCCAGCGGCTGGGCGATGACATCGGGTTCGCGCGCGTCGTTGGCGTCGTCGCGAACACCGCGGAGCGGCAGCTGACGGACGATGCAGTGCCAGTGCGCTACGTCCCGGTCGCGCAGATGCCATGGGTCGATGAGGCCCAGTCGCTGGTCCTCCGCGCCGAGCCTAACGTGGACCCGGCGCTCCTCCTCGACGCCGCGCGGCGCACCGTGGAGCGCGTCGCGCCGGGGGTCGCCGTGCAAGGAACGACGACGATGCGCAGCGTGCTCGACAGCGCTGTGGGGCCGGCGCGGCAGGTGATGTCGCTGCTGACGCTGCTCACCGGGCTTGCGCTCACGTTAGGCGCGGTGGGGATCTACGGGGTCATCGCGCACTTCGCCACCCGTCGCCAACGCGACTGGGCGATCCGGGTCGCGCTCGGCCTCCCGAGCTCACGGGTTGTCGCGCACGTGATCAGCCACGGCGCGCTGCTCGTGGCGGCGGGGATCGGGATCGGCGTGCTCGCCGCAGCGGGGCTCGCGCGCCTGCTCTCATCCTTTCTCTACGGCGTGAGTACGCTCGACCCGCTGTCGTTCGCGGCCGCCGGCGCAGCGCTGCTCATCGTCGGCCTGCTCGCCGGGCTCATCCCCGCGTGGCGCGCAGGGATGACCGACCCCGCGATCGTGCTCCGTGAGCAGTGAGGCGGCGGCCGAGAGAACAGCGGCTCTTGGATGTGGCGCGATCGCGCCGACCTAACTCACTGCTCATGCCCTAAACCGCAATAAAGCCAAACGGGCTGGCCTCGCTGGCCAGCCCGGTGGCATCAAGCACGTAAGCAGTAACCCATTATGACACTTAGCGAATGGCTAGGGACGGAATCGAACCGCCGACACGCGGATTTTCAGGAAGCGTGTAGCTCACACGTGAACACACGTGACCCTTCGAAAATCGACTCGATCAGACGCTGAATTCGCCACTAACTGGCGCGAACGTACCCGACGACCCGCGAGTTCACCCGCGAGTTCACCCGACGCAGAGAAATGCGTCGTCCGATTGGGACCGCCCGGTTGCCGTAGGGACGCCGCCGGTCGGGGGCGGTGTCCTGTAGCAGTCTCCGCTTCGTCGGACGCCTTCCCTCCCGTTAGGCGGGTGGCCACCGCGGAAAACGGCGCACACCGCCGCGCCGCAGCTATTTGGGCGAACGCAGCGCTACGCGTGCCGGACATCATCGGTTCGCCCTCGATCCCTTTGAGGAGACCCCGCTCGACGCGCCGCCGAGCGGAAGGATCTCGAAGCAGCAGCGTGGGTGTTCGTCTCGCTCGCAGCACTCCCGAACCGGCGCTTCCGTTAGTTCAGCGGGCAGGCGCTCCACCGCGCTGCCACGGTGAATGGAACGTACCGCCTCCCGATGACCGACTCGCCCCTGTCACCGTACCTCATCTCGGGATTGGGGGCGTACCGCAGCGCGTGCTCGGTCGACGAGGCGTGCGAGGCCACGACACGTTACGGTTGGAACGTCGGACTTGGCACCAAACTATTCGCCTTCCGTGTCAGGAGCTTCATCGAGGTGCGCTACCACAGAACACGGCGGGGGGAACAGACCGTGCACTACTTCCCGGTCACACTCGGCGTGACGCTCTAGTCCGCAACGCGCTGGCGAGCAAGCCGTGGCGAATCTGGGACGAAAGCAAAGCGGCGCTTCCTTTGGAACAGGGAGCGCCGCTTAACAACCATATCGTTACAGCCGAAACGGCGAAGCGACCCCTGAAGAATCACGTCGAGTTCGTGAGGGTGGCTTCAAGAATGTTCACGCGTGCCGGTGCGTTCCTCTGCGAAGTCAAGATCCGCCCCCTGCGTGCAGCGGCGATCTTCCATCGCGCTAAAATTGCGCCGATTCCGTCGAGCCTTGTAACGCGACGGTCGACGCCGCGCCTCCGGCAACGATTTGAGTCACCTCGTCGAAATAGCCGGTCCCGACCTCTCGCTGATGTCGGGTCGCCGTGTAGCCCAACGCCTCCGCAGCGAACTCCGCCTCCTGTAGCTCGGCGTACGCCGACATGCCGCGGGCGCGATACGCCGCCGCGAGCTGAAACATTCCGTGGTTCAGGGCATGAAACCCCGCGAGCGTCACGAACTGGAACTTGTAGCCCATCGCGCCGAGCTCGCGCTGGAAGCGCGCGATCGTGTTCGCGTCGAGCTTCTTCTTCCAGTTGAACGACGGCGAACAGTTGTACGCCAGCACCTTGTCGGGGAACGTCGCATGGACGCCGTCAGCGAACCGGCGCGCCTCATCGAGATCAGGCGTGGAGGTCTCGCACCAGAGCAGGTCCGCGTACGGCGCGTACGCGAGCCCGCGCGCGATCGCACAGTCGAGCCCACCGGTGATGCGGAAGAACCCCTCGGGTGTTCGTTCGCCCGTGATGAAGGGCCGGTCACGCTCGTCTACATCACTGGTCAACAGTCTCGCACTGTCGGCGTCGGTACGTGCGACGAGCACCGTCGGCACATCGAGCACGTCGGCGGCGAGTCGTGCGGCGACGAGGGTTCGGATGAACTGGCCCGTGGGGAGCAAGACTTTGCCGCCGAGGTGACCGCATTTCTTCTCGGATGAAAGCTGGTCCTCGAAATGGACACCCGATGCGCCCGCCTCGATCATCGCCTTCATCAGCTCGAAAGCGTTGAGCGGGCCGCCGAAACCCGCCTCAGCGTCGGCCACGATGGGGGCGAACCAGTAATGCTCGCCGCGCCTCCCCTCTGACGCCTCAATCTCATCGGCGCGCATGAGTGCCTGGTTGATGCGCCGCACCACCGACGGAACGCTATTGGCCGGATAGAGACTCTGATCGGGGTAGGTCTGGCCCGAGAGGTTGGCATCGGCGGCGACTTGCCAGCCGCTCAGGTAGATCGCCTCGAGGCCGCCGCGCACCTGCTGCACCGCCTGATTGCCGGTCATTGCGCCAAGGGCGTGCACATAGTCGCGCGTGGTGAGGAGCTCCCACAGGCGCCGCGCTCCGACCTGGGCGAGCGTGTGCTGAACACGCACAGAGCTTCGGAGCCGCTCGACATCGGCGGAGGTGTAGGGACGGTGAATCCCGGCCCATCGCGACGCGGGAACGACAGTCGACGACTGCGCGCTCGGGTTGGCGGGCGCCATCTGCGGCGTGTCGGCGGCGAGATCGTCCGTGCTGTCGTTGATCAGAATGGTCATCGCGTCGGTCTCGGGTAAGAGTGGTGTGATTTCGCGGGGGGGAGGGGCGAGCGTGCTGGATCCGTCGCGTTAGGTGTCGTCGGGGTCAAGTCGTTCGTAGGCCGCGATCGTCAGGAAGTCGGCCAGGTGGTAGTCGAGCGTGAGGGAGGAGAAGATCTCGCACGCCTCATCGAACCGACCGACGTGGAAGGCCGCCTCGCCGACGTCGCGGCGGATCGCTGCCGCCTCGTCGTCGATCATCGCGGCCACGAGCCTTGGACAGATCACGCGGCCATCGTCGAGCTGCGCGCCGTGTCGCAACCACTGCCACAGCTGCGCCCTCGAGATCTCCGCCGTCGCCACGTCTTCCATGAGATTGTAGAGCGGTACGGCGCCAGCCCCCGTGAGCCAGGCGGCGAGATAACGGATGCCGACCCGGACGTTGAGCCGCAGGCCGTCCTCCGTGCGCGGACCGGTCGGGATGCCTAACAAGTCGTCGGCCGTGACCACCACGTCGTCTCGGAGGACGTGGTGCTGGTCGGAGCTGGTCATGACGGCGGCGAACGCGTTGCGCGCCACAAGGACGAGCGCGGGATGCGCCACCCAGGTACCGTCGTGTCCGTCGCGTGCCTCGCGCTGCTTGTCCGCCGCGACCTTCTCGAGGGCCGCCGCGTTCGCGGCCGCGTCATCGCGGACCGGGATCTGCGCAGCCATGCCGCCAATCGCGGACGCCCCGCGGCGGTGACACGTTCGCACCACGAGCTGCGTGTACGCCCGCATGTTCGGCTGGACCATCGTGACCGCGGCGCGGTCGGGAAACACGGCCGCTGGGTCGTGGCGACGCATCTTGATCGAGCTGAAGATGTAGTCCCACCGGCCGCAGTTGAGCCCGGACGCGTGCTCGCGCAGCTCCCAGAGGATCTCGTCCATCTCGAACGCCGCCGGGAGCGTTTCGATGAGCACCGTCGCGCGGATGGTTCCGCGCGCGATGCCTAGCGCATCCTGGGCGAAGAGGAACACGTCGTTCCAGAGTCGGGCTTCGCGATGGCTCTCGAGCTTCGGCAGGTAGAAGTACGGGCCAGTTCCGCGCTCGATCAGCGCGTGCGCGTTATGAAAGAAGTAGAGCCCGAAATCCACGAGCGCCGCTGGAACCGGCTCGCCGTCGAGAAGGAGGTGTCGCTCGTTCAGGTGGAGGCCGCGCGGACGCACGACCAGCGTCGCGCGCTTCTGGGAGAGACGGTACGACTTGCCAGTCGCCGGGTCATCGAACGCGATCGCGCCGCGGACCGCGTCGCGCAGGTTCACCTGACCATCGATGATGTTCCGCCAGGTCGGCGCACAGGCGTCCTCGAGGTCCGCCATGAAGACGTCGGCGCCCGAGTTGAACGCGTTGATCATCATCTTGCGGTCCACCGGCGCCGTGATCTCGACGATGCGACGCCGCAGATCGTGAGGCGCCGGCGCTACGGTCCAGACGGCTTCTCGTATCGCGCGCGTCTCGGGTAGAAAGTCCAATCGCTCCTCGCCGCGTTCGAGGCGCGCCCGCCGCGCCGCCCGCGCGGCGAGTAGGTCGCGGATGCTCGGCGCGAACCGCTCCACGAGGTCAGCCACGAATGCCAACGCATCCGTTGTTAGCACCGCCGTGGTTCCAGCCGGCACCGGTTTCCCCATGGGAGGCCGCACCTCGAGTTGTTGCCGGCTGGTTGGGCCCATGCGGCCTAACGTGGGCTTGGCCGACACTAACTGGTGCGGCGTGAGACGGCGGGAACCCGGTTCGGATCGAAATGGCTGGGCAGTCATGGTGAGTCCCTCGAGCTTCGCGCCGGACGCGTGATCCGGGACGACGTGGGAACGGCTGACCGAGTCGGCGGGGATTGCCAGCCGATGAGTGCTGTTCGGATTTGCAAAGTGACAACCACCGCGCCGTAGTTGAAGCAACTTTCGGAAATTCAACGCGTTGGCGAGTGGCGATTTGTCACGACGCTTGCTGTAAATCAGAAAAGATTGTAAATCAAGAGGCCGCCTCGAGGAGTTGCCGTGGCCAAACCAATCTTTCTCGGCCGACGCATTCGGTCGCTACGCACGCGCATGGGACTGAGCCAGGCCGAGCTCGCGAAGCGGCTCGCGATCTCGTCCAGCTACCTCAACCTCCTCGAGCACGATCGACGACCAGTCACTGCGCCGCTGCTCCTCGAGCTGGCGCGTGTGCTCGATGTCGACCTCCGGGTGCTGTCCGGCGGGTCTGGTGACGCGGAGCTGCTCGCGACGCTGACCGAGATCTTCAGCGAGCCACTGTTCGAGGATCATCCGCTGACCGCCGCCGATCTCAGCGCGCTCGTGGAAGCGAACCCTGACGTCGCTCGCGCGATCGTGCGCCTTCACCATGGATACGCGAGCACTCGCGCTTCGCTCGAGACGCTCGGCCACCGGTTGCTCGACGACCCGCAGGAGCTCGGGAACATCGACCGGGCACGGTTGTCGTCGGAGCAGGTATCCGACTTCATCCAACGGCACGGCAACTATTTTCCCGCACTCGAGACGGAGGCGGATCGCCTGCTCGCGGACAGCGACGGTGACGGCGAGGACCTGTTCGGCCGCCTAACGCGTTACCTCGAGCGGACCCACGGCGTGCGCGCCCGCATCGTCACGGTCGGTGAGATGCGCGGTGCCGTACGACGCTTCGATGTCGCGCGACGCGAGCTCCAGCTCTCCGAGGTGCTGCGCCGCGGCTCGCGCAACTTCCAGCTCGCCGTGCAGGCGGCACTCCTCGGCTGCTCGCCGGCGCTCGACGAGCTCACGATCGACCCGAAGCTCACGAGCGACGAATCCCGATCCCTCGCCCGTGTCGCGCTCGCCGGCTATCTCGCTGGCGCGGTACTCATGCCGTACGAAACCTTCTTTCGCGCCGCCGAGGCCGAGCGGTACGACATCGAGTTGCTGGGTCACCGATTCCGGGTCGGGTGGGAGCAGACGTGTCATCGTCTCACCACACTGCATCGACCCGGGGCCGAGGGCGTCCCGTTCTACATGCTGCGCGTCGACATCGCCGGGAACATCTCGAAGCGATTTAGCGCGGCTGGCATTCGGTTCCCGCGGTTCAGCGGGTTGTGCTCATTGTGGAACGTGCACGCGGCGTTCCTGCAGCCGGGGCGTGTGCGCGTCCAGCTGTCGCGACTTCCCGATGGCCACACCGTCCTCGCCGTCGCGCGTACGGTGCAGCGACACTCCGGGAGCTACAAAGCGCTCGAGGCGCCGTACGCCGTTGGCATCGGGTGCGATGCGGTGGACGCGCGTCGACTCGTGTATGCGGACGGTCTGGACATCGAGAACGCGGCAGCGGCGGTGCCGATCGGCATCACGTGCCGGCTGTGCGAACGCGCCGACTGTACGGCGCGCGCGGTGCCGTCGCTCGGCGGCGTCCTCCGGATCGACGAGAACGTGCGCGGCGTGTCGTTCTTCGCGCCGGTACCATCTTAGTCGTGCGATGCGAGGGGATATCGTCACCCATCTTGCCTAACGCGGCAGGGGGCGCGATGGGATAAGTTCGGGCCGCCACGGTGGTGCCCCCTGTGATGTTCCGAATGAGCGGCGGGCTATCGATGGGATCCACCGGTCAAACGCGTTACCGGCGCTACTGCCGCAGAATCGTCGCGGGATCCAGTCGCAACGCACGCCGCGCCGGCAGATACGCTGACCCGAGCGACACCAGTGCCAGCCTAACGCGTTTACAGCAGTGAGCGCGTGACCGCAAGCGCGGTCGCCCGGTCGCCTGTTGTTCACATCGTCGCGAACCGACGCTCGACCGACTTGTGATCCTGTCGCCACGCGGAATACAGCTGGCGTGACATCGGATCGGGGAAGATGTCTTCCTCGCCCGCCTCGACTCCGTCGAGCGTCGCATGGGCCACGTCGATCGCTGGCGTCTTCGGCATCTCGAACGGGCGAGCCATGTCCGTGTCTACAAGGCCCGGAAACACGCCGTGCACTGTGATCCCGCGCTTCGCGAGGTCCGCGCGGTAGGTCTGCGTGAGCGACCACCCGGCGGCCTTGGAAGCATTATACGCCCAGAGTGCCGGCATGCTGGCCAGTGCAACCATCGTGAGCATGTTGACGATGGAGCCCTGCTGCCGTTCGATGACCGGAATGAACGCGTTGATCACGTTTAACGTTCCGAAGAAGTTTGTCTCCATGTTCTCCCGCACGTCGTCGAG
>JBKOYV010000449.1:0-13848 GCA_046725585.1 Gemmatimonadota bacterium | reverse complement strand
GCCGGAGTCCGCGTAGCCCCACGGAAAGCGCGCCCGGTCAATGCGCTTCCCCACCGCTTCCAGACCGAACGCCAGCGCGACAATTATCGCGAACGCAAGCAGCCACGGCGCGGATCCGCATCCGGATTTCCGTTTCACGGTGTGCTCCCGAAGGTGGCGGGCTCAGTCCACGACCTCTTGATGCTACGCCGGGCCTTCTTTGTACAGAGCCGCCACGCGACGCAGCGCTATCTGGTCTGGTCGGCGGTCCTCACCGCCCGAAAGCCGTACGCCACCCCTCTCGGTCCGCCGCCCCACGAGCCGTAGTTTCGCCACTCGACGGGGCTATAGGGGTTGAGGTCTCGCACCGTCCAATCGCGCGTGCGCTCACGCTCGCGCTCGTAGTACCCGCCCCCGCGATAGCCGTAGCCACCCGCTTCGTTATCGCCGAGTGGCCAGTCCTCGTTCGTGGCGAGGCCGTAGTCGCGGAGCGTGCCGTCCCCGTTCGTGCCGCGGAACGCCCGGCCGCGCGGATGGCCGATCGTCACCGCACGCTCCCAGACGGAGCCCGCGAGGTCCATCACCCACCAATACGACGCGCCTAACGCCTCCCGCGTCGAGTCCGCGAGTCGCGATTCGTCCGCTGCCCCGCCCTGTGGCAGATCGTCATCCGGCCCCACTCGGCGCAGCAGCCCGGCCTTGGAGCTCGTACCCCACGGGTAGTCGGCGGGCACGGGGTCCACGGGGCCACGCGCCGCCTTCGTGAACTCGAGCTCCGTCATGGGACGCAGCCCGGCCCAGTCCGCGAACGCGGTGCCGTCATCCCAGCTCATGATGTTCGCGGGGCGATTCGGCTTGCCCGCAACGTACGCGGAGCCTTCGATGCGAACCGTGCCCCGCTCGGTCGCGTAGTCGAGACCGCCTAACGGCGCGCGGAAAGACGCGGCGTAGTGCCCGATCGTATTCAGAAAGCCCGCGTACTGCCCCTGAAGGATCTCGTACTTCATGATGTAGAACGCCCGCGTGCCCTTCGGAAATTTCGCGGGTATGGGCCCAAGCCCGTCGCCCTGATACTGCGGCGTGGACGCGCGGTAATAGAGCGCCCCTTCCTCCGGCCCGACTCGGATGGCCGCCTCGGAGGCGATGCGGTACGGCCCGCCGTGCCCACCGCCCGCCGTCGACCGGTAGAATGCCGCATGGGACACCGAGGTCGTGTCGCGATCGCCGACACTGAAAGGTCCGTCGGGAATGTACACCATCTCGATCCCGAAGATGCGCGCCTCGAGCGCGGCGGACGCTCGCACGTTGTTAGGCAGCGACGCCGTGTCGAGCTCGAGGACCACATCGCCGACCAGGTCGCCGCGATAGGTCGCCGCTGCCGCTCGGCAGAACACGCCGACGCGATCCGCCGCTGCGTCGCAGGCGAGTGGACCGCCGCCCTGACGCGTGGCAACCAGTCGCGCGTGCCGCCACGGCGCGTTGGGCGACGGGCGGACTTTTACGAAGAGCCAGACGGCGTCGGAGTTGCGCGCGTTGTGCCAGGCGTTCTTCCACGCAACCTTCGCCATTACCCGTAGCCCGCCAGCGCCGCCCGTACGCTCGACGGGGCCGGTTTCGACTCGCAGGTCGTTCGCGAAGGCGGCGGACAGCGGGCTCGAGGCCAGCCCCACCATGAGGCCGAACGTCAGCACACGTGAGGCATCATGCATTACCCGGGGACGCATCGATCGACGCTCGTGGTTGGAATAGCGTTGACGCTCTTGCCGAGCGGGCACGCGGATCAAGCCGCCGGCGACGAACGGTTGCTGGAATACGACGAGCGGGCAGCAGGCTACGGCGAACGACCGCCAGCGCCGGCCAATCGATCACCGCGATCACGCTTTTCACCCAACGACTGCCGCGATGACGCGTTTCAAAGCGCGGGCCTGCCGAGGCCCAGGCGTGAGGGGCGGCGGCGAAGCGGCCGCCGATCCGCTAGCGCTCGCGCTGCCGGGCCGCGAGGAGGAGCCGCCGGTACTCCGCGTTGTCCACGTCCAGCAGCACCGCCGCGCTGAGCACCGCCTCCGCCTCGGCGCGCTTGCCCCGCTTGAGCAGCGTCGCACCTAACGCCGCGTGATATCGCGCCTCGCTGCCGTCGTACAGCACGGCCTCGCGATACCGCGCCTCGGCCTGATCGTACAGGCGGAGCTCGAGGGCCTCGTTGCCATCCTGGTAGGCCTGTAACGCGCGCCGGCGAACTTCCGCCAGCGTCAGTCCGTCTCTCGGAACCGGAGGGCCGAAGGTGTAGGTGACCGAATCGCCGGCGGACAGCTCGTACATCGAGAGCGACTCCGTCGCGTCCGCCACCCTGGCGGTCGTCAGCGTCGTCGGCGTCGGCAACTGGCCGCGGGCGATTCTCTGCGGCATCTCTCGCTCCGTCCGTTCGAGCCTAACGAGACGTGCCTTCGACGTGGGATGGGCACCGGCGTACTTGACGTTGATCGGATTGTGCTGCGCCACGTGCCGCCAGAGGTTCGTGACCTCGCCAACCGGGCGCCCCACGCGGGCGAGCAGGTACATCGCCACGTCGTCCGCGTCGCGTTCCTGGTCCTGGGAGAAGACCACCGATCCGACATCCAGCGGCTGCCTGCCCGTCTCACCGGCCGCGTTCATGGCGCGAACCGCGGCCGACGTGTCCACGATCGCGCCGAAGGACCCGTCGATCGTGCTCCGCTGCTGCACCTGGATGTGGCCCAGCGCGTTGTGCGCGATCTCGTGCGCGAGCACGGCCGCGAGTTCGTCGTTGTCCACGACAAAGCGGAGCATGGCGGACGTCACGGTGACGTTGCCCCCGTCGGCCCAGGCGTTGACCTCGTCCTTACGCGACGCGATGAGGTTGTAGCCGCACACCGTGTCCGCGGGCACGCTGACGCGGGTGTCGCTCGCCGGAGGGCCGCTGCGCGCGCGGGCTGCGCTCCGGGCGGACGCGTCCATGAGAAACGTGGTATCGCCATGCCGGACCGTCAGGCGCGGCGCAGCCGGTTCACGCGCGGCGATCGCGCGTGCGAGGAGCGACGCCGCGTTAGGCCCGCGCGGTGCCGTTCCGTCGTTCACGCCGGTGACCCGATCGCCGACCGCGATCCCCGCTCGCGCCGCCGCCGAGCCGCGGGCGACGCTCACGATGAGGACCGTGTCGGAGAACCCGAGTGCGCGCGCGGCGCCCTCGTAGGTCGATGGAAAGGAGTACAGGTTGGCGAAGCGCACCCCTGTGCCTCGCGCGACCGCGCTGGCGCAGAACGGCGCGGCGGCCGCGAGAAGTTTGTGGCCCACGTCATCCACGCGGCGCTGCTGACGAAGGTCCCGCGTGATGAGGAGCTCCTGCTGCTCGAGCTGCGCTGCGTGAACGGTCTCGGGCGTAGCGGGACCAGGTCGCGTGCCGGCAGTAGCGCAAGCGCTCACGGAGGCGGCAATCAGGAGCGCCGTCTTGGGATGATTCAAGCGGGACATTGTCGCACCTCGGGTGCGTCGGGCCGGAGCACGCGGGCGTCCGCGAGAGTCTCCATTTGAAGATTCTAACCCGATATCCGAGGTCCGCCAGGGGGGTGGTGCGCCATTCCCGGCTGCTATCCACACCTGAGAAAGTCCTCCAATTGAGTGGAAGAAGTCCGGGGTCCTGATCGCCGCGTGCGCGCCGCGCTGGCGTGTCGGGGTCGCGAACTGATGACCGAGTAAAGAGACCGACCACCTACGACTCACGACTCGCCCGGACTCCTCGTGATGTCGGGCGAGTCATGAGTCCCTTGGTGGTAGGTCATAGGTACTCGGTCATCGTTTCATACGGCGTTGCGTCGGAGGCTGCTCTTCCCGGCGACCCATACGCAAGCTCGGCACCCTATCGGCGTTCGACTGCGTCCCGGCGATGAGATCGATGACACGGGCGCGCGGCCGCGGTGGCAGGATCCGGTATCCGCCTTACCCGCCTAGCGTGGTAATAACGCGCTACGTTAATGTCCGAATGATTCGAAGCTTCGCCGACCGGAACACGGCACGGTTGTTCGGCCGGGAGCACGTCAATCAGTTCCCGGACGCGGTGCAGCGGACGATGCTGCGTAAGCTCGTGACGCTCGATGCCGCCGAGACCTTGGATGATCTGCGGGTGCCGCCGGGCAACCGGCTCGAGAAGCTCACGGAAGACCGCGAAGGGCAGTACAGCATCCGCGTGAACGACCGGTGGCGCGTGTGTTTTCCCTGGCAATCACGATTCGACCTCGAGAGCGAGCGGGACCGGTTAGGCAAGCGGCTCGAAAAGGAGGTCATCGTGTTCCGCGAAGCGAGCTGACGACGTAGCCAACCGATACCGTCAGCGTCCCCTGTCGGCGAGCCCCCATGCGCCCGATCCACTCTGCTGCCCGAGCCGCCACCGTACTCATTGTTGCCTTACTCGCCGTGCCGGGGACCAACGCCCAGCAGCGGCGTCGAGTGGACGTGCACCCCGACACGCTCGCTGCGGCGATGGTCAACCTCTCCCCGGTAACCAGAGCTGCCGCGACTGCGTACGTGACGGGCCCGGACTCCGCCGCCTGGAACGCGTTAGGCGCGCTGCGCACCGATCCGGCGGCGCTCCGGTTCGTGCTTACAATGCTCACACGAGAGCCGACGAGCGACCTGCGCCGAAGCCTGATCGGCATCATCCAGGCGAGCCCGAATCCCGCGCGGATCGATGTACGGACGCCGCTCCAGACTGTCGTGCGCACGGACCGTGACTCCACTGTCCTCAAGAGCGCGATTGCAGCACTCCGCGCGCTCGCGCTCCGGGATACGCAGCTCCCGTCGCTCCTGGCCGAGCGCATCGCGAGCGCACGGGCGAGGAACGACACCGCGCTCGTCACCGTGCTGCTCGAGGCCGACGAGAGCTTCGCGCACATGCAGCGTCCCATTGACGCCCCCGCGTTCGTGCGAACGCCGCCCGCGGCGTTTCCTGTCGAAGCCTCGCTTCGCACGCCATTTCGCGTGCTGGCGTTCGGCGACTACGGGACGGCGCATCTGGCCGGTGCGGGATCGCATCAGGCAGCGCTCGCAGCCGTCATGCGCGCTCGTCACGCGACTAAGCCGTTCAGCTTCGGCCTAACGACGGGCGACAACTTCTATCCCACGTCCTTCCCGTCCCCGACCGACTCCGGCTGGAAGACGTCGTGGGAGAAACAGTACGCCTCGCTCGGCATTCCGTTCTACATCAGCCTCGGCAACCACGACTGGGCCGAGCCGGCCGGGCCGATGGGCGAGTATGTCTACGCCCTCGTGAGCAAGACCTGGCGGCTGCCGGCGCTCTATTACACGTACACGGCCGGGCCGGCGCAGTTCTTCGCGATCAACACCAACGCGCTCACGGAGCGTCAGCTCGCGTGGCTGCGCCGCGAGCTCGCCCGCAGCACGGCGAAGTGGAAGATCGTGTACGGCCACTTCCCGGTGTACGAGCAGACCGACTACACCGTGGAGCCCCAGCGGCGGCTGCTATTGCCGATCCTCAAACAGTACAAGGTCGACATGTACCTCGCGGGCCATCACCACACCGTGCAGCACTGGCAGATGGACGGGATCGACTACGTGGTGACAGGCGCAGGTGGAGCGATGAACTACTCGCTGGGCGACACAACGCAGGCGAATCCCGCTCGCAAGTTCGTGGCGTCGCGGCCCGCGTTCGCGGAGCTGGAGGTGAGCGAAGGCGCGATCACCGTGCGGTTCGTCGGGATCGCGCCTGCTCAGTCAGGCGCGCCGGCCGTGCTTTACGAGTACGCCAGGCGACGCTAGTTACAGGGTTGGCGATTTCGCGGACCTAACGGGCGCACACCACCGTTAGGGTCACGCGCCCTCGGTATTGCCGTCGGCGCCGCGGATGGCCTGAACCGGCGCCGGCAGCGTCCTACCACGGTGTGTGGTGGGAGAGGAATGCCCGGGGAATTGGCGCTGACGCGTCCGTCGAACATACAGCCCGCCGGTCACCGCGGTGGACGACGGATCGAACGAACCTGCAGGCACGCGATGGTTCGTCGGGATGTGACGCAGCGTATCGACACTGCCCATAGGATGTTGGTCACCGCGCGCGGCCCATCCTATCGTTCCCCACCACTGCACTTCCTAGCCTCTGGAGGAAGCGAATGGCCGAATGGTCGGTAAATAACCGCGCCTGCACATCCACATGGATGGCCCTTCGGGTTCTCGCCCAGCACAAGAAGGTTTTCAGTTCGACTGGCGCGCTCACCATGAAGCAGCTCGCCTTCGCAAGTTCGGCGGTCAGCGACGAGATGCGCGCTGTACAGGCGCGGACGCTGGCGCTGCAACTGAACAACGTCTTCCGCAGGATCGATGGCGCGACCCTCGAGCCGGGCGTCACCGAAAGCAAGGCGGTCGCCGACATGGAAGCGATTCTCTCGGACGACGACAAGACTGTTGCGGAGCTCGCTACGGTAAACGACGAGAACTATCGCTTCTTTGGTGAGGTGACGTAGATGCGTGCCGCTTTCGCACGTCGCTCCGTCGCGGTGATGGTCGCGCTGCTTGCGGCCCGACCAGCTGGTGGCCAGCAGGCAGATAGTGTGAAGCAGGTCAGCCTGGTCGACGCCCTCGCGGTGGTGCGCGGGTTGTCTGTCGAGGGGCTCCGGGAGTCCCTCCGCAAGCTGCTCGCTGATCCGGACGTTCTGAACAGCGTTCTGGAGACGGCGGTGAATGCGAATCGTCGGCCTCCATTACTCGAGAACCTCAAGATTCGATTCGCCACCTTCGAGGCGGCCGAGAGCGACGCGAGCGGACTCGGGCTGAACTATTCGTATTCCTATTCGATCAAGCGCCAGCATTTCTCCACCGGCGTGTCGCGCGCGACCGGACTGGATTTTCGAATCAATGCAACCGGGAACGTCGCGTTCGAGCGAGAGATCAATCCGCGCGATTTCCTGAAGACCGATCTCGCGCTGTCGTTCTTCAAGTCGAATGGCGGGGCAAGCGTCACGCCGCCCGCAACGCAGCGTCGCCTCGCCGAGCTTCGAGACTCGCTTGCGGCGATCGAGAGTGAGGAGGAGCTCGAACAGAGTCCTTTGATGGCCGAATACCTACGTCTGGTAACGAGTCATTTGACGACGCAACGGTACTTCGATTTCGCCGTAACGGGTGGTCTCGAGTCGGATCAGTCCTTTCAGCAGAAGAGCTACGTGTACGGTGGACGCGTTGCGTTGGATATCAAGGCGTGGAACCCACAATCCACGCTGGCACAGTGGAACCTCTTCGACTGGCCGTTCGCCGCGCTGCGGCGTCTCAACGGAACCGACACGACGTGGTCTCCGGTCGGCTCCACGCTTCCGACGGTCCTCGCCGGTGTCGCGTTCGTCGATCCGCAGGAGGACGACGAACGTGAGGCGTTAGGTGCCACGGATACGTACCCACGCTTCAACGTCGAGGCGGCGTTCAGAACCCTCGTGCTGAGATCTCCGGTCGGGCCGCTCTACTTCCAATCGGATGTCCGGTGGTACCAGGAGATCGACGCGCCCGACGCGATTCGCCAGGCCGGGCTGGACAAGTTCTCGTACGTGGCGTTCGCGCTGGTCTCGGATCAGGGGCCGTACGTGAGCTACACGAAGGGTCGCCTGCCCGTCGATAGCCGCAAGGACGAAGTGTACGAGCTCGGATTCAAGCTCTACTTCTGAACGATCCGTCGAGGCGTTGCACCGTTTGAAAACGCGCGCGTTAGGGTGAGGGCGCTACCCGCGTAGCGACGAGGACTCACATGGAGCAGGTCCCTCCCAACCCCGGTCCGACGGAATCTGGCGCCGTCAACACCTCGAACGCCTCGAGTCAGGCACGAGGCCAGCCACGGTACGCCTGGGCGTGGCACGCCGCCTTCGGCGTACTCTCGGTGGTCGCAATCATTTTGCTGTACGGTGTCGGCGCCTACCCGTGCGTGCCACTCGGCGGAGTGGGCAAGGTGGAGTCCGTGCGCAGCGTGGCTGAATTCGACGCGCTCATCGGCAAGTGGGTCCACGAACCGACCTGTGTTCGATCCGCGATCATCGACCAGCTTGCATCGGGCATCTCGCGGGACGACAAGGCGATCCTGTTCTATGGCGCCGCGCTCTTCCTCGGGTGCGTCCTCGCCGCGACGGTCTTCTGGAACGAGGCCAGGCGAAAGTCGGGCCTACTCAGGGCACTGGGGTACCTGCTCGGCATGGTCGCCGGCGTGCTCGCGTTAGGTGTGGTCGTCGCGGGATGGCTGGACTGGCGAGAAAACCGGGCGCTCGCCGCCGCGTTCGATCTCCTGCGCCAGGGTGCTGCCGACGCTGACGCACCATTTCGACTCGCCGCCGAGTCGGCCCGGATCAAGTTCATCATTCTGGGAGCGGCCGTGGCCGCGGCCCTGGGTGGTGCCGCGTTATGGCGACCCAGGCGTTCGCCGCAACCGGAGGACACTGCGAATCCGCCGCAAGGCACCCTTCCGACGCTGGCCGACTTTCTGAAGGAGGAGTGGGGCGCCATCGCTGCTCGGAGAGCGTACATCGCACGGCCTGCGAAGACTACGAATGATGGAACGCATCCGCGCGGGCTCTTCGGTCTCGCCCTATCCGGCGGCGGAATTCGGAGCGCGACATTCTCGCTCGGAATGTTGCAGGGATTGGCTCGAGCGGGCCTGATTCAGCGAATCGACTACCTCTCCACGGTATCGGGAGGGGGGTTTACCGGGGGATGGTGGAGTGCGTGGCTCTCCCGCGAAGCGCCCGACCCCGACGTGAATGCGCCGACCCTGAACGTGTTTCCGGATCCGGAGCAGTTGGGACCTGCGCGCTATCCGCCGCGTGTTCTCCGCGCCAAAACGCTGGCCGGCGGCGAGCGCTGGCGGACTACGAAGACCGCCGAGCCAATCCCCGAAGGTTCTCTCAGCGTGACGCAGGGTGACCCCATTCATCACCTGCGGCTGTTCGCGAACTACCTAACGCCGCGGAAGGGGTTCCTCAGCGCGGATACGTGGCGCGCTATCACCGTGGTCACGCGAAACCTCATCCTCACGTGGCTCGTGCTGCTCCCGGTGCTCTTTGCGGCAGTGCTCCTTCCGCAGCTCTACTTCGCCGCCAGTCACGAGCACGGCTTCGGCTTCGTTTGCTCGCTGCCGGACACGGTGCGGGCCGACAGCATCGTGACGCGCGCCCGCGGCTCTACAACGCGGGACACGTCCACTACCGAGGTCTTTCGCGCGACAGCGAAGGACGCAGCGGTGCCAGTACGGCGATCCGTGCTCGCGTGCGCGAAAGCGCCGCAAGCCAACGCCATGATGGCTCACGCCACGGTCCTGAAGACACGAGCACAGGCGCTCGTGGCGCCACTCGGCGCATTGTTCGCGGTGTCCATCGCGCTCACGCTGCTCTGGATGCTGTCCACCGAGGGTGGCGTTCGCCTAACGCTGATCGGCGTTGGCGCCCTGTTGCTCGGCGGCGTTCTCCTGATCCGCGCATTCGCGGTTGCGCAGGCCGGCGGCCCACCGGGGTTCTGGAGCCATTTCCTGGACGATCGGTTGACCCAGCTATGGTTCGGTGGTGCCCTGCTGGCCATCCTCGCAGCCTCCCTGTACACGTGGTATGCGCGCCGGGCCGAACCGCCAATCGCGGCGGATCGCGTCCGCAATCGCCTCGTGCACTATCACGCCATCGTGAACGTGCTCCTGGCGATCGGCGCGGCACTGCTGCTGATCGGCGGGTTCGGTCACGAGATCGCGTGGTGGTTCACCGACCCGGATCGCGGCCTCATCGCCCGCGCCGGCGGCTGGAGTGCTGTGCTCGTGTCGATAGGCACGGCCGTCTACACGACCCTCCGAGCGTCGCCGTCGCCGAAGGACGAGCGTCCGGAACGGCCGAACGTCGTGAGCCGCGCGATTTTCGCCATCGCCCCGTTTCTCGTGCTCGTGGTGCTTGCCGTCCTCCTCGCGTGGCTCGGCAACTGGCTGATGGGATTCGGAAGCACACGCGAGTTCGGAACCGCGATCGGCGTCGTTGTGGTGATTGGCGTGGTCCTGGAGATTTTGCTTGCGATCAACGAGCTGTGGGAGCGGTTAGGCGCGACGTCCGACGATCGGAAACGAATCCAGCTGCTGGGGATCCTGCTGGTCGTGGCGGCGCTCGTCGTCGGCGCGGCTGCAGCAGTGACACTCGGCTGGTGGCGAGTCCCGATGGTGAACCGCATGTACGCGCTCACGGCCATCACCCTGGCGTTCGCGCTGATCCTCTTCCGGGCCATCACCACACGCGAGCAGGTGCGGGGCGACGGAGAGGGTCCCATGCGCGTGCGAGGAAGTGCGGAGCCGCGGCTACCGGAAGAGTCAGCCGACAAACGGAAGCGAACAGGGCGCTTGGTGACGGTCGCGGTCCTGCTGACGCTCGCGGCGATTGGGATCGCGTATAGTATGCACTTGTTCCTGAGCAGACCGGGCGGGCCGCGTCCCTTCGACGGACCAGCCACATTCGCGATGGGCATCATTGTGTTCATCGTGATCCTCGTGATCCTCGAGATGTGGTTAGGCACCGGCGACAGTGACCGGACCATCGGACTCGCGGCGGTAGCCGCAGCGTCGTGCGCGATGCTCGTGATCCTTCGGCTGGCCGACGATTCGGTGGCGTACCCGCAAACCGCGTTCGCGCAAGCCGGGTACGAGCTCATCGCGTCGGCGCTCGCGCTCGTCATCGCGTTCGGGTGGGCGATCGATCCGAATCTGGTGTCGCTGCACACGTTCTACCGCGCCCGTCTCGTGCGCGCCTACCTGGGCGCGTCGAACCCGCGTCGCATTACGCAGGACATCACCGAGGCGGCGCCGGGCGACGACATTCCGCTCTCGAAGGTCGCCAATCACAAGCGTGGGGGCCCGTACCACCTCGTGAATACCACCCTCAACCTCGCAGGTGGCCGTGATCTCGCCACGGCACAACGGTCCGCGGAGAACTTCGTGCTATCCAGTCTGCACTGCGGGTCGGCGCGGACTGGGTATCGCAGCACGACGGAGTACATGGACAATGGGATGACGCTCGGCATGGCGGTCGCCATCTCGGGCGCAGCGGTGAGCCCGAACATGGGATCGGCGACGCCAAGTGCCGCACTGGCGATGCTGCTCGCGCTGTTCAACGCCCGAATCGGATTCTGGGCGCCGACGCCGGACCGGCATCGATTCAGGGAACGCCACCCGCGTCTCTGGCCGGTCTACCTGCTGCGCGAGTCGTTGTCGCAGACGAATGATCTCGGCACCTATTGCTATCTCACGGACGGCGGGCACTTCGACAACACGGCGCTCTACGCGCTCATCGAGCGCGGCTGCTCGACGATCGTTGTCGTGGATGACGGTGCGGACCCGACGCCCTGCTTCGGCGACATGGGCCAGGCGATTCGCCGGTGTCGGATCGACTTCGGAACGGAGTTCTGCCTTCAGGTCGACGCATTTCTTCCGCCCGCAAAGGACGAGGAGCGCGAGGACATCGGGAAGAAGGACAACGTACACGTCGTAAAGGGAACGATCCGCTATTCCGATGCGCACCTGGAACAGCTGGGGTATGGGCCCGGGGAGATGGCGTCCGCGCGGACGGGGACCATCTACTGGATCAAGCCGGTGGTGCGGCCGGGCGACACCGTAGACGTTAGGCAGTACAAGCTGCAGAACGGTGCGTTCCCGCAGCAGACGACGGCGGACCAATGGTACGACGAGGGACAGTTCGTGAGCTATCGGCAGCTGGGGGCGTTGAGCGCGGCAGCGCTTGTGGAGGCCATCGCGGCGCCCAACGTCACGCGCGATGATGGAGTCAACGCTCGCGCTGCACCAGACGACGCCCGGACCGAACCACCCGACCACTCGCGAGTCGAGGGAGATCGCTGACATGGTCAGTCGGCGAGCGAAGCGGCCATTGTTAGGCGCACGGCCGCTTCGCCTGGCGAAATCGAGTTGAAGCGTTCGCCTAATGCCTTCCTACTCGTTCGACGCGTCGCTCACGGCCTGCGTCGTCGGCTTGAGCAGCGTCGTTACCATGTAGCGACCGATGTCCTGCCCTAACGCGAGACCGGCTTGGGTTGCGAAACGGAAGTGAATCCCCGCCATGATTCGAGACTCCGCATTCTCGCGCGCCGCCGCGCTGAAGCTGCGGAAGCTCCGCACCGGATTCGCCGAGTCGGCCGACAGGGACGTGAAGGTGAACGCGACGTCGTCGCGACCGAAGGCGTGCGCGAGCACCACCGCCCCCGCGGCACCGAGCACGCTGTGCGTCGACGGGTAATCCTGCACCGGGGGAGTCGTCAGGAACGGCTCCCACGCAGCGTCCGGGGCCGTGGCGACGTTGTCGTCGTCCGCCGCTAGGCGGATAGCCGAGATGGGGCGCCAGAAATTGTAGTGCATCTTGGATTCCCAGCCTGCGATGTACGAGTCGGCGAGCGCGGCGTTGAGCAGCGCGAAGGTGCGCGCCGTCGTCCACAGATCCTGCGGGTGCTCACGCCACACGACGCGCGCGATTCGGTTCCAGCCGATGTCCGACAGCTCGTACCAGAACGCGGCGTAGTGTGACTCGTCGTGCGTGCGCGCATCGCTTGTGCGAGCGCCCTTGCGCTTCACCTCCTCGAAGGCGCGTGCATACTCCTTGCTCGCGAGCGCGGGTGGCGGGCTCACGCGGAACTGTTCGGGCGACCCGAGCGCGAACGGCTTCACGCTGCGCCAGTGCGGCATGTTCACGAAATCGAAGCCGGGTACGAAGCGGTACTCGCCCGGCGTGCCTCCTTCCTTGTACGGTTCCTCGGCCGTGCTCTTGTCGTCGGCCCGCGCGGCGATAATGTCGGCGGCCGCGCGCTTGCCGAGCGCCACGCCCTTCGCGACCCGCGATCCCACGCCAGCTTCACCGAGGTGCTGCTTCAGGTACATCTCGAGCGCCGGTTTCTGCCCGGGATAGATCGTGGCCAGCACATCGTGCGCGGCCTGCGCCGCGGCAACCGCCGGGTTCGCCTGCTGGTCGCGCGCCCGGACGGCATAGGTCGCATAACGCGGCGCCGCGGCGTTGATGGCGTCGTGCATGGCCAGGTGCATCATGGCGAGCGCGCGGGTGGCCGGCAGTGGGTTCTGGTACCCGTTGTCGGCGGCGATGACCTGCTGCGCGAAGCGGTTCCAGTCGAGTATCAGGTGCGACTCGTCGGCGTACGCAGCCGACGAGCTGTTCTGCCGCACGCCCACGACCGCGGTGAGAGCGGCCGAGGCGACGACGAGGCCAATGCTGAATGACGAATGCATGACTGGTACTCCTCTATTCGAAGCGCGTTGGTGAGACGGACGACGGCACGCGGCCGTGTCGCGCGTAGGGGAGAATAGGCAGTCATGACCCACGGATTCAGCGACAAAGCGGTCATTACCGGTTCGAACGTGCCACTCCTGCAAGGACTCATGCCGGGTGATTGGCGCGTGACTGCGCGGGTGACTTCCCGCCTACCCGCCTGAGCTAAGCTCCCGCCGCCTGCCCTGAGTTCATCACCTCATCGACCATAACGGCGCTTCGGCGCCGGGAGCTACGCATGTCTTCGATCCTTTCCTCGAACGCGCGGCCGGCGTGGGCGGTCGCCGCATTCCTCGCCGCTGCGATCACAGCCTGCAGTCCCGACAAGGGAGACCGCACCGATCGCGCGTGTTCCTGGCGGCGCCGCCGCGGCTGTCTCGCCTCCATCACGCGGCTGCCAGCCCAAGTGCACGCCCGATCGGATCCTGTTCGTGACGGCGGATTACCAAGCGACGACACCGTGGAATGGCCACATCTGGGTCATGAACGCGGACACGACGGGCAAAACCCAGATCACGTTCGGCACCGCCGACGACGATCAGCCGGCGTGGTCGCCTACCTTTAAGAA
>JBKOYV010000209.1:0-27829 GCA_046725585.1 Gemmatimonadota bacterium | reverse complement strand
CAGCGGCTTGTTGATTGCCGGGGCCGGTGCTGCCGGGTTCACCGCGGTCGGCGCGCCGGTGGTTCGCAAGCTGCCGGGCGACGCGGTGAGTGCCGTGCTGCTCCTCAACGACTGTCACATGTCGGCGCACACTTTTCCATCCGAGCATTTGATGCTGCTCGACATTCTGACCCTGTCGACGCACGATCCGCAAAAGGCGCTCGACGTATTCACACGGCGGCTCACTGCGCGCGAGGTGCGATGCGAGAAGCGCTCGCGCGGCTGACCGACGATCGCGTGATCGGTGGTGCGGAGGGACCGGGCTCGTGCGCCTGAGAGAGCTGTTGCCGTACGGGTTCTATGTGGTGACTGCGCTCATCCTGCTCTGGGACGTGTTCCTCGCCGGGCAGATCGCGCAGCTACGGCGTGCGCCGAGGTTCTTCCGCGGCGTGACGGCGCTCGGTGGCTTGCTCATCGCGCCCGCCACGCTCGTTGCCGTCACGTCGGCATCGATCCTCAACGGGCGGGCGATCCACGTCATCGCCTGGGTTTGGCCATTGACCCTCGCGATCTTCGCGCTGCAGGCGGCGTATGCCGTCGGTAGGCGCCTCGTGACGCCGTTCATCGGTTTGCCGATCGCCGCGTACGACATCATCGTCGCCGCGTCCGCATTCGTGCGCTACGAGGCGTACAGTGGGCGTGATCCTTCGGCCGCGGCACTCGCCATCGCAGCCGCGCAATCGAGCTCGTTAGGCTTGATGATCGGCCGGGCTGCCCTGTTCTCGCCGTTTGCCGTGCAGTTGCCGTTCCTCGCGCCAGCGTACCCGGCGCGCTGGCGCATCAGCGCGACCGTGCGCGGCACGCTTGCGGTTCTCGCGCTGGGGTTCGCGATCGTCTTCTTCGCGCAGCTGCCGAGCGGCATCGTGGCGGTGCGAAGCTATGGAAGCTACGCGCAGGAGCGTCTGCAGGAGCGGCCGCGAGGGGACTTCACCATCGGGCTGCGAATCTTTCCCGCGCTGAACGACGCGCCCCCACCGCTCGCGCTCCGGAGCGACATGGCGATCGTCGATTCCGTCGCCCTCGGCGCAATCGCGGTTGTGATCGACCCGGCGGGCGCGCGGCTCGCCGCGCTCGACTCCCTCGCGCGCTCGCTCGAGGAGGATCGACGCGACAGCGTGCTCCTGATCGTGTCGGTTGGTTACGACCGCAACGCCCGAGAGGCGTTCCGCGCGTCGCCCGCGGCGCACATGCGCGCGCGCCTCGCGGCGGTGGATCGCATCGTCAGGCGACTTCGACCCGACATCATCCTCCCGGCACGCGATCCCTACACCGAAGGCATCCGGGCGATGGGCCGCGTGCCGCTTGCGTGGTGGGAGGAGTTCCTTCGTCAGGCGGCCGCGAACACCCGTCGCGTCAGCAACCGCGTGCGCGTTGGCGTCGCGGCATCGGCGTTCATTGGCACCGACAGCGCGCTCTACGCGTGGGCGAGCCGGCCCGGCTCGCCGATCGATGTCGTTGGATTCTCGTTCTACCCGTCGTACGACGGCGGCGGATCGCTGAGTGCCCGGTTGCACGTGGCCGATCGCTGGATGCGCAACGCGACGAAGAATCACTGGGTGTTCTCCGCCGGCGCCTTCCCGGTGACGCACGGCGAATCGAGCCAGGCGCGCGCGCTGTGGGGAACCTTGGCCTGGGCGACGAGCCACGCGCCTGTGAAGGGGCTCATCGTCGAAAGCGCGGGCGACTATGACGCGCTGACCGGCCTACGCGCCCCGGGCGGTCGTATCCGGCCTGCGCTCGCGACCCTCGAGCGCGCGGTGGCCGCGATGGCCGAGACCGCGACGCAATAACCCGGTCGGAGTCCGAATGCTACGAACGGGGTCAGAGTCCTAATTCATCATTTCCACGCAACGCGAGGTGTGACCGGCCGATATGCGTCCGGGTTAGGCCGAGACACACGACTTCGAGGAGCTCATGCGCCTGAGCGGTCTGTTCGCGATCCTGGCGTTCGCAGCGGCATGCCATGACCCTAACGCGCCGTCAGGCGGCGCTTCCCGCATCACCGCGCTGCCGCGCGCGCTGTCGAGCGGCGAACAGGCGGTCATCGGCGCAAGCAACGAATTCGGGTTCAACCTGCTCCGCGAGCTCGACCGGACGCGCGCCGACTCGAACATCTTCACGTCGCCGCTCAGCGCTTCAATGGCGCTCGGCATGACGATGAACGGGGCGGCCGGCCAGACCTTCGACGAGATGCGGTCTACGCTGGCGTTTGGCACGCGACCGTCCGCGGAGATCAACGTGGCGTATCGCTCGCTGATCGACATGCTCCGCACGCTCGACAGGACGGTCGATTTCCGCATCGCGAACTCGATCTGGTACCGCGCGGGGTTTCCGTTCGAAGCGACGTTCCTCGATGAGTCGAAGCAGTTCTTCGACGCAAAGGTCTCCCCGCTGGACTTCGCCGCGGCGAGCTCGGTCCCCACGATCAACGATTGGGTGAAGACGAGCACGAACGGCAAGATCGACAAGATCGTCGACGGCCCGATCCCCGGCGACGTCGTGATGTACCTGATCAACGCGATCTACTTCAATGGCTCCTGGACGGCGCGATTCGACAGGAACCTAACGAGACAGGAGCAGTTCACGACGACTGGCGGGACCACCGCGCCCATCGCGATGATGCGGCGCACGGACACGGTGCGCGTAGCGGAGACTGCGGACGCGCAGGTCGTGGACATTCCGTACGGCGGCGGCGCGTTCGCGATGACGATCATCCTGCCCAGGCCGGGGAAGTCGATCGGCGCGCTGGTGTCGTCGCTCTCGGCCGAGTCGTGGCAATCGGCGGTGGCGGGGACCGCCGCCCGATTGGTCGAGCTCCAGATGCCGAAGTTCACGCTGCGCTGGGAGGCACTGCTGAACGATCCGCTGCAGTCGTTAGGGATGCGACTGGCCTTCCAGGGCGACGTTGCCGACTTCACGCGCATGTCGCGCGCGGCGGGGGATCGCCTTTACATCAGCAAGGTGAAGCAGAAGTCGTTCGTCGACGTGCACGAGGAGGGCACCGAGGCCGCCGCGGTGACGTCAGTGGAGATTAGCGTGACGTGCGCGTGCGGACCGCAGGTGATCCGGATCGATCGGCCGTTCGTGTTCGCGATTCGGGAGCGGCTGTCCGGTACGATCCTGTTCCTCGGCAAGATCGTTAGGCCGCCAGTCTGAGGTCGTCGTGATGACGCAGGCCGGCCGTCGCGCGAGCGTCTAGACGGTCTTCGCGACCCCCCGCACTACCCCTTCCACACGACGTTCCTCCACGAAGTACCGGCGCGCCGTGCTGCGGATCTGCGCCGGCGTAACTGCCCGAACGCGCGCGTCGTGATCCTCCAGCTCGTGCAGTCCCGAGCCATAGAGCCAGGCATCCACCAGCTCGGCGAGCACGGCCGCCCCGCTCTCGTGCCGAATCGCGCGCGTGCCGATGGCGTACGTCTTCGCGCGCTCCAGCTCGTCCGCGGTCACCTCCGCCTCACGGAGCTTCGCGAACTCGTCCAGGAGGCCGCGCCGCGCGACGTCCTCCCTGTCCGGCGACGTCGCGATATAGGAAATGAAGGTCCCGGCCAGCAGCCGCTCGCTCGCATACGCCTGCACCGTGTAGGCGAGGGACTGGCGATCGCGCAGCTCGTCGAAGAACCGACCGCCAAGGCCACTCGCGATTCCCGCGATGAGCGATGTTGTGAATCGGTCGTCGTCACCGCGAGCGGGGCCCTCGAACGCGACCACCAACGCTGTCTGTGCCTTGTCGCGCGACTCTGCGAGCAGCGCCGTTTCCGCTGGCCAACGCGGTGCGGGAATGGGTTCCGAAGTCGCGGCAAGGACTCCCTCGAGCGCGAGGCCAATGTGGGCGGCCAGGTCATCGGGATCGCCGTCTCCTACCACCGCGATCACCGCCGGCGCACGCAGCACGCGGTCCCGGTGCCACGCGCGCACGGCGCCAGCATCGATGGCGCCTAACGTCTCCTCCGTGCCAAGCACCGAGCGCGCATACGGGTGCGCGCCGTACGCCGCCTGCATCGCTAGGCGTACCGGATAGCGGTACATGTCGTCGCGCTGCTGCGCCACGTTCGCGAGCGCGACGGCGCGCTCGGTCTCGAGCGCGTCCTCGGGGAATGTCGCCCGCTGGACGACGTCCGCGAGCAGGTCGATCGCCGCGGCGGCGCGAGGCGCCGGAACCGAAATCGTCCATCCCACTCCGTCGGCCGTCGCACTCGTCCCGATGACCGCCCCCAGCAGCTCCGACTCCTCGGCGATTGCCGTCGCGGACCGCCGCTCGGTCCCCTTGAGTGACGTGCGGGCGAGCAGCGTGCTCAGCCCGCCGAGGCGCTCGGGCTCCGCCGCGGCGCCACCTAACATGTAGACGCCAAGGTGCATAATCGGCGCCCCGGGGCGACGCCTGACGAGTACCGGGACTCCTGTGGCCGTTCGATAGATCCGTACCAGCCCTTCCTCCCGCTCGAGATCGAGACGCGCGAGCGTGACCGGCGGCGTGTTTTCGGTGACGCCGGCGAGCGGCGATAGCGCAGGGGCGCGCGTGGTATCGAGCCGCGCTCGCGCGGACCCTTCATCGCCAGCGATCGCGGGCAACGTGGCAGGACGGTACACGACCCAACCCGCCCGGTCGGGGACGAGATAGCGTCGCACGGCGTCCGCGACGGCAGCCGGTGTCGCGCCCATGATGCGCTCGTAGTACCGATCGCCGAGCTGCCAATCGCCTAACGCCTCCCACTCGGCCAGGTGCGTCGCCTGCCCTTCCATGCTCTCGAGATGGCGCAGCCACCGCGAATCGAAGACGCGCTGTGCGCGTGTCGCCTCCTGGACAGCGACCCCCTCGTCCCGCATCGCGCGCACCTGATCCCAGATCGCGCCGGACGCCTCGGCAACCGTGGCGGCAGGCATCTCGGCGTGCACGACGAAGACACCGAGATCCGTGGGCGTGTAGTTGTAGGCGCTCACTGACGCGGCAAGCTGGCGCTCGCGCACCGCACGGTAGAGACGTGACGCTCGCCCCGATCCGAGAATGCCCGACGCCAGATCGAGCAGGGCCGTGTCCTCGTGCATCGTCGGCTGCGTACGCCATCCGAACACGATCTGAGCCTGCGCGATGTCGCCCGACAGCTCACGGTACCGAAAACGATCAGCGCCCGTCTCTTCCGGCCCGGGTGTCCGGATCACCGGCGCCGGCTCGAGGCCACCATACAGGCGCCTGACGTGCGTCAACGTTTCGGCGACGTCGATGTCTCCTACGATCGAGAGGATGGTCGACGACGGACGGTAGAAGTTCCGGTAGAAGCGAACGAGGTCGTCGCGCGTGAGCCGTCGCAATCCGGCTTCCCGCCCGATCCGCCAGCGACGCATCCGATGCTGATCGTGAAGCAGCTCGAAGAGCGTCTCGGTCGTGACCGCCGGAGGGTTATCGGCTTTCCGCTTCGCTTCCTGGATGATCACCTCGAGCTCGCGCGCGAGCTCGCCGGCATCGATCACCGAGTTCGCATAGGCGTCGGCCTGGATCTCCAGGCCAGCGACCAGCCCGGAAGACGGCAGCACCGTGTAGTACACCGTATGGTCGTAGATCGTGCTGGCATTGAGATAGCCGCCGCTGGCTTTCGTTTCCTTTGCGATGACGCCGACTCCTCGCCTTGGCGTGCCCTTGAAGTACATGTGCTCGAGCACGTGAGCGATTCCGACGACGTCGTCGGTCTCGTCGAAGTAGCCCGCCTTCACGTGCGTGACGATGGCGACGACGGGTGCCGTGTCATCGCGGCGCAGGAGCACGGTGAGCCCGTTAGGCAGGACTTCGCGCTCCACCGACGCGGGGTCCACCGAAACCGGACGCGAGACGATCGAGGTCATGGGCGGAAAGGACGGCGCCGGAGAAGAATCACTGCGATCACGATGCAGGCGGCCCCGTAGCCCGCGGGCCACGCCAGAGCGCGCGGATCAATGAAGAGACCTCGCGCAAACGCTCCGCGAAGCGCCACGAGCACGTGCGCTGGCGGCAACAGGTACTGTACAACGGCGGCGACCGGACCGGCATCGGCCCCCGTCAGCTGGGTGGCGTAATGCTGGATCGCCAGATCCCCGGCGAGCACGACGGCGAGTATCGGCAGGTGGAACGGAGTCACCGTCGAAAGCAGAAACGCGACCCCACCAACGAGCACCCATGCGAGCGCGACGTACCCCGCGACACCCGCCAACGACACCGAATGGACTGCTGCCGCATAGACCTCGGCGCCCACGGTTGCGAGAACGACGCCGCCAATCCCGGCGAGGACAAACCCCTGCGAGTAGTACCGAACGGGGTTGATGGGACGCGAGAACAGCAGGCGGTCGTACCCCCGCGACCGATGGTGCGATACGAGTCCATACGCGGCGGCCGCGCCGGCGACGAAGCCGAAGATCACGAGCAACAGCTCGAATGCCTGTTGGATGCGCTCGCGGGCGTCGATGCCGCCGTTCGGATCCAGCGCCGAAAGCGTCACCCCGCGCGCGGTGGCGAGTCCCCATGCCGCCAGCGCGGTCGCGATCGCGATGGGCAGTGCCCGCGTCGCGAAGTAGTCGCGCAGCTGATACCCTGCGTAGGCGGTAATGCGACCTTTCACTGCCCCGCCTCATTCAGCACGAGCGCGCTCGCGTCCACCGCCGCGTGAGCGGGCATCACGGAGGCGAGGAGCGCCCCGCGGTCGAGCAGCTCGCGCAGCCCACGGTTGAGTGCCGCAAACCCACTCACTCGCACGGCGTACGTCGACCGGCCGAGTGAGATCGCAGTTGGGAAAACCGCGAGCACGTGCTCGCCGCCGTGGTGGAGCGTGATGTGGAAGACGGCCTCGGTGTCCGCCGGCGTGGCCGGACGCGGGGCACCAATCCTCCGGGTACGACCACGGTCGATCAGCGTCACCCGATCGGCGATGCGCTGAAGCTCGGCCGTATCGCGAGAGGCAATGAGAATCGCGCGATCGAACGCCCGCAACCTAACGACGAGGTCCCGGAGCCGCTCGAGCGATTCGGCGCTCATGCCCTCCAGCGGCTCATCGAGCACGATCACGCGATGGTCCGCGACGATGGCCTGGGCCAGCCCGAGGCGCAGGCGCGCGTCGCCCTTCAGCGATCGGACTCGCGCACGTCGATCGTCGTAGAGCCCGAGCTCGCGCATGCAGGCTGCGACGCGGTGCTTCGTGTACGTCGGCCGAACGCCGGACAACACGGCGAGCCGCGTTAGGGCGTCCGATACACGCCAGCCGCCAGGCAATGACAGCGGTTGCGGCAGGTATGCAATGCCCTCACGCTCCACGAACCGCCGCGGATCGATGCCGTCAATCCGTACGCTGCCGCTCGACGGTCGCAACTGGCCGGCCACAATCGCGAGAAGCGTCGACTTCCCCGCGCCCTCAGGTCCGGAGATGCCGGCCACTTCACCAGCTGCGACGCGAAAGGAGACATCATCGAGCGCCCGCGCCGAGCCGGCGGATCGCGACGCGAACGTCTTCGAGACGTGACTGAGCTCGATCACCGCACCGGCGACTGTGCCCCCGGCACCTGCGGGGCCAGCGTCGGAAGCGGTTGACACTGAGTCCAGGGCCCCGGTCCCGCGCGCTGCCAGAAGTTGTTCGCTTCCTGCACGCGGCCGAGCCGCATGAGCACGCAGCCGAGGTATCCCTCCGCGCTCTTGTCCGCGGGGTTCAGTTGCACGGCGCGGACGTAGAAGTTTCGCGAGAGGTTGAGCGACTGGAGCGCGCCCGGAAGGTTCCCGGTCGTGATCTGGCCCGTGGCCTGAGCGAGCAGGTGCGCGCCCATCTCACGCTGGGCTGTCGCGTTGTTAGGCTCGAGCGAGATCGCGGCCTGCAGCTCGCGCACTGCCGTGGCCGCATCGCCCTCGTCGCGCGCCATGCGGCCGAGGTAGATGTGCGGGTCCGCGTCCTTCGGGTCGTCGCGAATCGCCTCGGCGAAATGGTTCCTCGCCGCGGTCCGATCGCCCGCGGAGTACGCCGCGATGCCTGCCTGCAGCGGCGTGGGAGCACGACCCGCCGTGAAGTAGTAGATGCCACCACCGATGGCCCCGAGGAGCAGCAGCAATCCGATGAGGGCGATCAGCGGAAAGCCGCGGCGCCTCGGCGCCACGGGGAACGCTGGTGCGCCTGCGTCGGGCGCCACAGGAACGGCACCGGGGGCAGTAGCAGCGGCAGGAGCCGGCGGCGGTGCAACGGCCCGTTCCTGCCGCAACGCCGCCTCGAGCTGCTGAAACCCAACCCGCGCCGCACCGATGTCGGCGTTCGACGGGCGATAGTCCGTGCGCTGCGCGCGCTCGTGCGCCGCACTGAACTCGACCAGTGCGTGTGCCTGGTCGAGCGTCAGCAGGTCGCGCTGGCGAACCTCCCTGATCAGGGGCTGTCCGGACAGTGATGCAGACCCGATGAGCGATCGCAGCGCGGTTTCGGCCGCCTGCCAGCCTTCGATGATGTCAGCCGCGAGATCCTCGGGGTCGCGCGAGAGATCAAGACGGCCTATGGCCGGCCTCGCCTGATCGAGTGCGGCGAGAGCGGCCCGTTGTTGCGAAGTTGTCACGGCCGAGGAGTGGTCCTTACTTCACGATGCGCAGAAGTCCCGCGTCGGCGCTTCCGCGGATGAAGCTCTCCGCGTCGCGCGTGGGAATGGTGACGCCGGTGAGCGAGTAGCCACGGCGTGCTTCCGTCGCCATGAACTCCTGCATGGAGCGGCCGACGAAGGCCGTGTTCGCGTCGCGCATCATCTGCACGATCTCGTCCCAGCTGCCGCGGAACGGCTTGCCCTCCCGCGTGAGGACTTCGTGCGACGGCTCCTCGCGACGCTGTGGCTCGCTCCGCTGATCGGCCAGGTTCGACAGGAGGCCTCCGAACAGCTCGAGCTGCCCCTTCGCCTCCTCCGCGGCCTGATCGGCGGCCTGCTGCTCGATCTCCGCCAACATCTCGTCGATGTCATCGGGCTCGCCAGCGAGCTCGTTCAGTCGCTCTTCCCACGGCTTGAGCTCGGGGTCGTCGTCCTTGAGGCGATAGATCGTCTTCTTGAGCTCCACGAGGCGCCAGATCCCCAGCTCGTCCCAGTGATCCGAGGGCGACGTCCGGTCCAGGTGGTACAAGGCCGCTTCGTAGTCGCCGCGGTCGTAGAGGATGTTGCCGAGGTAGATGCGCGCTTCGGCGTGATCGTTGTCGAGCTGCAGGGCTCGACGCAGGGTCGAGATGGCAGCGTTGTCGTCTCCAAGCCGGTGCTGCGCGTAGCCGACGAGCGCCACCGCTTCCGCCGACTCCGGCGCCTGCTCGACGGCGATGTCGAAGAACTCCTTCGCCTCGTCGATCATGCCCTCGCGAAACAGCGCGCGTCCGACCTGGAGCATGAGATCGACGTCGTCCTGGTAACCGAGCTCGAGCACACGCCGGAAGCTTTTCACGGCGGCTTCGGCGCGGCCGAACTTGAGGAGCGTCTCACCCAATCCCGCGAGCGCGTCCTCGTGCTCAGGATCGAGAATCAGCGCCTCTTCGAAGCTCCGGCGAGCCCACGCGAACTCGTCCCGCGCCAGCCGAGCGTAACCGACCCCGATGTGCAGCTCCACCGCGTTGGGATAGAGCGTGAGTCCCTCCCGAAGTACGTCGAGCGCCTCGTCATACTGCCCTTCGTTGTACAGCTGGTGGGCACGCTCATCGTACTCTTCGGAACTCAGAAATGGGGTCGGCATATCTCGGATAACCTCCAGCTCGTGAGTGTATGCCTATTGTACTACTCGTACAGCCTTGAGTTCAACACCCGATCGAGACCGATTCTCGCGAGCGAAAACACGCGTCGTCATTCGTGATAGCAACGTAAGTACGAGCTCTCGTTCGTTCGCGTTGCCCGGGCCCCGATTGCAGAACTCGCACCGTTCGGTCGGCAACGAGGGCGCGCTAAAAAAGTTCGCGCCCTACGTTCTTTTGACGCATCGGACCGAGTGACGGGCACACGCTGGAAGCGGAAATGCTGCGCGCCCGATTTCATAACAGAGCGGAGCGACTGATCAGGCTTTTTGTCCGCCCGGTCGGTCCCGCGAGGGACCTTCAGGGGCGCGCCACCGGCGGTCGCGCGCTCCTCGAGCAGGCGACGGCGATCTCCGCCGCGAGCGCGGCGTTCGCCTCGAGCAGCGCGACGTTGGCTGCGAGAGTGCGCCCCTCGGTCGCTCGCTCCACCGCCGTGAGGAGATACGGTGTCACAGCCCCGCCCCGCACCCCGTGTCGCTTGGCATCGTCGAGCGCCGAGTCGAGCGCGCGCTCGATCGTGGCCTTTCGGACGGCATGCTCCGCGGGCGGCGGCTGCATGACGACGATCGATTGCTGACGGCCGAGCGAGCATTGCAGCGCGAACAGGCGCGCGATCTCGTCGGCCGAGCCAAGGGACGTCGCGATCGGGATGCCCGTGTCGGCGAAGAAAAAGCCCGGCATCTCCTTCGTGCGATATCCAATGACGACCACGCCGAGCGACTCGAGTCGCTCCATCGTGGCGTGGAGATCGAGGATCGACTTCGCGCCCGCGCACACGACGATCGCGGGCGTGCGCGAAAGCTCGGCGAGATCGGCCGATTCGTCGAATTGGGGTTCCCGGTGCACGCCGCCAATCCCGCCCGTCGCAAAGACGCGAATCGGTGAGAGCGCCATCAGCGACAGCGCTCCCGCGACCGTCGTGGCGCCGTCACGGCCTTGGAGCATCGCGATAGGGATGTCGCGGGCGCTGACTTTCATCACGCCATCGCGTGCGAGGAACCGTGCGAGCTCCTGATCGCTCAGCCCGAATACCGCTTTCCCGGCACTGATCGCGGATATCGCCGGCACGGCTGCGACTCGCTCGATCGCGGCGACCATCCGGCGCGCGGCATCCTCGTTCGCGGGTATCGGAAGCCCCTGTGCGAAGACCGAGCTTTCCAGCGCCACTACCGGCTGCTGCTCGGCGATCGCCTGCGCGACACGCGGCGAGAACGAGATGAGTGACAAGGGCTGAAAGCGGGAACCGGGAACTGGGAACCGGGAACGGAGAAATTCGCTGCTTGCTTATCTCCAACTTCGGCGCGCGCGTCAAGGAAATGAGCAATTATTGACCGATCATCGGGTTCCGATTGCCGGTTCCCCGTTCCCCGTTCCCGGCCCCGCTCTACCTCGCCAACGGCGTTGCTTCCACGATCAGTCGATCCGGCGCGGGACCCACATAACGAATCGGCCAGCACGTCGTGAGCATGAGCGTCGGCGTTGCGCGCGCGTCGAGAGCGGAGTGGTCGGCGGACACTACGCGGACGCGCGATACGGCCCATGAGACGATTCCACGCTCGCTTTCAGTAACGACCGTGTCGCCCACCGCAATTCCGCGGAGCGCGTGGAAGTGCCGGTCCCGGTGCGCCGAGATCACGCTCGTCCCGCTGTCGCCCGGGAGCGCGCTCCCGATCATGTGTCCTGGGCCCGCCCTGAGCTCATCCTCGCCCACGCCCTCGACCACCACCTCGTCGAGGCCCAGTCGTGGAATGATCACGCGCGCGATGGGCGTGCCTCGGGCGTCACTCCACCGCGTGCCGTCCGTGGCCAATCTGGCTCCAGCGACCGAACGCCGAGCCTCGATCTCGGCCCAGCGAGCGCGCGCCGCATCACGCGCAATCGCGCCCCGTGCGATCGACGCGGCCGACGCGACGAGCAGCAGCGCGCCGCAGACAATCAGCGCGCTGCCGACCGCACTTCGCGCCTCGAGTGGGAGCCTCGCAAGGCGACCCATCATCGTCAGCGCCGCATCCGTACCCTGGCGGTGCGTTCGCGACGCTTCATCGCGACGCCGATCAGGATCAGCGCAGCGCCTGCGACACCGATCGCCGGAAACGGCGTTGCCGTATCCGGGGCGCGTGCCCCGCTTCTGAACTCCGGCGTGGGCTCCGAGGCCCGCGCGGTTGCCGACGAGTCGGTCCGGGGCGCAGGAGACGTGGCAGCGCGTGGCGTGCCGAGCGCCGTATCGGCGGCCGTGGGCACGGTGTCGGGGCGAATGGCCAGCGCCGCCGAAGCCGAGTCGACCCACTCTTTCATCCCCGTCATCGTTACGCGAGCAACGCTGTCCTGCGTGGCCTGCTCGCGCCGCTGCGCGGCCGCCTGTTGCGCGGGTTCGGTTTTTCTCGGCGGCGAGGCGACGACGGTGGTAATCTGCGCCTTCGCGGTCCCGGCGCCGACAAGCAGCATCGCGGCGAGCGCCGCGCGTCCGAGGTTGTTCATCACGGTCCCTCCAGGATTCGTTCTTCCTGGGGCAGGACCCGTGCCCGTGCCTATCAGCGGATCGGTTGCGCCACCGTTCCGAACCCGGCCGCAGCCTGAGCCATGCCGTGCACAACGTCCGCTGTCGTCATGAGCCCGGCAACATCCTCGTCGCCATCGCTGACGAGCAGCCGGTATCCAACGCCCACCTCCGACACCAGGGCCTCGAACGCGATCGAGGGCCGACCTTCGCGGTCCACGAGAAACGGAGCGCGGATTGCCACGCGGCCTCGGGCGTTCTCGGCGGGCTGGAGCGACAGAAGCTTCGTCGTGGCAACGGCCCACGCAGCTAGTGCGGTCGGATCGACGGCGTAGGTATCGCGTGCCTGATGGCCGACGATGACGAGCGTTGCCGCGCCGGGCGACGCGCTGAGCTCGAGACGGAGCCCCAGGACCTCGAACGTCGCGGATTGGCGTCCTTCCGCGCGCGGGACACTTATGGGAGAGGAAGACAGGCTCGACAACGGGCCCGGGCGATCGTCAGCAACCACGGCTGAACCTCGGATCGATAAAGGCGTCATGGGGGCCGGCACCGGCCCGCATGCCTTTGACGATCGCCTCGCCCATCCGTCCCATCACGCCGATCACGAGGCGCGGCGCCATCGCGTTAGGCGCCGCGGCTCACCGCGAGGTCACGCCGTGGCGTCTTCGAACTGCTCCGCGCGCAGGGTGTCGATCTTCTCGCGTTCCTTCGCCGTCGGGTCGTAGATCGCGAGGATCTTGATCCGCTCGCCGACGTACGCGTCGAACGACTTCGAGGCGCCCTTGTCGATGTGAATCTCGTGCCCGTCTTCGAAGCGGAGGACGACGTGCGGATAGTCCTTGTTCGAGTACTGCTTGCGGATTTTCTCTGCTTTTGGGGGCATCGGGCGTGGTGTTCGGTTCGGGTGATCGGGAATCGGCAACTGGTCAGACCGAAGGCGCGCTTGCCGCGAGCGGCTCGGCCGGGACGAGCATGCTCACGTAACGACCGATCGGCGCTCGCCGAAGTGCTGCCAGGCGCCGGTCGTGAGCGCTTCGTCCACCGCCGAGACCGCCCGTTCGAGCTCCGCGTCGCTGGTGTAGAAATGCGGCGCGATCCGAATCCCGGCGTTCGGCCTGTAGTCCACAATGATATCGCGCGAGAGCAAGAACTGCGCGACCTCATACGCGTGCGGGACATCAAACGCCACCGTCCCGCCCCGACGCGCAGCGTCTCGCGGGGCGCGCACCGTATACCCGCGCTCGTCGGCAAGCTCGATGAGGCGGCCGGTTTGCCTCGTGCTCTTCGCCCGCACCGCATCGATCCCCGCGCGCCGCACGAGGCGCGGTCCCTCCGTTGCCGCGTAGAGCGCCGGGATCACCGGCGTTCCCGATAGCCAGCGCGCTGCCCCGTCCGCATAGTCCATCTCAGCTTCGAAGCCGAACGGACGTCGGTGCGCCTGCCATCCCGTCAGCGCCGGTGCGCGTTGCTCGCTGGCCGCCGGTGAGGCGTAGAGGAAGCAACCCCCCGGGCCACCGCAGAGCCATTTCAGCACGCCGCCAGTGAGGAAGTCGACGCCGATTCGCTTCACGTCGACAGGTATCACTCCGACCGAATGAAACGCGTCGAGTGACACGAGCGCGCCAACCGAGTGGGCATGCGCGCAGATTCGCTCGACGTCCAGGATGTAGGCCGATCGAAACAGCACGTGCGAAATCGCCACGAGTGCTGTTCGTTCGTCGATCGCGGCGATGAGCCGGTCCTCGTCGATTCCCACGCCGTCGTCCGATCGCACGACGACTACCTCCGCTCCGAAACGCGGCGCGAGCCGGTCGTACACGTAACGCACCGACGGAAAATCGAGCTCCGTCATCACGATGCGATTTCGCGGCGCCGCATAATCAACGGCGGACATGACCGCCGCCTGACCGAGCGACACGTTGGGCACCATCGCGACCTCGCCCGCCGCCGCACCGAGCAGCGGCGCAATCTCGTTGGCCACTTCGATCGGCATCTCCCACCAGCCGTTCGCCCATGCGCGCACGCCAAGCTCCGCCCACGTGTCGACGTATTCGGCGAGTCGGTCGGGAACGGTGCGCGGCATCGCACCGAGTGAATGCGAAACGAGGTACGTCGTTCGCTCGAGGATCGGGAACTCGGGCCGGAAGGCGAGGAGCGGATCGCTCACGCGCTGTCCCTCGTCAGGCGGTTCGCGCCGCGAGCGCCGCCCGACGGCGACGCGTCACCAGGAACAACGCCGACGCCACCCCGAGCACCACCCCCAGCACGCGCCACTCCAGAATGGTGATCGACGAGAGCAGCCCGATGATCATCGCGCACGAGAGTAACGGCACGACGCCGCCTCCCGGAACCCGAAACGGGATGCCGCCCGCACGCACATCGCGTCGGCGCAGCTGCCACGCGGCGAGCGAGCACGCGAAGTAGACGAGAAGTGCCGCGACGTTTGCGACGATCGCGAGCGGACCGAACGCACTCGTGATCGCGAGCGTGCACGCGAGCGCGGACTGCACGGCGATGGACACGTAGGGAGTTCGATATCGCGCGTGCACTGCAGCGATCGCGGCGGGCAGATACCCGTCGCGACCGAACGCGAAGAGCGCGCGCGGAATCGCCAGCGTCATCCCGCTGAGGTACCCGAACGTGGAGACCACCACCGCGCCGAGCAAAAGAATCTTCCCCCATGGTCCGAACACTTCGCCTGCGGCGTCGGCGAGTGGGGTCGTGGATTTCGAGAGCGCGGCCCCAAGGACGCCCTGCGCCACGAGCTGGATGGCGATGTATAGGAGCGTGATCGCCAGCATCGCGACGAAGACGGCGCGCGGAACGGTGCGCGCCGGGTCCTTCACCTCGCCACTGGGCACGAGTGCGCTCTCCACTCCGCTGAACGCGAAGATCAGCACGATCGACGCGCGCGTCACGTCGCCGACGGCCGGCGGCGTCGCGACCGCGAGGTTCGCGGGCTGGACGAACAGCGCGCCGACGAGCACAAGCAACAAAAGCGGCATGAGCTTCGCGACCGTCGCGATGCCATTGAGCCGACTTCCCTGCTTCACGCCCAGAATGTTTATCGTGGCGACGGTCGCGAAGCTCCCGGCCAGCAGCAAGCCGCGCATGACCGGCTGCTCGAAGATTGGGAACAGCTTCGCCGCGTTGGTTGCGAACACGGTGCTCACCGCTGCCACCGCCGTGGTGCCGAGCAGCCAGATCAGGACCCCGGTGAGAAACCCAACGTAGGGGCCGAACGCGAGCTCGACATACGCATACGGGCCGCCAGTCATCGACACGCGGCTTCCCGCTTCGGCGAAGCAGAGCACGATGAGCCCCATCGCGATCGCGCACACGACGTAGGCGATCGGGGCCGCCGCGCCGAGCGCTCCAGCCACGTCGGCAGGCAGACGAAAGATGCCTCCGCCGACAGTGATGTTGATGACGCCGGCGGCGAGCGACCACGTGCCTATCGCCCGGACGAGCGAGCGCTCGCTGGCGCTGATGGGTTCACTCATAGACCGGGCAAGCTATCATCCAGCGTGGACTCGCCACTAGGGAGAACGAGACCGCCTTATCATCGTGTAGGATGATGGCCCAATTCTTCCCGTCTGGCATTCAACAACACCATAGCGCTGGAGGAAAGTCGATGAACCCGCACGTGCGGTTTTCTGCGATCGCGGCGTTTGCCGCGCTCACCTGGGCTGCTGCGCCACTTGCCGCACAGTCCGCGGGTCAGGCCGACGCACGTGACACGTCGCGGGCGACGGTGGCGATCGGGCTCGTGCCCGCCACCCTCCTCGACTCGGTGACGGCCGTCGCGGAGCTGTCGTCGGAGGACACTGCGACAACGGTGGCAGCACGCGGACCGAGCCGCGCAAGCGCCCGCGTTGCGTCACACACAGCCAGCACGCGGCATGGCGCGCCGCCAATCCTCCAGCAGAAGAAGTCGAATCGCAATGCGGTGGCGATGATGATCGTTGGTGGCGCCGCGCTGGTGATCGGCGCAGTCATTGGCGACGACGCTGGAACGATCGTGATGCTCGGCGGCGCGGGCATCGGGCTGTACGGGCTTTATCTATTCCTCACGTGATGCTCGACACGTAGAAATCGTGGTGGTTAGCCGGGCGACACGCGTCGCCCGGCTTTTTCGTACTTCCCGACGCCCGAGGCGGTGACCGGAAGCGCGCGTCCCCGGTCTTTTTCCGAGAGGTCGCGCCCTCATCGGCGTATCGCGGTGGCTTGTGGGGTACAATGAAGCGACGAGTTGAAGGAGAGCAGCAGTTGGAGCATCGGCGCATCGCCCTCGTCCTTGGCGGCGGAGGCATGAAGGGATTCGCGCACATCGGCGTGCTTCGCGCACTCGCGGAGGCCGGTGTGCGACCGACGTGCTACGCAGGCACCAGCATTGGAGCGCTGATCGCCGCGGCGTACCTGGGTGGCATGTCGCTGGACGAGATGGAGCGGCGTGCACTCGGGCTGCGTAAGCGCGACCTGTTCCGGATCAATCACGTCGGCATGCTGCTCGAGCGCATGCGATCGCCGTCGATCTATCTCGAGGAGCCGCTGCGAGCGCTCTGCTCGAACGCCGTTCCCTGCACCACGTTCGATGAGCTCTCCGCACCGCTGCTCGTGAACACCGTCGACGTGGAGCGCGGAACCCAGGTCGTGTGGGGATTGCCGGGACTCACGAACGTTCGGGTCGATGACGCGGTGTACGCGTCTTGCGCGCTCCCCGGATTCTTCCCGCCCGGCCGGGTGGATGGCCGACAGTGCATCGACGGCGGCACGATCGACAACCTGCCGGTGGCGATCGCCGCGCAACACGCCGACGCCGTCATCGCTGTCGATGTGGGCTCGAGCGATCTGTCGCACAACACGGACGCATCGGCTCAGGGCTTTGCCGCGACCTACATGCGTGCTGCGACGGTCATGATGCACGCGCTGCAAGTTTCGCCGCTCAGTGAGTGGGCCGGTCCACCGATGTTCCTGATTCGGCCGCGGCTGGGTCACGTGGGCTGGCTCAGCTTCTCGCACACGCCGGAAGTCATGGAGGAGGGCTACCGCGCGGCGCGCGAGGCGTTGGCGCAATTGCCCGAGTGTCTCGCGGCGAAGGGCGGCGTCTATCCGCGCGCCGCGTACCGGCTGTCGGTGGACCGCGATCTCTGCACCGGATGCGGGTTCTGCGCGGCCATCGCACCCAAGGTGATGGCGATGGACGCGCGCGGCAAAGCGTACGCGAAGACCGAGATCGTGGACTGGTGCTCGGCGGACGGGGACTTCGTGCGGCACTGTCCGACGGAAGCGATCACGGCCACGCGCCTAACGCCCGTGAGCGACCAGCCCATCGCGCAGCAAGAGGTGGCGTAGCCGGGCCGCGAAGCGGCTCGGCAGCTATCAGCCATCGGCTGGCTATCAGACTGATAGCCCTCTGCCGACATATGCCGCGGGAGACACCCTCGGGTTAGCCGTCAGGTGACGGCCGGGTGCCTAACGGGCGGCGAGTAGTGGCTCGCGATTCCGAGGACAAGCGTCTCGTACGTATCGACCCCGCAGCGAAGCTCCTCGATGTCGATGAACTCGTGGTCGGAGTGGGCGACGTGAATCGACCCGGGACCGAACAAGTAGGGCGTCCCCCACCGGGTGAGCGCGGGGATGTCGGTCGCGAACGCGACCACGGACGTCTCGATTCCCGGCATCGTCGCCAGGTGGACCGCCGGAATACTCGCGCCCACATCGACGGTGGCACGGTCCCCTGCCCAACGCGTTATCGCACCCACGACGTCATCCACCGGGCCCACCAGTCGCGCCATCACTCTCGCTTCGGCCCACGGCGCGACGATGTTATCGGCCACGCCTCCCGAGAGCATGCCGATGTTCACCGTTGTTTCGCCGAGCACCGGGTCGCTCGGGAGGGTGATCGTGTCGAGCTCGGAGAGAAGCCGGACGAGGCCCATCGTCGCCGACACGCCGAGGTGCGGATACGCCGAATGTGCGGCCTTGCCGCTGGTCCGCAGCGTCATTCTCACAGCACCCTTCGTCCCGCGGGCGAGCCGACTCTCCGTAGGTTCACCGTTCACGAGGGCCATACTCGTCGACGGCACGAGCCCGCGTTGGTACGCGTCGTTCGCCGCGTGGGCACCGTCGTGACACGTCTCCTCTCCCACAACGAAGAGGAGCGCCACCGGCACCGACGCGGCGCGCAACCGCTCCGCCGCGCAGATCATCGCCGCGGCGACCCCCTTGGCGTCGCACGCGCCTCGCCCTGTTATCCGGGCGGCAGTGCGAGCGGGCGCGATGTACGGCGGGACCGTGTCGAGGTGCGTCGAGAGGGTGACGCGTGGCGCGGGATGGGTGGTCGCGAAGATGTCGTCACGCCCGGCCGAGACGGGAATACGTGTCGTCGTCCACCCGCGGCTCGCGAGCAGCTGCTCGACGAACGCCATGACTTCCCCCTCTCGCCCGCTCGTCGAATCGATCCGCATGAGATCGAGCGTGACGTCTACGACGTCCAGAGGCGTGAGCATGGAGCCAAAGGTAGCGTCGGCAACGCCGGGTCACTACTGACGACAGTGTCACCCGGAGCACGTCATCCCGGTGAAGCAGTACGGAGTCGCAGCGCCGTTCGCCTTACCGGAGCCACCGTTCGGCGAGCTGCACGAGCCGCTCGTCCTGCTCGGCGCGAGCCGTTGCGAGGATGCGTTCGACGTGGGGGCGCAACCGTGGCTCGCCCCAGTAATACCCCGTCGCCTCCTCGGCCGCGCCGGTGTCACCCTCGCGCGCGGCGTCCAGTATGACGTGCGCTGCGGCCGCGTCGAATGCCGGATCGGTTCGCGACGGAAGCACGAAGCGGCGGCCGGACGGACGGCTGCCGGAATCCTCGTTCACGAACGCTCTCGACATCGGGCCTCCACGGGGGTCGAACGATTCGGTTCCAACCTGCTGTCCCGGATTCGTGAGCAACAGTGACGCCTCTCACGCCGTTAGGCGAAACAGCCACTCGAAAAGTACGTCGCGGACAGATGTGACGAGGAAGCAGGCGGGGCTGTCCTTGGTCAATGCCGCGATTTGTATTCTCCATCCGCGCGATCGGCCTCGCGCTCATCGTCTCGGCGCCACGCGTCGCCTCGGCTCAGGCGCTCGAGCGAGACCCCGTCGCCCACAGGCGGTATCTCGCGCTCAACGTCGCCATTGGCGCCACAGCGTCGGTGGCGCGCGCACTCGCATCGGGGTCGCCCGTTCGCGTCGCGCTCGCGAAGGGGCTGCTCGGCGGATCACTCATGAGCGCGGGAATGGAGCTCATTGGCACGGAGTCTCGTGGCGCCCGCTTCGCGGGACTTCAGCTCACCGCCGTGGGCGCGAGCGTGACGCGCAACGCCGACGCGCGCGCCCCACTGCTGTCGGACGTCACGCTGCCGATCTACCCCTTCTACGTTCGCGTTCGTGCGCGGGCCGCTCACCCCGTGACGGCGCGCCTCTCGGTGATGAGCGCGGCGCGCCTCGCAACCGTCATGACCAGCGGGTCACGCCCGCGCGTCGACTGGAGAGAGACACTCGCGACCGGTGCGCCGATCCTCAGGTCACCCAACTGGCGGCTCCCCTCGTCGAGCTGTCCGCCGCCGTGCGGGGGATCGTTCGCGCAGCATAACGCGGGGCTCGTGATCTATTCGGCGAGCGCGGGGACGGACTACGACCTGCAGCGCACGCTGGCCCACGAGAGCCTGCATCTCGCACAACACACGCGCGACGCCGTGCTCGACGCGATCCCCTCGAGTGACGCGGTGCTCGCGCGACTCGGACCCGCCGGGCGAACGCTGTCGCGCTTCATCGTGGTCGACGTGTTCATGCCGCTCCGTCTCATCGACGAGGGTGAGCTGCGCATGCGAGGCGGTCCGCGCCGAAGCTCGTGGTACGAGAGCGAGGCGCGGGCATTCGCGCCCGGCGGCGAGCTCCGCTGACGGGCGAGCTCGCACCGCGGGCCACACTACGCCCGCTCCCGACGATCCGCTGACATTGTAGATTGCGGTTAGCCTGTCGCGCGCGCGCTGCGGTGCGGCAGTGGCTCCGTGATCCCTCGCGCCCAACCTCCAGAAATCCGGGCGCACAGCGAGAGACGACCCATGACACATCCGAACACTTTCGGCAGCCGCGCGACGCTGAATGTCGCGGGGCGGCAGTACACCATCTTCCGCCTGGCGAGCGTTGGCGCGCTCCCCGGCAGCACGGTGAACCAGCTGCCGTTCAGCCTGAAGATCCTGCTCGAGAACCTGTTGCGAAACGAAGACGGCGCGTTCGTGAAGTCGGGCGACGTAGAAGCGCTGGCTCGGTGGGATGTGAAGGCGAAGGTCGAGAAGGAGATCGCGTTCCGAACAAGCCGGGTGCTGCTGCAGGATTTCACCGGCGTCCCGTGCGTCGTGGATCTCGCGGCGATGCGCGACGCCATGCGACAGCTCGGCGGAGATCCGAAGCGCATCAACCCGCTTCAGCCAGTCGACCTCGTGATTGATCACTCCGTGCAGGTCGATGAATACGGAAGCGAGGCGGCGTTTCTTCTCAACACCGAGAAGGAGTTCGAGCGCAACCGCGAACGCTACGAGTTTCTGCGGTGGGGTCAGAACGCGCTGAACAACTTCCGCGTCGTCCCGCCCGGCACCGGCATCTGTCACCAGGTGAACCTCGAGTACCTCGGGCGCGTCGTGTTCACGAGGGAGGAGAACGGTGGAATCATCGCATATCCCGACTCGCTCGTCGGCACGGACTCGCACACGACGATGATCAACGGCCTGGGCGTCATGGGTTGGGGCGTCGGCGGCATCGAGGCCGAGGCGGCGATGCTCGGCCAACCTGTTTCGATGCTTATTCCGGAGGTCGTCGGCTTCAAGCTTCACGGCAAGCTGCCACCCGGCGCGACCGCAACCGATCTCGTGCTGACCGTCACGGAGATGCTTCGAAAGAAGAAGGTCGTCGGCAAGTTCGTGGAATTCTACGGCAACGGGCTCTCCACGCTCCCGCTGGCGGATCGCGCGACGATCGGCAACATGGCGCCGGAGTATGGCGCCACCATGGGTTTCTTTCCGGTCGATGCGCAGACGCTGGACTACCTCCGCCTAACGGGACGTGGCAGCGACCACGCGGCGCTGGTCGAGGCCTACTGCAAGGAACAGGGACTGTTCCGCACCGACGACACGCCCGACCCGGTGTTCACGGACACGATCGAGCTCGATCTCACGACGGTCGAGCCGAGCCTCGCAGGTCCGAAGCGCCCGCAGGACCGCGTTCCGCTGCGCCAGGCGAAGCCGATGTTTCGCGACGCGCTCAAGGCGGATCTCGAGCGTCTGGCCGCTGGCGGTGGTGGCGCGGCACTCAAGCGCGCGACCACGGTATCCGCGACACCGGAGCTCTCGGCGGCGGCAGTCGCCGTCGCGCCCCAGGATGTCGCCGACGATGCCGGCGTGGCAGTCGAGATGAACGGCAACCGGTTCACGCTGCGCCACGGATCGGTGGTGATCGCGGCCATCACCAGCTGCACGAATACCTCGAACCCGTCTGTCATGCTCGGCGCGGGCCTGCTGGCGCGCAACGCCGTTGCGAAGGGCCTGACGACGAAGCCGTGGGTCAAGACGAGCTGCGCGCCCGGGTCGAAGGTCGTCACCGAGTACTACGAGGCCGCTGGCGTGATGAAGCCGCTCGAGACGCTCGGCTTCCATATCGTGGGCTACGGCTGCACGACGTGCATCGGTAACTCGGGGCCCCTGCCCGAGCCGATTGCGCAGGCGGTGGAGGAGAACAAGCTGGTGGTCGCCGCCGTGCTTTCGGGCAACCGCAACTTCGAGGGCCGGGTGAATCCGCTCACCCGGTTCAACTACCTGATGTCGCCACCGCTCGTGGTCGCCTATGCGCTCGCCGGCCGGATGGACATCGACTTCAACACGGAGCCGTTAGGCGTCGGGAAGGACGGGCCGGTTTTCCTTCGCGACATCTGGCCGGCCCCCGCGGAGGTCGACGCCGAGATCATGCGGTCCGTCAAGTCGGAACAGTTCGAGCGGCAGTACGCGAACGTCTTTCAGGGGGACGACGAATGGCGGGCGCTGGAAGTGCCGACCGGCGACCTGTATGCCTGGACGGACGCGTCGACCTACGTGAAGAACCCGCCCTATTTCGCGGGCATGACGATGGCCCCGCCGGGGGTCCGCGCGATCACGGGCGCCCGGGCGTTAGGCATGTTCGCCGACTCGATCACGACCGACCACATTTCCCCGGCCGGCAACATCGCCGCCGCGAGCCCGGCGGGCAAATGGCTCATCGCGCACGGCGTCGCGACGAAGGACTTCAACTCCTACGGCGCCCGGCGCGGTAATCACGAGGTGATGATGCGAGGAACGTTCGCGAACATTCGCCTCCGTAACGAGCTCGCCGGCGGCAAGGAAGGATGGTGGACCGCCACCGAACCCGGCGGCGAGCCGCGTCCGATCTTCGACGTCGCGATGGAGTTCCAGGCGCGTGGCACGCCGCTCGTGGTGATCGCGGGGAAGGAATATGGAACGGGATCGTCGCGCGACTGGGCTGCGAAGGGCACGATGCTGCTCGGCATCCGGGCAGTGATCGCCGAGTCGTTCGAGCGCATCCATCGGTCGAATCTCGTGGGCATGGGAGTGCTCCCGCTCGAGCTGACGAACGGCGAGACGCGGCAGTCGCTCGGCCTAACGGGATTCGAGACGTTCGACATCGGCGACCTCGATGACTCGCTCAAGCCGCGAGCAGCCCTCAGCGTGACGGCCAAGCGGGCGGACGGCACGGCGAAGACGTTCAAGGTTCTCGCGCGCATCGATACGCCCGAGGAGCTCAGCTACTACAAGCACGGGGGGATCCTGCCGTACGTTCTCAGGCAGCTCGTCGGCGGCAGGACGTAGCGTCGGCTCACTCGATTGAACGGGGCCGCGAGCTGGGGCACTCGCTCCAGCTCGCGGCACGCTCGCTCAGGGCTTCGTGGAGTGGTTCCGCTTCCGCGGCGTGCGAGCCTCCTTGATCTGATCGATCAGGTGCCGCTCGATCTCATCCGCGTCGAGCGGCCCGAGCATCTCGCGAAGCTCCGGGTCTTCACTCACCTGTTGGCCGAGGCGCGTGTATAGGCCAGCCACGAGCTGCAGCGTCTTCGTGACCTCTTCTTCCATTCGAAGCACCACCTGCAGGCTCACCTCCTCGCGAAGCTCGGCGACTGTCGCCTCGCGCGACTGAGCCATCAGGACGAAAATCGACAGGAAGATCGCCTCCAGCGACACGATCAGCGTGAGGAGTCCGAACGGGAACGGATCGAACGGTCGCGTGCCAAGTGCGCCCGTGTTGAGAAGGATCCAGGCCGCGAACCACACCACATGAAAGACCAGGAACGGTGTGGATGCGGCGGCGCGCGTCAGGGCGTCCGCGATACGCTCAATTTTCGATCGTTGCGCCGCGTGATGCGCCGCGAGTGATTGCCGAGCCTGGTGCGTGCCGACGCGCCGGGATGGGCTGTGCTGGCGTCGGTCGTTGTTTGCCGCGGCAGAATCGCCGTTAACGTCGTGGTTGGTCACGCAGAATCGAAAAGGCGAGAGGCGTGCCCAACACTATAGCGACGACCCTAAACGTCGAACGCGGCGCTCGGTTTCCCGAGCGCCGCGCTCTGACATGGACGTGTCCTGCGTACCAAGGTGCTTAGAAAGGGATCTTCTTCACGTCCACGTTGTTACCGATCACCGCGCCGAGCACGCTGCCGGCGACACCGCCAATCACCGCGCCTTTGAGCTTGTCGCGGGAGGTCACAGCGCCAATCGCCGCGCCAGCCACGCCGCCGATGATCGCGTCACGCTTCGTATTCTTCACGACCTGCGTCCCGGTTCGAGCCGTGCCCGTCGAGGAGGTACCGCTCGAGCTTGCCGGCGCGCGGTAGATCCGGCGCTGGGCCACTGGTTGTGGTGCGCTCGGATAGTACCCGTTAGGCTGCGGCACGTACTGGCCGTATCCGTACCCGGCGTAGCCCTGTTCCATCGGCGACACGAACTGCTGCGGTTGGTAGGGCTGCATCGAGGACGCAAGGCTGAGGTCGTTCTTCAGCGCGTCGTCCATCGGTTTTTCGTCGCGCCCACAGGCGGCTGCGAGCACAAGCGCCGGCACTACGAGCGTCTTCACATATCTGGTCATTCGCGTCCTCCTCGTTGAGCCGCGCCGCGATCGCCGCGGCGTCCGGGCCCACTGAAGGCAGCATGCATGCCCCATGTTAGCTGGCGTTTAGGAGGGTTAACGCGGGTCGGTATCCTCTGGAGAGGACAGCAATTGTCCACCCAGGCAGACCCGGCCATAGCTGACGAATCCAGCCGGTGGCCCCGGCCATTCCCCATTCCCGTTTCCCTATTCCAGATTCCCCGTTCGTTCCACAACTTCAATCGTGTTCCAACCCGGAGATCGACATGGCATCCAAATGTGCGGCGCGAGGCCGAGTCGCCGCGTTCACGCTCGCAATGGTGTTGGGCTCCACTACCGTCGGCGGCGCTCAGCAACCGGCCGCAGCACCTCCGCCTCAGACCGGCCCCAAAGTGGGCGACACCGCGCCCGACTTTTCGCTGCCCGGGGCCACCCGCTACGGCCTGCTCCGCGACCCGGTCTAGCTCTCGGCGATGCGTGGGAAGACCGTTGTCCTCGCATTCTTCTTCAAGGCAAGGACCCGAGGCTGAACGGTCCAAATGGAGGCGTACCGTGATCAGTACGCCACGCTCTTCAACAACGGACGAAAGGTCGTCGTGGTCGGCATTAGCGTGGACGCCGATACGACCCAGGCCAACTGGGCGCGCGACTCGGAGTTCCCGATCGTGTTTGCCAGCGACGTAGATGGGAAAGTCGGCGCGATGTACGGCGCGTACGACGAAAAGAACAAAACGGACAACCGATCGCTCTATGTGATCGGGCCCGACGGAAAGATCGCGTACAAGACGCAGCCATTCCGGGTGCTCGCAGCGGACGCGTACACGGAGCTCGGCGACGTGATCGACAAGCTCTCACCCCCCACGCCATCAGACAACAAATGAGATGGCGCCCCGGCTTCGGCCGGGGCGCTTCTTTTTCTTCCGAATGAGCGACCCCCGGTCCCTGACGGCCCGCGAGCTCGCGATCGCCATTCACGCCGCAGCCGTCGGCGGCGTGGATCCGCGCGTGGCAACGCGACGCGCCGTGTCGGACCGCCTAACGTCGGCCTCTCCTCCGGTCTGGATCCTCGCACTGGGCAAGGCATCCGCCGCGATGGCTGATGCGGCCGTGGACGTGTTACGCGCCCAGCAGATGGAACCGGAAGGCGGGGTCATCGTCGCGCCAGAGACGATACCCTCCCCTCACCCGCGCGTCGTGAGCGTCGCTGGCGATCACCCGGTGCCGTCGAACAACTCGCACCGCGCATCGGATCTCGTCGGAGCGCTCACGGACCAGATTCACGGAACCGGAACCGTGTTCGTCCTGCTCTCCGGCGGCGCGACGAGCCTCGTCGCAGCCCCGGTGCCGGGCGTGTCCGAGCGCGATCTCTCGTGGATGTTCGATGCGCTCCTCACCTCGGGCGCTGACATCACGGCCATGAACGCCGTCCGGAAACGCTTCACGAGATGGGGTGCCGGGCGGCTCGCGCGAGCGCTCGCCCCGGCGCGCGTGCACTGCCTCATCGTGTCCGATGTAGTCGGCGACGACATCCCGTCGATCGCCTCGGGGCCGTGCGCTCCGGACCCGCGGAGCTCCTCGGACGTCCTGGCGCTCATTGAGCGCGATGGGCTCGAGCCGTTCGTTCCGCGCGCGCTCCGCGATTTGCTTCGCACCCCAACGAACGAAAGCCAACCACCGCGGCCCGACGATCCGGCGTTCGAGCACGTCGAATGCACCGTGGTTCTCGGCAACCGTGACGCGCTCGAGGCGGGCGCCGACGCGGCCCGTTCGCTCGGTACGGCACCTGTCAGAGTCATTGGTGAGCCGCTTCTCGACGACGCGACGTTCACCGCGCAACGCCTTGTCGATGAGCTCGTGCGTTTTCGCGAAGCCGGGTTCCTGGACGCGGCAAGCGCAGAGAATCCCGACGCTCGGTTCGCCTGCATGTTATGGGGCGGAGAGACGACCGTTCGGCTCGGCGCAGGAGAGCCAACGCCTGGGGGCCGCTGTCAGGAGCTCGCGCTCGCGGCCGCGGACGCGTTGCAATCGGAAGGCGATCGAGGCATCGGTCTCACACTCCTCGCCGCAGGAACAGACGGGCGCGACGGCAACACCGATGCGGCCGGTGCCGTAGTCGATGCGCTGACGTGGGAGGCCATCGTGACGACGGGCCGCGACCCGGCGCACGACCTGGCGGAGCATCGAGCGCACGATGCGCTCGACGCCGTCGGCGCACTGCTCCGAACCGGTCTGTCCGGCACCAACGTTGGCGACGTCGTCATCGGCGTCGTGGAGCGATCGACTCGTCAGGCGGACTTGAGGCGCTGATTACTATTCGCGCATGAGCGCGACCCAGCCCTTCACCGTCGGCCTCATTCAGGAAGCCGTCGGTCCAGACGTTTCAGCGAACCTGAACGACGCCATCACGAAGATCCGCGAAGCGCACGCGCGCGGCGCGCAGATCATCTGCTTGCAGGAGCTGTTCAACTGCCAGTATTTCTGCAAGGCGCAGAAGGGCGAACGCTTCGAGCTGGCCGAGGCGATTCCGGGGCCCACCGTCACGACGATGCAGGCGCTTGCGAAGGACCTCGCGATCGTCCTCATCGTTCCGATCTTCGAGCGCCAGGCTGCCGGTGTGTACCGTAACTCGGCCGCCGTCATCGACGCGGACGGTTCGCTGCTCGGCGTATATCGGAAGATGCACATCCCCGACGACCCGCTCTTCAACGAGAAGTACTACTTCACGCCGGGCGACGCGACGCAGGACGAGCGCTACACGCTCAAGGGCGCGGCCAATGGCTGGCGCGTCTGGAAAACGCGGCATGGGAGCATCGGCGTGCTGATCTGCTGGGACCAGTGGTATCCGGAGGCGGCGCGCATCACGTCGTTGTTAGGCGCGGACATCCTGTTCTACCCCACGGCAATCGGATGGCATCCGTCGGAGAAGGCGGAGTTCGGCGAGGACCAGGTGACGGCGTGGCGAACGATCCAGCGCGGCCATGCGATCGCGAACGGAGTGTACGTCGCGAGCCCCAACCGCGTCGGATTCGAGCCGGAGCCCGGGACGAACGGGCTCGAGTTCTTCGGCCATTCGTTCATCAGCGACCCGTTCGGCCGGATCGTTGCGGAAGCGGGCGTCGATCCGGCGGTGCTGGTGGCGACCTGCGACCCGCGCCTGATCGAGGATACACGACGCAACTGGCCGTTCCTGAGGGACCGCCGGATCGACGCGTACGGGCCGATTCTCAATCGATATCTCGGGTGAACGGGAGACGGGAGACGGGAGACGGGAGACGGGAGACGGGAGACGGGAGACGGGAGACGGGAGACGGGAGACGGGAGACGGGAGACGGGGGGTGGCTGAGGCGGCTGTGCCGGGCGGTGTGGGCTGAGTGAGTGGGGG
>JBKOYV010000082.1:0-14383 GCA_046725585.1 Gemmatimonadota bacterium | reverse complement strand
TCTACTCCAGAGCGCTGTACATCGAGCTTAGGCGGCGGGGCTTTCGCGTGAAGCGCGAGGTGACCGTGACCGCTTTCTACGAGCAATATCCCGTAGGCCATTTTCGAGTCGATCTGCTGGTCGAGGATCGACTTGCCGTGGAGCTCAAGGCCGGGCGCGCAACTGTGCCCGAAGACCGCCAGCAACTTCAGAACTGGCTTCGAGCGAGCAACCTTACGCTCGGTATTCTTTTCCATTTTGGAACGCGGCCAGCTTTCTATCGCCTGATTTCGGAGAACAAGCCTTCACGTCATTTGGTTGTTTCCGCCAGATCCGCTTTATCGCAGTTCCCGGGAAAAGGCTCGCCGCCGAGGTGATGCGTCCCGGAATGCCACAAACGCCGACGATTCGGCGATGCCGGGGATCCGGCAGCTCTAGGCGCCGAGGAGGGCGTCGATCCGCGCCGCTATCCGATCCGCATCGGGCAGCACGGCCTCGAGCAGCGACGGGTGATACGGCATCGGCACGTCCTCGACGGCAAGGCGGTCTACCGGGGCATCGAGGAACCAGAACGCCTCACGCGCGACGACCGCCGCGATCTCGGCGCCGAAACCAGCCGTCAGGGTGTCTTCGTGGACGATCAGGCAGCGTGACGTCCGACGCACAGACTCGAGCACCGCCTCGCGATCCCATGGGGCGACCGTCCGCAGGTCGAGAAGATCGACACGGCCGCCGAATCGTTCCGCCGCGTCCGCGCATCGGTGGACCATCGCGCCCCATGAGACCACCGTGATGTCGGTACCCTCGCGAACCCGCGTCGCCTTACCTAACGGGACGACGTAGTCATCGCCGGGATAGCGCGCGCTCCCGTCGCTCGTCATGAGCAGCGACCGGTGCTCGAAGAAGATCGTCGGGTTCCGGCTGCGCATGGCGGATCGCAGCAGCCCGACCGCATCGGCGGCGTTGGAGGGAATCATGACCTGCCAGCCGATCGCGTGCGCCCAGGTGACCTCGGCGCTCAGCGAGTGCCACGGGTCGCCCACGTCCTTGCCGTAGCCGCCGGGCATGCGCACCACGATCGGCGCGCAGAACTGGTTCGCCGTGCGCCACCGCATGGTGCCGCAGTTGTTCAGCTGCTCGTGGGCCGGGTCCGCGTACTTCCGGAATTGAATCTCGGCCACGGGCATGAGCCCGGCGATCGCCATCCCGACGGCGCGCCCGACAATGCCTTCCTCCGACAGGCTGGTGTCGAACACGCGTCCGGCGCCGAATTGCTTCTGGAGGCCCTCGGTGACGAGGTGGACCCCGCCCTTGACGCCCACGTCTTCGCCGAACACGAGCACTTTGGGATTCCGCTGGAGCTCCGCTCGCAGGGTCCGCTTGACGGCCTCGGGGAACCGCACCACGTCGCCGTTCGCGTTAGGCTCGGTCGTCGATGGGAGTGCCGCGAGGTCGACGTCGGTGAGCCCGCCGACCGCCAGCCGATCGTCCGGCCCGAGCGGCTCCTCGTATACGAACCGATGGATCGTCCACGGGTTGGGTGCCGGTCGCGCCCGGGCACCGTCGAGCGCGCGGGTGACGTCGCGCTCGACCTCGCGCTCGATCTCCGTCCACTCGGACTCCGCCATCATGGCCGGCACGAGATGCCTGTGGAGACGGGGCAGTGGGTCGCGGCTCACGTCGGCCGCGATCTCCGTTTCGCTCCGATACCCCTTCTGGTTATCGGGCCCCGAGTGAGAACACAGTCGCGGCACCGTCAGGTGGATGAGCGCGGGCCCTTCGCCGGCCCGTACATGGTCCACGACCTCGCCTAACAAGCGCGCTGTCTCCTCGGGATCGCATCCGTTGCCGTCGCGGATGAATAGGTTGCCGAACGACGCCAGATTGCGCGCGATATTGCCCCCGGGTGTCTGCATCTCACCCTTGACCGAGATCCCCAGGCCGTTGTCCTCGATGTAGAAGAGCATTGGCAGCCGGAGCGTCGTCGCCATTGTGAGCGACGACCAGAACCCGTTTGTCGCGACCGACGCCTCGCCGCCGAGCGCGACGGCCATTGCTCCGCGATAGGACGCGTCGCCGAGGACGTCGCGGTAATAGGTGATGGATTGGGCCCAGCCGGCCGCCGGCGTGTACTGCGAGCCGACGTCACCCGACATCGGGAGGACGACCGCGCCGTTCCTGTTAGACAGGTTGCAGACGACGCCGATGTCGCGGCCGTCGCTGAAGCCGCCTGACCGACCGAGCGGACTGGCGAGCGCGTCCTCGATCGAGAGCCCGACCGAGAGCAGCAGCGGGCGCGACCGGTAGTAGGCCCCCACGCCATCGTGAGGATGGTCGAGCATGGAGCCCAGGATCGTCTGCGCCACGTCGTGGCCACGCGCGGAAAACTGGTAGAGCACGACGTGCTCGCGCGGTACCATTGCCCGGTTTCGGTTTGTGGCCTCTTCGGCGTCGTCGAGCGCTCGCGAGACGAGCGTGTTGTACGCGATGGCGCGCCAGTCAATGGCGCGACCGGACGCCTTGGGACGAGCCGATTTTGGTTTCGATGCGGACCGAACTGGCATGGGGGAAGAAATTAGTCGCGGAGCAAAGGATTCCGAAGGCGGATGCGCGGAGCGACGAGGAACCGAAGCGGGAGGCGGAATTTGGAAGCGGGAAACGGCGACGAAGCCTTGTGATTCCGAGCGAAGCGAGGAATCCTCATTCGGTCGACAGACCGCTCAGTATTACCGACCGTGATTCTTCACTTCGTATAGGAATGACGACCCACCGCATTGCATTTATCGCGCTCTTCGGGTGTGTGCTTCCATCGGCCGCGCTCCCCCAGGCCGGTCCGGCGTCGGCGAACGCGTCGAACCTGTCCGATCTCCAGCGCATGCTCGACGCGGAAGATGCCCGCGCGCGCGACTCCTCGGCCCTGATGCCCATTCTCGAGGGTCTTCGAAGCCCGGACATCGCCATCCGGCGTACTGCGGCGCGGGCCCTTGGCCGAATCGAACGTCTCGAGAACATGCCCGCGCTCGAACCCATGGTAACGGACTCGTCTCCCCTCGTGCGGGCCGAAGCCATCAACGCAATCGGACAGATCGCGAAGGCGGCCGGGGCGAACGCGCCGGGAATGGACGACGATCAACGCCGAGCGCTCATCGCCATCCAGGGCCTTCTCCGTGGGCTGACGACCAGCGAGGCAGACCCGATCGTCCGGGGAACGCTCGCGCGAACGCTGGGACGGCTGCCGTACCCCACCGAAGACGTCGCGCGCGCGGCAACAGAATCGATCGCATCGCTGCTGGATGGCGGCCCAAGCGATGGCGCTCTGGCTCGCGAGCCCTGGTTCGGGATTGCACACGGCACCGATGCGCTTCTCCGCCGCTTTCCCAATCTGCGGACCGCTCCCGGCGTGCTGCGTGTCGCGCAGATACCTCGCGTTCCCTCCGTCGCCAGTGCGGCGGCGGTGAGCGACACGATCTGGTCGCGCGAGACGAATGTGATCCTGGCCGCGATCCGCGGGCGTGTGCTCGGAGCGGCCGTGAACGCGCCGAACGGGGTCGACAGCGCGACAGCCCGCGAGATTCGATCGCGGTTCCTCAGTGACTTCGGCGATGCCGACCCGCAGGTGAGGCGTCAGGTCGTCGCCTCGGCCGCGCTCGCGGCTGCCCTGGACGACTCCTCGCGCGCGCGCGTGGTCAACGTCGCTCTTCGCGACCGCTCCCCGAGTGTCCGTGTCGAAGCCGTTCGTGGGTACGCTCGACGACGCGGCGCCGCCTGCGCGCCACTCATCGGCGCCACACGAGACGCGAACGCACACGTCGCGCTCACGGCGATCGACGCGCTCGGCGGGTCGTCGTGCGAGCCGGGAATAGCGGCTCTTGCGCGGCTCAATACGCTCATGAGAGAGCTTCCACCGGCTGCGGCATCTCGAACCGCGGCTCGAGGAAGCTGGCATTATGGCGCACACGCGGCCGTCTCGCTGGCACGCCTCGCGCCGGACTCGGCTCGCGCGTTCATGCCCCGACTGCTCTCGCACGCGACGTGGCAGGTGCGCATGTACGCTGCGCGTGCCGCTGGCGATCTTGCCGACACCGCGTCCCTCCGGACTCTGGCGCAGGATCGATCGGACAACGTGCGATCGGCGGCGGTTGTGGCGCTATCCGGGCTGGTACGGCCGGCGCAGCCTAACGCGACGACCACCGCGATCGATCGGACCCCGGGAATCGACTCCATCTTCGTGTCCGAGCTGAAGCGCCGGGACTACCAGCTCATCCTCGAGGCGGCCAAGGCACTCGACGGTGCGCCGCCGGCGGCCTCCCTCGTCGATGCGCTCTTCGCTACCCTCGAACGAATCACGCTCGAACGGCGAGAGACCTCGCGTGACCCGCGCATGGAGCTCCTCGCGCGCATCGAGACCGCCGCCGCGGCGAACCGTGACGCGCGGCTCCGCTCGTATCTCACCGACTACGACCCCGCGATCGCGGAGCGCGCGGCTCAGATCCTCCGGACGTGGGGCGCAGGCAGCGTGGTCGCCGCCCCTCGGCCAATGGCGCCCATCCCCGTCTCGCTCGCGGAGCTCTCGAGCCTTCGCGACGCGCGGGTCCGGGTGACCATGGCACCGGCGTCCGGCGGGGGGTCGTTCGAGCTACGACTCTTCGTGGACGAAGCGCCGGCGACGATTCGCGGCTTCGTCGCTCTGGCGGTCAACGGCTACTACGACGGGCTCACGTTTCATCGCGTGGCGACCAATTTCGTGATTCAGGGTGGCAGCCCCGGCGCCAACGAGTACGTCGGTAACAATCGATACCTGCGTGACGAGCTTGGGTTACGCTCTCACGAGCGCGGCACGCTGGGGATCTCGACGCGTGGGCGGGACACGGGCGACGCGCAGATCTTCGTCAACCTGATCGACAACTGGCGGCTCGACCACGACTACACGGTCTTCGCCGAGGTCGTGCGCGGAATGGACGTCGTGGACGCGGTGTTGGAAGGTGATGTGATTGCGCGGATCGACGTTCTCGGCGCCCCAGGATGGGTCAGAAAGTGACGGCGAGTTAGGTTTCGCGCGTCGCTGTCGTCGTTACGAGCGCGTTGGTATCGACCCGGAGCTCCATGGCATTCGAGCACATTCTCTACGAAACGGACCAGGGCGTCGCGAAGATCACGCTCAACCGTCCCGACGTCCTGAACAGCTTCAACCGCGCGATGGCGTCGGAAGTGAGACAGGCGCTTTCGCAGGCCGGCTCCGACCCGGACGCGAGAGCCGTGCTGCTCACGGGCGCCGGCAGAGCGTTCTGCGCCGGTCAGGATCTCGCCGAGGCGATGCCGAAGGAGGGACCGGCGCTGGACCTTGGGGACATCGTCGCGCGTGGGTACAACCCGATCGTGCGGACGATCAGGCAGCTCGACAAGCCGGTCGTATGCGCCGTCAACGGTGTTGCGGCCGGTGCGGGCGCCAACCTGACGTTCGCGTGCGACTTCGTCCTCGCGTCGTCCGACGCCACGTTCATCCAGTCGTTCTCGAAGATCGGGCTCGTGCCCGACACAGGGGGCACGTTCTTCCTTCCGCGCCTCGTGGGAATGGCGCGCGCGACTGCCCTCATGATGCTGGCGGACAAGGTGACGGCGCAGGAGGCCGTTGCCATGGGGCTCATCCTTCGTGTCGTGGATGGTTCGAAGCTCCTGGATGAGGCCACGACGCTCGCGCGCCAGCTCGCCACGCGCCCGACCCGCGGGCTCGGTCTCATCAAGCGCGCGCTCAACGCCTCCGCGACGAACGGGCTCGACGAGCAGCTCGCCCTCGAGGCGCAGCTGCAGGCGGAGGCCGGATCGACGGCGGACTACCGCGAGGGCGTGAAGGCCTTTCTCGAGAAGCGCGCACCCGTGTTCGTTGGTCGTTAGGTGCTCGACCGGGACAGTCCGATCGGCGTCGTAGGCGCGGGAGCCATGGGGAGCGGGATCGCCCAGGTTGCCGCGGTGGCGGGGCACCGGGTCGTGCTCGCCGACGCCGATGGCGGTGCGGTGCGGCGGGCGCGTGATGCGATAGCGAAGTCCCTCTCGCGTGAAGTGGAGAAGGGACGGTTGCCGGCTGGCGGTGACGCCGCCGTGCTGGGTCACCTCTCGTTCGTGGAGGGCGTGAACGACCTCGCCCCATTCGCGGATTGCGGCTTGCTGATCGAGGCGATCGTGGAGCGGCTGGACGCGAAGAAGGGGCTCTTTGCGGCGCTGGAGGCCGTCGTTAGGGACGACGCAATTCTCGCCACGAACACATCGTCGCTGCCGGTCGCAGCGATCGGCAACGGTTGCAAGCGACCCGAGCGGGTCATCGGCGTGCACTTCTTCAACCCGGCGCCGGTCATGCCCCTCGTCGAGATCGTGCCGTCGCTCGCCACCGCGGCGGGCGTCGTGGCGGCCGCGCGGGCGCTCGTGGACTCGTGGAAGAAAACGACCGTGCTGGCGAGCGACACGCCGGGGTTCATCGTGAATCGCGTCGCGCGCCCGTTCTACGGCGAGTCGATTCGCATGTACGAGGAAGGCATCGCCGACGTCGCGACCATCGACTGGGCAATGAAGACCATCGGCGGCTTCCGCATGGGGCCGTTCGAGCTCATGGACTTCATCGGCCACGACGTCAATTTCGTGGTGACACGCAGCGTGTTCGAGGGCCTGTCCTACGACCCGAGATACCGGCCGTCGGTGACCCAGCAGCGGCTGCTCGAAGCCGGCTGGCTGGGCCGCAAGAGCGGCCGCGGGTTCTACGACTACCGCGACGGCGCGACTCCGCCTGCACCTAACGAGAACCGGGCGCTCGGTGAGCGGATCTTCGACCGAACGCTCGCGATGCTGGTCAACGAGGCGGTGGATGCGGTGCTCATGCGCGTCGCGACCCCCCGAGACGTCGACCTCGCGATGACGAAGGGCGTGAACTACCCGAAAGGCCTGATCGCGTGGGGTGAGGAGATCGGCATGGCCACTATTCTCCGCCGGCTCGCAGCGTTGCACGACGAATACGGCGAGGACCGCTATCGCCCGAGCGCGCTCTTGCGGCGGGTGGTCCGAGAGGGGCGGAGCCTCCTCGCATGACCGCGCCGCCGTCGGACGGGGAGGCGCAGGCGCTCGCGGAGCGGGTGGTCGCGCGCATGCTCGAGCACGACGAGTTCAGCCGTTGGCTCGGCCTCGAAGTTACCTACCTGGCGCCTAACGCTGCTACCGTGCGCATGACGGTGCGACCCGAGATGGTGAACGGGTTCGGCGTCTGTCACGGCGGGATCGCGTTCTCGCTCGCCGACAGCGCGCTGGCGTTCGCGTCGAACACCCACGGCCGGCTCACCGTCAGCATTGAGAACAGCATTCGGTACCCGGCGCCGATCGTCCCCGGAGATGTCTTGACGGCCGCCGCGGTCGAGCTGAGCGCCAGCCGCCGGCTTGCATATTTCGACGTGACGGTTTGGAAGGGAAACGGCGATGTCGTGGGTCTGTTCAAAGGCACCGTCTACCGGACGAGCCGCGATCATTTTCCTGATGGGGATGAAGAATGACTGACGCATACATCGTCGATGGCGTTCGGACGGCGATCGGGAGCTTCGCCGGATCGCTCGCCGAGACCCGGCCTGACGACATGGCGGCATTGACGATCCGGCGCCTGCTCGAGCGGTATCCGACGCTCGACCCCGCGCGGATCACCGATGTCATCATGGGCTGCGCGAACCAGGCCGGCGAGGACAATCGCAACGTCGCGCGTATGGCGCTGCTGCTCGCGGGTCTGCCGGTGAGTGTCCCGGGCGAGACCGTGAACCGATTGTGTGCGTCGGGCATGACGGCGGTTGCGACGGCCGCGCGCGGTATTCTCAGCGGCGACGGCGAGATCTACATCGCGGGCGGCGTCGAGAGCATGACCCGCGCGCCCTTTGTCATGTCGAAGGGCGCGAAACCGTTCGCGCGCGACGTCGAGATTTTCGACACGAGCATCGGCTGGCGCTTCGTCAACCCGAAGATGCGCGAGACGTACGGCATCGACTCGATGGGGCAGACGGCGGAGAACGTCGCCGATCAGTTCAAGGTCTCGCGCCAGGATCAGGACCTCTTCGCGTGTCGCTCGCAGACGAAGGCCGCGGAGGCGCGGGCATCGGGCCGATTCGCCGTGGAGATCACGCCGGTCGAGCTTGCGCCCGCGAAGAAGGGCGGCGGGCCGCGCAAGTTTGCCGAGGACGAGTTCATTCGCCCGGACACGACGCTCGAGGCGCTGGCGAAGCTCCGTCCCGCGTTTCGCAGCGACGGGAACGGGTCAGTGACGGCCGGAAACTCGTCGGGCATCAACGATGGCGCGTGTGCGCTGCTCATCGCGTCGGAAGCCGGCGTCAAGGAGCTCGATGCGCAGCCGTTGGCCCGGATCGCCTCGTCGGTGGCCGTTGGCGTGGAGCCGCGAATCATGGGCATGGGCCCTGTGCCGGCAACGCGCGCGGCGCTCTCGCGAGCGGGGCTGTCGCTCGACGACATGGCGGTGCTCGAGCTCAACGAGGCCTTCGCGGCGCAGACGCTCGCCTGCCTGCGGGAGCTCGGCGTGGCCGACGACGACCCACGCGTCAACCCGAACGGTGGCGCGATCGCGTTAGGCCACCCGCTCGGCATGTCGGGAGCGCGGCTGTTGCTGACCGCGGCTCACGAGCTCGCGCGGCATGGGGGACGCTACGCGGTGTGTACGATGTGCGTTGGTGTTGGGCAGGGGACTGCGACGATCATCGAGCGCGTGTAGCCTGCGCAACAGGGCAGCTAACAGCCATCAGCCATCAGCCATGAGCTCAAAGGGCGGAGGTGCTGCTCTCAGGTCAACGAGCCGTTGTCATCCCGAGCGGAGCGAGGGATCCTCAGGCTCCCGATAGAGGGCCACTGTTCCCGGTTCCCCGTTCCCGGTTCCCGGCGCGCGCGAAGCGGGCCGCCGATTCCCAATTCCCTATTCCCGATTCCCGACCGTCTTCGGTTCCCAGAGCGTGATCTCCCCATACCCGATCGTCGCCGGGAAGCTCTGCAACGGCTTCCACCCATCTTCCACGCGCTTCCAGAGGTCCGGAGACTCGACCTTGAATGCACGCTCGAACGTCGTCGCGAGATAAACGCGGCGACCCGACAGCTTCGTGCCTAACGAATCGAACCCGCCGACCGTCCGAGTCGAGAAAAAGCGGCCGTCGCCCGCGAGGCCCAGGCGGCGGGTGTAATAGTCGAACCCTCGGTCCGCCTGGTACACCGCCACGAGCGCGTCACCGGGCTTCGACTTGGCGTTGAACGCAGCGATCGTCGCGCGGAAGGACTGTTTGGGGACCGCGTAGTAGCGGGGAAGGCCGAAGGCCAGCCCCACCGCGCACACCGCCACCGCGGCTCCCGCGAGCACCGCGTACACGCGCGGGCGGCGGGCCTCCGTGACAAGCCGGGACAAGAGACGCGCCGCCAGGTCGAGGCTCTCCACCGCTACGAGGAACGCCAGCGGCAGGACCAGGATGAAAAACCTGGGCGACGTCAGCCAGCCGGCCAGCACCACCACCGCCGCCATCATGCCTAACGCAAGCACGAACGTCAGGACGACGAGCCAGCCGCGTCGCATGAGGCTCAACGTTCCGACGGCGACCAGCACGAGGAATGGGACCGCACCTACGAGGGCGAGCGAGCCGAAGCCCGCGCCGAGCCCGCGCAGCGTCTCGCGCACGAACTCGAGCGAGATCGGGCGGAAACCCGTCCCCTCACGGACATAGGCCGTCCCCACAACGCGCAGCAGCTCGATCGCGGTGGGGCCGTAGATCACGAGCGACGCGACCGCGGTGATCCCGAACGCAACGAGGAGCCTGCGGATCGTCAGCGCGACGGGCTGCGCCTCGCGATGACGTTGCAGCATGAAGAATGCGACCAGGATCACGTGCGCGACGATCACGAACGCCGCGATGATGAGCGACGAGAGCGCAAGCACCGCACTGGCTGCGTAGGCTGCCACCCACCGGCGCCGTCCCGTGACAGCGAGGCGGTACAGTGCTCCGGTGGAAAGGACCGAGAAGAGGAGATATCCCGAGTAGCCGCGGCCGTTCTGCGAGAACCAGATGTGGTGATAGCTCACCGCCGTCAGGAACGCGACAGCGAGGCTCTGCCAGCCGCGCATGATGGGGCGAGCCAACCAGTACATTGCCGGCACGGTCGCGATCCCGAAGAGGGCCGCGGGAAGTCGCACCGTCCAGTCATGCTCGCCGAGCGCCGCGACGCTGAGGCGCTCGAGGAGGGAGTTCATGAGGTGCTGATTGGGGCTCGAGAACGTCCGGAACAGCTCGCCCACCGTCACCGACATCGCGTACTGGAACGACCCGATCTCGTCGATCCAGAGGTCAGTGTCCAGGCGGTAGATACGGAGCGCTGCGCCGAGCACCGTGAGCAGCGCCAACACCACGTACTCGCGCGCACGCGTCTGGCGTGGCGTGGATTCGATCGTTATGTGCCACCTCGCGTGGCCGTGCGGCGTACGCGGGCCGAAGCGTGCGTCTGGCGAGGGTGTCGCGGCGAGGCTATATGCCCACGCGCAACCAGGACCGAATCGAGGAGCACCATTCGTGGCAATTTACGAGTTCGACGGGTACCGGCCAGTCATTCACGAGTCGGCGTTCGTGCATCCGCAGGCCGCGGTCACCGGCAACGTCGTGATCGGGCGCGATGTCTACGTTGGGCCGGGCGCGGCGATTCGCGCCGACTGGGGTGAGATCCTCGTCGGCGACGGGTGCAACGTGCAGGAGAGCTGTGTCATTCACGTTTTTCCGGGCGCGACGGTGACGCTGCACGAAGCCGCGCACATTGGGCACGGCGCCATCATCCACGGCGCGACGATCGGACGCAACACGCTGATCGGAATGAACGCGGTGGTGATGGACAAGGCGATCATCGGCGACGACTGCATCGTGGGCGCGCTTGCCCTGGTCACGGCCGATACGGTGATCGCCGACCGGAAGGTGGTCGTCGGCAATCCGGCGCGTGTGGTGAAGGACGTGTCGGACGAGATGCTCGCGTGGAAGACGCAGGGGACGCGGTTGTATCAGCGTCTGCCGGCCGACATGCGGGCGACGTGGCGGGAATGCGAGCCGTTACGCGAAGTGCCGGCGGATCGGCCGAGGCAGAGCGTGACCTACCGGACGTGGAATGAGACGCGGGGGCAGTGAAGCCTGCGGGGCCTCTGGCAGGCATTTCTTCGCAACAGGCCGCATGAGAGGGCAGACGGCAGCGAATTGAAGACGGCAGACGGTAGATGGCAGAGGAGAAGACGCAATCCCGGCGCCGTCTCTGCCGTCTGCCGTCTGCCCCCTGCCGTCTGCCCTCTTCAGTTGTCTGCCGTCTGCCGTCTCTGGTCAGGACGCCATATCCGGACTGAGTATCGATCGGCGTGCCTAACGTGACTCGAGTGCCCGCACCCAGCGCTCTTCGACTGCCGGGTGGTGTGCGCGCCACAGGTAGCGCCCCATGAAGTAGGCCGCCAGCAGGTTCGCCGCGCCGAGCTGATACCACGCGATCGTTCCGAACAAGGGCGACCGGGAGAGCAGCGCGACCGCGCCGATCACGCAGAGCTCGAACACCAGGAACAGCGCCACGAATCCAACGACCAGGGACGGCTTTCGATCGAGCGCGTTCATCACCATCGCCGCCGCGATCCCGATGAGGATGAACGCCGCGAAATGAACGACCGTGTACGCGGCCACGTGCGTCGCGAGCCCGCGCCCACCGAAACCGCCCCCGAGCAGGTCGAACAGCGATGCGCCGAGAATGGCCGGAGTGAAGAACGGTCGCCCTGCAATCGAGTCGACCATGAGGAACCAGAGGGCCACGCTCGAAGCTCCAATGATGCCGGCAATGGTCCCTTCACGCGTAGGGTTGTGACTCTCCATTGGAAACCTCCCGGATGTGAGTCTTGCCCGTGCTCCATCGCTATTGCTTCGCCGGCCCTCCGACTGCAAGCAGGCTCGGGCCTATGGCGCGCACGGGTGGCCGCAGTCCCGGATAGGCCACACCCATACCGCGTAATCCAGAGCGACTCACGAGTCTTGCCGCCGCCAATGAAGACCAACAAAACTTCATTGCATGAAACATGACAATGTGCGCCTTCAGAACTACGTAGCCGACGAGTGGGTGACCGGCACTGGCACCGCTGCCACGCTGGTCCACGCCGTCACCGGTGAGCCGATCGCCGAGGCGAGCTCCGAGGGACTCGACTTCGCCGCCATGGCGGACTACGCACGGCGGGTTGGGGGGCCGGCGCTCCGTCGCATGACGTTCCACCAGCGAGCGCTCATGCTGAAGGAGATGGCGAAGTACCTCAGCGACCGGAAAGACGGCCTGTATCGCCTCTCCGCCGCGACCGGCGCGACCAAGGCCGATTCGTGGATCGACATCGACGGCGGGATCGGCACGTTCTTCGTCTACTCGAGCAAGGGGCGCCGCGAGTTCCCTAACGAGACGTTCTACGTCGACGGCCCCATGGAACCGCTGTCGAAGGGAGGGACGTTCGTCGGCAGGCACATCTGTGTGCCGCTCGAAGGCGTGGCGGTCCACATCAACGCCTTCAACTTCCCGGTGTGGGGCATGCTCGAGAAGCTGGCGCCGACGCTGCTTGCCGGGGTGCCGGCGATCGTGAAGCCCGCCACGGTCACGTCATACCTCACCGAAGCGTGTTTCCGCCTGATGATCGAGTCGGGGATCTTCCCGAAGGGCGCGATCCAGCTGATCTGTGGAAGCGCGGGGGACCTCCTCGACCACCTGGGAATGCAGGACGCGGTCGCCTTCACCGGGTCGGCCGTGACCGGACGAAAGCTCAAGGAGACGCCGTCGATCGTCGAGCACACCGTCCGCTTCAATCAGGAGGCGGACTCACTGAACTGCTCCATCCTTGGACCGGACGCTGCCCCTGGCAGCGAAGAATTCGACCTCTTCGTGAAGGAAGTCGCGCGCGAGATGACGGCGAAGGCGGGGCAGAAATGCACCGCGATCCGCCGGACCCTCGTACCTAACGCCATGATGGCGGATGTCATTGCCGCGCTGCGCAAGCGGCTGGGCGCGGTGCAGGTCGGCGACCCCGCCGTCGAGGGCGTGAAGATGGGTCCGCTAGCGAGCCGCACGCAGGTCCGCGACGTCGGTGCCGCAACGGACGCGATCCGGCACGCCGCCGAGCTCGTCTTCGGCGGGCGCGACCAGCTCGAGGTGGTCGGCGCCGACGCCGAGCGGGGCGCGTTCTTCCCGATCACACTGCTCGCGACGGACAAGCCATTCACGAGCCGCGAGCCGCACGACATCGAGGCGTTTGGTCCGGTGAACACGGTCATGCCGTACGGTTCGGTCGACGAGGCCGTGGAGCTCGCGAAATTGGGCAAGGGCAGCCTCGTTGGCTCGCTGTTCACGGCGGATGCCTCGGTCGCGCGACAGGTCGTTCTCGGCGTCGCTCCGTATCACGGCCGCCTATTGGTCGTGGATCGGCACAGCGCGAAGGAATCGACCGGTCATGGCTCGCCGATGCCGCACCTCGTGCACGGTGGACCCGGACGCGCGGGCGGCGGGGAAGAGATGGGCGGCGTTCGGGGCGTCCTGCACTACATGCAGCGCACGGCGGTGCAGGGCTCACCGACGATGCTCACGCGCGTGATGAACGAGTGGATGCCCGGCGCCGAGCGTCCGACGGATCGCGTGCATCCGTTCCGGAAACACTTCGAGGAGCTGCGCATCGGCGACACGCTCGTCACGCACCGTCGCACCGTGACCGAGGCGGACATCGTGAACTTCGCCGGCTTGAGCGGCGACTACTTCTACGCGCATACGGATGACATTGCCGCGAAGGAGTCGCTGTTCGGGCGGCGCGTGGCGCACGGCTACTTCGTGCTGTCGGCCGCGGCGGGACTGTTCGTGGATCCGGCGCCGGGCCCGGTGCTGGCGAATTATGGCCTGGAGTCCCTGCGCTTCGTGAAGCCCGTATATATCGGCGACACGATCCAGGCGAAGCTCACCTGCAAGCAGAAGACGGCCAAGGAGACTCCCGCGGGTGGAATCCCGCAGGGCGTGGTGGCGTGGGACGTGGAGGTGACGAACCAGGCGAACGAACCGGTGGCCGTGTACACGATCCTCACGCTCGTTAGGCGCCTGGCGGAGGCACCGGCCTCCGAGAACGGGACGGCAGGGAACGGCGCCGCCTCGCCGCCGAGCGATGAGAAGTTGGGGGAGGAGAGCAAGGATCCCGGCCCGCGGGCAGCGAAGGTCGGGTAGCAGTACGGTGAATCCCTAATGGATCGCGTGGGAGGTGTTGATAGCAGGCGAAATGGGCCGATATGGCAGAATTGCCATAGGGAGGTTCAGACGTATCGGGTTAAGTGATCGGCGCTATGGCAATGCTGCCATACAGGCTGTTCCCGCC
>JBKOYV010000270.1:0-7854 GCA_046725585.1 Gemmatimonadota bacterium | reverse complement strand
CAACGAGCTTGCGGCGATGGTGAGCTCGGATCGCCTAACGCCTGAGGAAATCGAGGCGCTGCGCGACTTGGTGGAGCGGGTGTTGGGAGCAATCACCTAGCGGGAGACGGGAGACGGGAGACGGAAAACCCTCGGGATGCTCATCTCACGGCGCGATCCATCCCGAGGGTTCTCGCTTTCTACCCGTCTCCCGTCTCCCGTCTCCCGCTTCCCGCTTCCCGCCCCCGATTCCCGATTCCCGATTCCCGATTCCCGATTCCCGATTCCCGAGCACTCGTTATGTTATAGCCTCATGACGCAACGCGCGCGCAACCTCTTCCTGGCCTGGCTGGCCTACGGCGCCCTGCAGCTCGTGCTGCTCGGCACGCTGGGTGCCGCCGGTCGGCCGGGAGTCGGTCAGCGCGGCGCGCGGTCACAGACCGAGTTCCAGTCGGTCTCGCTCGGCAAACGTATACTCGCGGGCGAGCTCGGCCACCGCCGTACGCCAACCGGGCCATTCGCGCCGTCGCCGTACGTGCGTCTCCACCCGCCGACGGTCGTCGGCCGCGAGGCGCTGGTCACGTCGAGCCTCCGGGCGCCGTCAGTCGACCCGGCCGCTCTCCCGCCCGCTCGCGCCCCACCCACGCTCTCCTGAGCCACCGCGCCACTCGGCGCGCCCACTTCTCACGCAGCCGGTTTCCACCTAACGCCGCTCGCCTTTGCGACGCGGCTGGCCGGCGCACGGCTTTCCGCGTTGGGCGGAAGAGAGAGCGTCCACATGAAATCCATCACGTGGCGAGTATTGACCATCCTCGCCCTCGTCGTCGCGAGCATCTTCGCGCTCGTCCCGCGCAGCGTCGAGCAGCGCGTGTACGACGCGCGCAGCGGCCAGATGCGCGACACCACCATCCGCCGAGTGCCAATCAAGATGGGCCTCGACCTGAGCGGCGGTGTTCATCTCGCGCTCGAGATCGACCAGTCGAAAGGCGTCGTGGCCAATTGCGCCGACGCGATTCGTCGCGCCGAGCGGGTCGTCCGTACGCGCATCGACGAATTCGGCACGACCGAGCCCGTCATACAGGTCGCCGGCGACTGCCGGCTGATCGTCGAGCTGCCGGGTGAGACCGACCCCGCGCGGGCGAAATCCATCGTCGAGCGCACCGCGTTTCTCGAGTTCCGCATCACCGACACGAGGGATCAATTCCGGCTCGCGCTGCCGGCGATCGACGCCGCGCTGAGACGCGCCGGCGCCTCGAGCGCGGGCGCCGAGGCAACGACAGCAGGACGCGATGTGGTGTCCGGCCTTCTCGCGCCCGACAGCACGCGTGCGCGAAGCGACACCGCGCCGTCCATCGCGGAATCTGGCGTCCTGTCGGCGCTATTGACGCCAGGCCGAGTTCCCGGCGAGTTCCTCGTTGCCGACGAGCGTGTGGACGATGTCGAGCGCCTCATCTCTCGCCCGGAAGTGCAACAGCTCATTCCACGAGGACTCGAGCTGCGCTGGGGCACAGTCCTCGAGCGGCCCGGCGCGCCTTCCTTCCGCCCGCTCTACGCGCTCCAGTCGAGAGCGATCATCACCGGCGAGGAGCTGCAGAAGGCCGTAGCCGGCCGCGACCCCATGACCAATGCGGCCGAGGTGCAGTTCGAGCTCACGCGCGGCGGGGGTCGCAAGTTCGGTGACGCCACCGGCCGGAACATCGGAAATCATCTCGCGATTCTGCTGGACGGGCGCGTGCAGGGCGAGCCTCCCGTGATTCGGGATCGCATTGGCTCGAACGGCCGGATCGAGATGGGCGGCAAATCGCTCGAGGAAGCCAACGACCTCGCGCTCGTGCTGCGTGCCGGTGCGCTTCCCGCACCGCTGCACGTCGTGGAGGAGCGAACGATCGGACCTTCGTTAGGCACCGATTCCATTCGAGAAGGCGTGCGCGCCTCGCTGCTCGCCGTCGGTTTCGTGCTGCTCGTGATGGGCGTGTACTACGGGCTGTCCGGGCTGCTAGCTGTGGGTGCCCTCGCGCTCTACGTCCTCTACTGCCTCGGCGGCCTCGCCGCGTTCGGGTTCACGCTCACGCTCCCGGGGCTCGCCGGCTTCGCATTGTCTATCGGAATGGCGGTCGACGCGAACGTCCTGATCTTCGAGCGAATGCGTGAGGAGCTCGACGCCGGCAAACCGGTGAGACGCGCCGTCGATTCGGGGTTCGCTCATGCCATGAGCGCCATCGTGGATTCCAACGCCACGACGGCACTCACCGCGCTCATTTTGTACATGGTCGGCACGGAGTCCGTGCAGGGCTTCGCGATCACCCTGCTCATCGGGCTCGTGGCGTCGATGGTCACGGCGGTGTTCGTCACGCGGACGTTCTTCCTCGTCTGGGTGAAGCGTCGCCCCGGCATGACGACTCTCAAGCATTTCGTCTTCCGCCTGTTCGCGAACGCGCGCTACGACTTCATCAAGGTGCGTCGCTGGGCATACGGCGTGACCGCGGCGCTGATCGTCCCGGGGCTCGTCATGCTCGCCGCGATCGGTATCACCTACAGCATCGAGTTCACCGGCGGCGCGATGATGCACGTTCGCACGGCGGACCCAGTGGAGACGACGCGTTTGCGTTCGGCGCTCGAGCGCGGCGGCGTGGACAACCCCGAGATTCAGAGCTTCGGCTCGGAGCGGGAGTACGTCATACGCGCTCGGCTCGACGCCGCGAACGCCACCGAGTCGCAGGCGGCAGCGGTGAAAGCAGCCGCGAGCACGGCACTCGATGCGGATCTCGGAGCCGGCAAGTACGAGATCGTGCGCAGCGAAGGCGTCGGGCCCAAGGTCGGCGCCGAGCTGCAGGAGAAGGCACTGATCGCAATCCTGTTCAGCTTCGTCGCGACGCTGATCTATCTCGCGTTCCGGTTCGAGTGGCGATTCGGGCTCGCCGCGGTCGTCGCGACGGCGCACGACGTGCTCGCGACCGTCGCCTTCATTCGCTACCTCGACCTCGAGGTCAGCCTGGTCGTCGTCGCGGCGATATTGACGGTGCTCGGCTACTCGCTGAATGACACGATCGTGATCTTCGATCGCGTCCGCGAGAATCTGAGGCTCCACAAGGGTCGCCGGCTGGCGGACCTCCTCAACCTCTCGATCAACGAGACGTTGCCGCGGACGGTGCTGACCGGCGGCACGACGCTCGCAACTGCGTTGGTGCTGTCGTTCTTCGCCGGCGAGGTCATCAAGCCGTTCGCGCTGGTGATGGCGTTCGGCATCGTCGTGGGGACGTTCTCGTCGATCTTCGTCGCGTCGCCGGTACTGCTCTGGATCACGCAGCGGTGGGCCCGTACGGGAGAGATGGAGGTCCGTGCGCACGCGCCGTCGAAGGCAACCGCGACAAACGCCGTTTGAGCTGATGGCTGATGGCTGATGGCTGATAGCTGACTTTCCATGCACGACGCCCACGCCTTTCTTCAGAACCTCGCGCTCGTTCTCTGCGTCGCGGCGGTCACGACCGTGCTCTTTCAACGTCTTCGCCAGCCGGTAGTCTTCGGCTACCTGCTGGCGGGGATGATCGTTGGCCCCCACATCCCCATTCCCCTCGTGGCCGACGAGGAGATGATCCGCACGCTCTCCGAGCTGGGCGTGATCCTGCTCCTGTTCGCGTTAGGCCTCGAGTTCAGCCTCCGGAAGCTCATCCAGATCGGACCGACGGCCGGGCTCGTGGCCGTTGCCCAGAGCAGCGGAATGGTGTGGATCGGGTACGTCATCGGCCAGCTGTTCGGATGGACGACGCTCGAGAGCGTGTACGCGGGCGCGATCATCGCGATCTCCAGCACCACGATCATCGCGAAAGCGTTCGAGGAGCAGCGCGTCAAGGGGAAGTTCACCGACGTCGTGCTCGGCGTGCTGATCATCGAGGACCTGATCGGCATCTTTCTCATCGCCATCCTCACGACGGTCTCGAGCGGCACGACCGTCTCCGCCTCGAGTTTGGCCATAACGGGTGCGCGACTCGCGACGTTCCTCGCCGGGCTCATTGGCATTGGACTGCTCGTGATTCCCCGGACGATCCGCGCGGTGGTGCGCATAAACCGCCCGGAGACGATCCTCGTCGCGAGCGTGGGGATCTGCTTCGCCGCGGCTCTCCTCGCGCTCACGTTCGGCTACTCCGTCGCGCTCGGCGCGTTCATCGCCGGGTCGCTCGTCGCCGAGTCGGGCGAACAGAAGGTCGTGGAGCATCTCGTGCAGCCGGTGCGCGACATGTTCGCGGCGATCTTCTTCGTTGCTGTCGGCATGCTGATCGATCCCGCGATCATCGTCAGGCACTGGGGCGCGGTGCTCGCGTTCTCGGTCGCCGTCATCGTCGGCAAGGTCGTGCTCGTCTCGATCAGCTCGTTCCTCACGGGCTACAGCCCGCGCACGTCGGTGCAGGCGGGGATGAGCCTCGCGCAGATCGGCGAGTTCTCGTTCATCATCGCCGCGGTGGGGCTGTCGTCAGGCGCTACGCGCGATTTTCTCTACCCCGTTGCCGTGGCCGTTTCGGGAATCACTACATTGACCACCCCATGGCTCATTCGTGCCGCCGGGCCGGCTGCGCAGTGGGTCGACCGGAAGCTGCCAGGGCCCCTGCAGACGTTCGTGTCGCTGTACGGGTCGTGGATCGACCGGGTCCGCCACGCGCGCCAGGCCGCGGCGGTGCGCTCGGGCACTCGACGACTCGTTAGGTTGCTGCTCATCGACGCCGCGCTCATCGTGGCGGTCATCATCGGCGCGGCGCTCGAGGCGGGGCGGGCGAGCGCCCTGCTCGGCGAGGCGACGGGGATTCCGGAGCCAACGGCGCGCGCGATCGTGCTGGCGGGTGCGGCGGTCGTCGGGTTGCCGTTGCTGATCGGCCTAACGCGAACGGCGCGGCGGCTCGGGCACGAGCTCGCGCTCGAGGCGTTGCCTGCCGCCGACGCCGGGAAGGCGGACGTCGCGGCGGCCCCGCGGGGCGCGCTGGCGATCACGCTGCAGCTCGCGATCCTCGCCGCGGTCGGCGTGCCCGTCGTCGCGGTGACGCTGCCCTTCCTGCCGTCGTATCGCTTCGCGCTCGTGCCACTCGTCCTCGTGGCGATTCCCGCCATCGCGTTCTGGCGCAGCACGATGAATCTCCACGGCCACACGAAGGCCGGGGCCGAGGTGCTCGCATTGAAACTCGCGCTACAGATGGCCGGCGAGAGCGCGACGGAGACGCACGACGACGCGCTCCACCGCGAGGTCGAGCGCGTACAGCAGGCGCTTCCAGGATTAGGCGAGCCGGTGTCGCTGCGTGTGCCGGCCGACAGCCCTGCCGCGAATCGAACGCTCGCCGAGCTCAATCTTCGCGGCGAAACCGGCGCGACCGTGCTTGCGATCATCCGCGATGGCGAGCGGGTGCTCGTTCCATCGGGTCACGATCGCGTGCAGGCGGGTGACGTGCTCGCGGTCGCCGGTTCGGAGGAAGCGGTTTCGGCGGCGAGGGAGTTGGTCGAGAAGGCATAGCGGGAGACGGGAAGCGGAGACGGGAAGCGGTAAACGGGAAGCGTAAACCCCCGGGATGCCGCTCTATTCAGAGAATAGCATCCCGAGGGTGGTCCGCTTCCCGCTTCCCGTCTCCCGCTTCCCGGCAGTTCGCTTCCCGTCTCCCTACTTTTTGGCGTTTTCGAACAGCGGCAAATACTGCCCGTATCCCGCCTCGGCCAGCTTGGACACCGGGATGAAGCGCATCGACGCCGAGTTCATGCAGTAGCGCAGACCCGTGGGCGCCGGGCCGTCGTCGAACACGTGGCCCAGGTGAGAGTCCGCGTGCGCCGACCGAACCTCCGTCCGCTCCATGAGCAGCGAGCGATCCGTCTTCGTCTTCACGTTCGTCGGCTCGAGCGGCTTCGTGAAGCTCGGCCACCCCGTGCCCGACTCGTACTTGTCCAGTGAGCTGAACAGCGGCTCGCCCGACACGACGTCGACGTAGATGCCGGCCTCGTGATTGTCCCAGTACTCGTTCTGGAACGGGCGCTCGGTGCCCTCGTGCTGGGTCACCTGATACTGCAGCGGCGTGAGCTGCTTCTTGAGCTCGGCATCGCTGGGCTTCTTGAAGTCAGTCATCCAACGGGCTCCTGTCTTGGTATTCGCGGTGACGGGCTGCGCTCCGGTGCGGGCGCTCGACTGCGCGCTCGCGCTCGTCACTGCCCCGAACATCACCGCAACCGCGGCGGCCGCAAGCCAAGGGCCGCGAACCAGTCGCGTAACCATAAAAGTCGTCCTCATCTGTCTCGTTTCAGCCGCCTCGCTCGGGCGAGCGGCGGCGGCCGTTCAATCTATCACCTTCGCTGAACATATCCGGATCCATCACGCCTCGTTCCAGAATAGGGGTCAGACTCCAATTAAATCGTTCGGTTGCGCACGCTTGCGCCTGGTGCGCACGGGGCAGCGTTGAAACGATGTAAATCGAGTCTGACCCCATTTGGGTCCAAAATTGAGTACGACGGCCGGGCCCGCCCGGATCGCCCGGGTCTGCTGCTCGCCTTGTCACGGTTCGGGACGGTTGGCCCCCGCGACCGGCGTGATTGTGTCCTGCCCAGTGACCGCCGACGCCGACCGCCGAATCGTGTTCGCGGTCGCCGCGGAGCCGCGTTCGCGACCGAGGTCTGTCGGCCAAACGCGCCCTGTCAGCCATGATCCCTTCCTCGTCCCTTCCGACCCACGCGTCGTCGCGCCGCTTATTCCGGGCGACGATCGCGCTCGTTCTCGCCGCCGCGTCGCTCGCCTCTGAACCGAGTCCCTCGCTCGCGCAGGTCGCCGACACGGCGTCCGCCCGCGCCGAAGCGCTGTTTGCGGCGAAGGATTACCCGGGAGCGGCGTCGGCGTTTCAGGCGCTCACCCGCGCCCACCCGCAGCAGCCGAGGTACTGGACGCGACTCGGCACCTCGCTCCAGTTGGCCGGTCGCACCGACGACGCGGTCGCCGCCTACCGAAAGGCGATCGGCATCACCACCGCGCCGATCGCGATTTACAACCTGGCCGCGGTGTTCGCCAAGCGCGGTCAGAAGGACTCGGCGTTCTACTGGCTCGATCGACTCGTGACGAACGCGAGCTACTCGAACGACAAGGCCGTGAGCGCCGACGAGGACTTCGCGTCCCTCCGGAGCGACCCGCGGTTCGACCCGCTGCTCGAGCGCATGCGTGCCGTGCTCCGGCCGTGCCTAACGCGGAAGGAGTCACGGATGTTCGACTTCTGGGTGGGTGAGTGGGACGTGAAAAACCCGCAGGGCCAGCCGGCGGGACGGAGCTCGGTGCAGCTGCTGCTCGAGGGATGCACGCTGCTCGAGAACTGGACCGACATGCAGGGCGGGGGTGGGAAGAGCCTCAACAGCTACAACACCGATACGAAGCAGTGGCAGCAGTTCTGGACGGACCAGTATGGGCGGGTGACGGAGTACCGTGAGAGTGAATGGATCGACGGGAGCCTGCGCTTCAGCGCGAAACAGATCATGCCCCAGGGCCCGGCGCTGCTTCATATGACGTTCACACCGATCAATCCTGATTTGGTCAGGCAGTTCGGCGAGATGTCGACCGATGACGGGAAGACCTGGGTGCCGACGTTCGATCTCTACTACCATCGAAAGAAATAGCCGTACGCATTCCTCCCATCGAGCGGGAGACTCTGCGGGGCAGGTTGTGTGTGTCGTAGCGCGGGCTCGTCGGGATCATCGTGGCGCTGGCGCGCAGCAGCGTGCAGCCTGTTCGTGCCTAACAAGGCGCGGGGACGCGTGGGGTGGGCACGCGCTTGCTGCTCGCTCCTGACGGGCTGGCTCCAGCGTGGGAGGAGGCGGGGCGGCGGGCCGTAGGCGGCGTTAGCGCGTAGGCCCGAGACAACGGGGCCGAGC
>JBKOYV010000268.1:0-15856 GCA_046725585.1 Gemmatimonadota bacterium | reverse complement strand
CTTCCCAAGCTGGACGTCGTGGGTTCGAGTCCCATCGCCCGCTCTTTTGAAGTCCTGAAGTCCCCAACACTTCCAGTCGCCGGGATCCGAACGGGTCCCGGCGATTTTTTTCTTGGGACCGGTTGTGGCGTTGATTTTCGTCGCCAACAGGGCGCGCTGCTCGGGTCTGAGAGCGGCCAGCAGTGCGTCGAGATCGGCGGAAGACTTTGCGGCATTGGTCGGTCGCTTCCGTCCGAGCCGGAGCTCGCGCCGGAGCTTCGCCGCCTCCGCGCGGAGCTGCGGCCGCATTTCGGTTCGTCGCGGTGCTCGAAGCCAGTAAGAGCGTCGCCGAGAAACTGCGCAGCGCTCAGGCCTAACGTCCGACGGAGCCGCGCTTGTCGATCAAACGCTCGCGGCCAAGACCCGCGGTTCTCCGTTTGAACCCGCTGTCGACGCCATTATTGGCGCGGCGGCCTGGCCAGCGTGGCGCCGCGCGAACCACGTTCGACCCAGCGATCAGAGATCGGTAGAGCGCGTGGCCGGGTACCTATCACGACATGCATGCCATGAGCCGTGCAGGGAGCGCTGGCTAGCGTTAGGCGCGATCAGTCCGGCGGCAAGTTGAGTCGCTGCCGAACCCTCTTGAAACGCGGGTCCGCACGCAGCGCAGCGAGTCGGGGCTCGCAGTTGAGCGAAACGAGTGACGGGAGTGGCCACTCGCGCAGTCGATCGAACCACGCGAACGCCTCGTCAGGCTCGCCGAGTATGCCGTGCAGTAGCGCGCGATAGACGGCGTAGTGTGGGTGGGCTGTATCGGCGCGCGCGAACATGGCCCGGGCCGTATTGGGCTCACCTGCGGCGACGTAGGCATAGGCCAGGTCGAAGATAGGTCGCGGGTGCGAGGGCACAACCTCCAGCGCGCGTTCGACAAGCCTAACGGCAAGTGCCTTCCGGCCGGCCGCGGCGGCGACGCGGCTGAAATTCGTCAGCACCCAGGGATTTTGTCGCACCCACGCCGAGTCCGGCTCCGCGTCGACCGTTCGCTCGTATTGACGCAAGGCACCAGTGGTGTCGCCGGCGTAGTACAGCATCATGCCGTGCATGTTGTTCACCTGCACGGAGAGCGGATCGAGCTGGCTCGCGTGGCCGGTGTGCACGGCCGCTTCACGCGCCCGACCAAGGTACGCGAGGAGGAGTGCGTACCATTGGTGTGCGGTGGCATCCTGTGGCTCGAGCTTCACAGCCCGCTGGTAGGACACCTCCGCGTCCGGCCATGCGTGTTGCCAGGCCAGTGCTTGTCCAAGCGCCGCGTACGCCTCGCCGGGCGTCGAGTCGAGCGCGATCGCTCGGAGAGCCGCGGCCCTCGCCTTCGGGAACATGGCGTCAGCCGGTGCGAACCCAAAGTAACCAAGCATCGCATAGGACTGGGCGAGTCCGGCCCAGGCCGCGGCATAACCCGGGTCTCGTTCGGTCGCCTGCCGAAATAACACCACGGCTTCATTCAATGGGTCCTTCGTGCGTTTATCCCACAGCGTCCGCCCGCGGAGATACAGGGCGCGAGCCTCAGGCTCAGCCGGTCGCGTGATCGCTACACGTGCCGGGCGTTCCGCGTTAGGCGCGAGCATCTGGCCGGGACCGGCGGTGCTGGCCGCCAAGCCGGAATCGAGCGCTTGACTACGCACGGCCACCATCACTGCGAGCCCACCTAGCGCGATGAGAAGCCCGCCGGAACTCCAAACGCCTCCACGGGATCCGGTCCTTCGTGGTGGCGTTGCCACCGATGTCACAGGCGAGTCCGCCCCCGATCGGAGACTGCTCGGCTCAAACGGAGCCGCGTAAGCTGCATCGGCGGCACCGTTGAGCGTTGTGTCAGTGCGCGCCACAATGGCACTCGCCAGCGATTGCACAGCTGGATCCGGCTCGAGTTCGAGCGTTGCCAGGACGAGCTGTTGATAGACCCGGGCCTGCTGAACAGCGGCTACTCGATCGCCGGACGCCTCGAGCGCGCGCATGAGGTCGAGGACGATGGGAACGGACAAGGGGTCCGCGGCGGCTTGCAGACGATGCCAGCGCACGGCGTCCGACGTGTCGCCGCGCTGCGATGCCGCTCTCGCGAGGGCGCCGAGTGCGCGCAGGTAGTCCTGGTCGCGTTGCACTCGCTCGCCATCCGTCCAGCGCTCGAGCTCCGCGGAGTCAGCGAGATGCTGACCGCTCAGAAGAGGCCCACGGTAAAGCCCGACGGCGGCCTCCCAGTCTTCGTCGCGAATCGCGTCGTCAAATGCCCAGACGTCGGCCCGCACGAGGTCAGGATTCAGGTGGAGCTCCATCGCACTGGATTCGACGGCATCGGCCCCGAGATCGCGACGCGTCGCGTAGAGCAACTGTTCGAGCGCATGACGCGCCCGCGACGCGTCGCTTTCGGGCCAGAGGTACGCCTGAATACGCTCCCTCGACATGCCTCGCTCTCGCCCAATTGCGAGAAGGGCCAGGAGGCTCATGCGCCGCCGTTGCAGCGCTCCCGTTGGGACGGGCCCGTTAGTAGACGTAAGAGCTAACCCGCCCAGAACCTGGACGACGAACATGGTGTGGTTCGAAGTGGCGCTGTGAGCGCGATATGAGACCGTTGTGAGCGGGTTCGGCTAGGGTAGGCGGAGGACACGAGGGGGTCAAGTGTGTGCGCACTGCAGCGTGCCACTGGGACTCTGCTCACCGAGCCCCTACACCGGAGGTACGCATGGGCCGCCAAACTCTGGCCGTTCTAACGCTCCTGGGCTTTGCGGCGTGCGCCGAGCAGGCGCCGACCGTTGTTACAACTGATGCGAATGCCCACGCAGGCCACCCCGCAGCTTCGCGCGGCCTTGGGGATCTCGGCCCTGAGGTACTCGCAGACTTGGCCCAGGTCCGGCAGGCTACTGCGCGCTTTCACGACTTGGACGCGGCATTTGCAGCCGGGTACACTGTCTGGTCACCCGATCCGTTCGCGTTGAACGCAACGTGCCCGAGTAGCGCTGAGGGCAACATGGGCTACCATCGCGTGAACGTGAGCCTCCGCGGTGGCGCGGCGAATCCGGCAGCCGGCGACGCGACCATCGATCCACTCCGACCGGAGATGCTGCTCTACGAAAAGCGGCCCGACGGGAACGTGCACTTGGTCGGCGTCGAGTATCTAGTGTTCACGGCCGCGTGGGAGCGTGAGAACGGGGCTGGTGCCGCACCTCCGGAGGTGTTCGGGAAGCCCTTACTGCCGAGCACGCACACGTTTCCTGGGAATCCCAACCCAATCCCTCACTATGAGCTCCACGTCTGGATCTGGACGTCGAACCCGTTGGGGATGTTCTATCCGTGGAACCCAACCGTAAGCTGTTGACGGTGCGACCGGCACCGTCGCGACGGTAATCCGCGACGGTGCACACGTAGTTGGCCGCGCACTGTTCGGTGCAGTTCGGTCGATGTCCAATCGCGGCCGGCGTGCCTAACGTTGGGCGGGCACCGCCACGCGCGGCCGGTCGCCACCCTCAGACGTTCTTCGCCAACTGCTCCGCGTAACGCCGCAGATACAGCGGCCAGCCACCATGATCGGCGACACCGTCGCGTACGTTCTCCCAACCCTCGTCGTGCCGCTCGAGGTTGCGATGCTCGAGCTCGACCCGTGTACGCTTCGGCGCCTCGGAGAAGAAGCGCACCTCGACCTCGCTGGTCTTCGCGAGATCAGTCTCTAGCTGCCAGCGTGGGCTGATATCCCAGCTAATGACAACGCGGTCGGGAGGCTCGTACGCGAGGACTCGCGCCCAACGGCACTCGCTGCCATCGACTCCCCGGTCGTATAGATGGCCGCCGGCGCGTGGCTCGAACACCGTCTCGGCGATCGGAACTGCCAGCATGTTGTGCTCCGGCGGCTTGAAGGTGCCGAACCCCTCGGTGAAAACGCGGAACGCACGATCGACGGGCGCGTCGACCACGATCTGTAGCCGGATGGACGTCTCGGCTGCCTGTGTGCTCACGATTCCTCCTCGTTGGTTTCTTCCACGACCTGCTTGAACGCAGCCAGCGCCTTGCCCCAGAAGCGCTCCAGGTCGGCGCGGAGGGCACCCACGCCGACGGGATTGAGACTGTAGATGCGCCGGGTTCCGACTGCGTAGTCCGTCACCAGGCCCGCGTCCTTGAGCACCTTCAGGTGCTGTGAGACCGCAGGGCGACTGACTGGCAGCTCCCTGGCGATCTCGACGACCGCGCGCGGTCGATCCGCGATCCGCTCGAAAATCACGCGTCGCGTAGGGTCACCAAGGGCAGTCCACGGGTCGGTTCGGTAAGTCATCACGAACGGTAAGGTATGACTTACCATATTCTCCTCAAGAGATCGGCTAACCGAATTCGCCGGCGTTTTGAAGGTCGCAAGCGAGTGAACGTTGAGGTAGTGGATCCGGCGAGGCGTCTTACGGTCTCACGCAGCTCAACTCCGCCAACGCGCGCGCCCACTCGGCGGCGTAGAGCTCCGCAGAAGACCGCCATCAGATTCAAGGGTGTGTTCGGCGCGAATTCGGACGCTACCGCGTTGCGCATCGCGAGCGCCTCGGCATTGATCGGCGCCACTCGAGAGTTGATCGCGCGCAAATCTTCGGTGGCCCTCCCACGCATCACCGAATTCGCGGATGAAGACCACGACGCGCTGGAACGCCAACGATCCCAACGTGCTGATCGCTGGCGCGTGGGAGGTCGTCATGCACACGTGGGCAACGGCCGGGCTCCCAGCATCTGAAAAACGGAGGAGGAGAGCTGCGCACCGTCGGAACCCTCACAGTGCATCGAGATGCCTATGGCGTGATTCTCAGCGCACCGCAGCACGATGCTGCGGTATGTCGCTCTTGCCTCTCGCGATGATGCCCCTTCTCGCTCCAACACCGCGGCTCCGGCAGTAAGGACGTCGATCTCCGTGTCGGCCGCTGCGCAGTACACGGTACATGCCTCTCGCAGTCAGTGGGCCAAACTGCAGCCCAAGTCGGAATGCGCCTCCTGCCACATGGCGAGCGCGAAGAACGGCGACGTCTGGACCCAATTCTATCCGCTGCTCGACAACTGAAGTCGTCAACGAAGGCTACCAATGGCCTTTGGCAGATGCCCTGGGGGCTTTCCGTCGATCTACTTTTTCCACCAGAGAGACAAATGACTGCGGAGACAATTCCGATGAAGGCGATTGTGGTGACGGAACAGGCTGCGGGAACGGCCGGGATGAAGTTGGTGGAGCGGCCAAAGCCGCAGGCAGCGATAAACGACGTCGTCGTTCAGGTTCATGGATCGGGATTCGTCGGGACTGAGTTGGCGTGGCCCTCGACTTGGACCGATCGCCTCGACCGTGACCGAACACCGTCGATTCCTGGGCACGAGCTGGCCGGAGTGGTTACCGCCCTCGGCTATGGCACGACGGGGCTGTCGGTGGGACAGCGGGTGTTTGGCCTCACGGACTGGTATCGCGACGGCACCATGGCCGAATACGTGGCGATCGAGGCACGCAACCTCGCGCCGCTGCCGGGCGACGTCGAATTCATGCTGGGCGCCAGCCTGCCGATCTCGGGACTGACCGCATGGCAAGGGCTGTTTCAGCACGGCCGCCTTCAGGCCGGCCAGAGCGTCCTCGCGCACGGCGCGGCCGGCGCAGTCGGTTCGATGGTGACGCAACTCGCACGAGAGGCCGGCGCCTACGTCATCGCCACCGGCCGCGCCGCCGACCGTCAGAAGGCGCTCGACTTCGGCGCGAAGGAGTTCGTCGACCTCGAGAACGATGCCCTGGAAGACGTCGGCGGAGTCGATCTGGTGTTCGATGTCATCGGCGGCGACATCGGGAAGCGGTCCGCAGGCCTGATTCGAGCCGGGGGAACTCTGGTGTCCATCGTCGGGCCGGCCGAAGCGCGGCCCGCCAACGGCCTGGCGGTCGACTTCGTTGTCGAGTCCGATCGTGCCCAACTGAGTGAGATCGTGCAGCGGGTGCGGGACGGACGACTGCGGACGAACATCGGCAGCATCTCGACCCTCGACGACGCCGTTGCCGCGTTCAACCCGACCGAGCGGATCAAGGGGAAAACGATCATCCGCGTTCGTCCGTGAGGACGGAGAGACGGCGACCGATTCTGCCCTACTCGTCGGCCATCATCACCGTTTAGATCGCCGCGATCAATTTGCGACCATGGTCGCCTTTGCAATCTGGCTGATCTCGCGCGTCGATTAGCATCGACACAGAAATCACCGACGCGCGACGGTTGTGGAAGTCGTGAGCAAGCGTCCGGTGCATTATAAGGTCGATACGGGGACCCTTACTCACTCCTGGAGACCTAACGAGGTGCGACCCGCTATACCCCGGAAGGTGTGGGCGCGGACCCGGATGCTATTTCCGCTGCAACTCCAGCAGCCAGACGTCGCTCTCGTCGGTCGCTACGGTGAAGAAAAGCCGCCGGCCGTCGGTGTCGAACTCGGTGCGACGCGGTTGCTTGCCAACGTCGGGGAATCGGAGCACGAGCCTGGGCGTTCCACCGCGCGCCGGCACCTCGTAAAACACGTGGCGTGAGTCGCGATCGATGGCATGAACGTACAGCACGTCGGCGCGGCGGCCGAACGCGACCTGCGGAGTCGTTAGGCCGAGTGGGTGGCTGTCGAACACAAGCCGCGCTCCCGTACCGTCGGCGGACACGGCGTGCACCGTCGTGTCGTTGAGGCTCACGTAGGCGATCGTCTTCCCATCCGGCGACCAGCGCCCGTTGTAGCCGAAATTGCTCGTGATCTGACGTGGCTCACTCCACGTCGTCGTCTCCCCGGTCTGCTTGATGGCATACAGCTCCCAGCGCTTGTTCCGGTCGGAGATGAACAGCAGTTGGTGACCGTCGGGTGACCAGATTGCATTCATCTCGTGCCCGGGATACGCGGTCGCCGCGCGTGGCTCGCGTCCATCGGCGGACACGAGATAGATGTCCCGGTTGCCGTTGCGCCAGGAGTGATACGCGATTTGGCGCCCGTCGGGAGACCACGAGGGCAGGAAATCTTCTGCCGAGTCGCGCGTGAGTTGGATCGGCTCGCCCCCACTGATGGGAACCTTGTAGATGTGCTGGGTCCCGCCGCGATTCGAATCGTACGCGAGCCACGCCCCATCGGGCGACACGCCCATGCCTTCGACCGTTTGGTTTTCGTCGGTGACGGGCCGGGCGGCGGAGAAGGGAGTGGCGCTGCTCTCGGAGATCGGGGCCGACCACAGATTCGATCGCGTCGTGAGCGTGCTGTAGACCAACCGCGTCCCGTCGGCGGAGAGCGAGATCGTATGGGCGTTGAGGCCGGTCGTTAGGCGCTGCACCGGCCCGTGAGGCCTGCCCGACCGCGACAACGGCTGCACGAAAATATCACGGCCACCACCGAGGCTCGACACGAAGAACAGCGCGCGGCCGTCGGGCATCCACATCGGGCTCGTATTGAGGTGCTCGACATCGGTGAGGCGGACCGGGGGTAGGTCCCGGTTGTTCAGGTCGACGACCCAGACGGAGCTGGGGGCGATGTTGCCTAACGGGCCGAGTCCGTAAATGAACCAGGCGTTCTCGGACACCCAGGCAAGACGACGGCCGTCCGGCGACCAGACCAGATAATTCGGGTAGTGCGAGACGGCCACTTTCCGCGCAGGCCCCCCTCGAATCGGCCGAACGTAGATCGCATCTTGATCGGCGTATGCGATCACCGTTGCGTCCGGGGAAAGCGCAGGACTGGCGAACTCGTAGCCACCCGCATCGATTAGCAGCTGCGGGACTCCGCCGAGCGCGGGGGCGAGGTAAAGCGATTGCCCGACCAGAAACGTGACGGATTGCCCATCGAGAGTCCATCGCGGCGTGCGTTGTGCTTCCACGGCCCCGTCGACGAGCGGCCGCGCCGTGCCCCCAGAAATCTGCCGAACGAAAACGCGAGTGTGGCCGATGGGGCCGGCGACGTAGGCGATGAGCTTTCCATCGGGCGACACCTGCGCGTCGAGCTCGAGGCCGGGCGCGTTCGTGAGCTGCTTCGTCGAGCCCACCACATACGACGGCGGTGGTGGTGACATCGCCCACCAGGTGCCGGCGAGGGCGACAAGCAGGACGCCGACGCCGCCGGCCAAGAGACGCGCGTCGACGCGGCGGCCACGCGCCGCAACCGTCCGACCCGTCGGGACCATGCCCCCGCTCGGTGTGGCCAACACCTCGAGCTGCGACAAAAGCTCCTCGGCGCTTTGCCAGCGGTCGGCAGGGCGCTTTTCCAGGCACCGCATGACGACCTTCGCTAGCGGCAGCGGCACCGTGGGGCGGTGGCGCGAGATGTGGTCCGGCGTCTGCGAGAGATGCGCCGCCAATACCTGTTGCGGCGTCATGCCGGTGAACGGCGGCCGTCCGGTGAGCAGTTCGTAGGCAAGTGCGCCAACCGAATAGATGTCCGCGCGATGGTCGACGGCAGGATCGGCTGTTGCCTGTTCAGGCGCCATGTACGCGGGCGTGCCGAGCGCGATGCCAGCCGAAGTGAGCGCCGAATCGCCGGTCGCGTTCGAGAGCGCCTTGGAGACGCCGAAATCGGTGACTAGTGCGTGGTGTCCCGCGAGCAGCACGTTGTCTGGTTTGATGTCCCGGTGCACGACTCCATTGGCGTGCGCATATGCCAGCGCATCGACGATATCGCGCAGGACGCGAGCGACGTCAGGCACCGGCAACTCGTGTTGTCGCGCCAGGCGCGCACGGAGCGACTCGCCGGTGATGTATGGCATGGAGTAGTGGAGCAGCCCGTCCGTCGCCGCCGCGGAGAGCACGGGGACGATGTGAGGGTGCTGGAGACGGGCCGCGAGGTGGATCTCGCGCTTGAAGCGGTCGGTGCTGAGACCGGCCGCAAGATCGGGGGGAAGGACCTTGACGACAATCCGTCGATCGAGCGCGGTGTCATGCACGAGGAACACACGCGACATGCCTCCGCCGCCGAGCTCGCGCTCGACGCGGAACGCTGGGCCAAGGCTTATCTCGAGCCGCTCCTGGAGGTCGGGGATACCGTTCCTCGTGCGAGAGCCGTCCAAAATGTAGGCCGGGGTGTCCCTGGCACGCCAGCGAGGGGGGTGACGGCGCGCATTTGACGTACCAGTTCTTTGATATGTCCGCCCATGATGGCGAGCCGGCACGTTGCTACGTCAACCGGCGCGCTCGCCACGACGGCGATCAATTGCGCTCTCGTAGATGACCACGGATGAGACTTTCTCTTTGCGGATTCGGGCGTCAATTAGCAGTTGCCAGACGCGATACAACTGCGCGCCGATTTCGCCGACCCCGGGCCGTGATTCAGTGAGGTACGCGCGTTTTCCTCAGGTACCCGCTACGGTACCACACTCGGCATAATCCTTCCGCGTCACGCCGCGTCATGCCTTAGCATCGGGCTTTCTTTGCCCCGTCTGGCGAGCGCTGTTCGTAATGAAAGTATTGGCCGCCGAGCGCCTAACGTGTTGCGGGATCGTGGTTGACTCGACCGACCGTCCGTCCGTCCCGGTACCCACCACGGTACTAGTGCACCGAGGAATAACCGCGCAGGAAATCATGCAAGAGGTCGCGAACAATGTGATCGGCGAGTTCGGGATTTCCTTCGTCGGATCCCGCGATGACTCCAAATGCGGCGGGCGACCAGACTCGCGCTAACTGTTCAAGACCGGGATTTCGTTGCGACGTTGCTACATCGCAGTTCTGTCGCGAAGACGCGTATATGTCCGCGCGAAGCGGCACTGCGACGCGCCCCTGCGATCTATTTCGACGCGCGAAGGACGATTGTGTGTGCGTTGAATGAACCGGCCACTTTGCGCGTTTCGGCGCTGCCACTCGCCGAGAAGTAGTCGAGCTGCTTCAACATCTCGACCCTGGCGAATCCCGCATCGCGCAGCATGCGAACGTAGTCGTCCTCGCGCGTCGCGCCGACGATGCACTCCGCCCACAATTCTGGCTGTGCGCGGCAGGCGTCGGAGGGCAATGTGCCGACGACGATGTCGGCGAGCTGCAACCGACCGCTCGCCTTGAGTACGCGCGTGATCTCGCGGAATGCTCTCGCCTTGTCCGGCACGAGGTTGAGCACGCCGTTGCTGGTGACCACGTCGACCGACGCATCCGGCAGCGGAATGTCCTCCGCATTGCCTTCGAGCACCTCGACATTCCCTGCGCCCGCGGCGCTCGCGTTACCGCGCAGCTTGTCGCGCATCGCTTCGGTCAGGTCGAGGCCGATGACTCTTCCGTTCCGCCCGACTAGCCGACTCGCAATCAGGACGTCCGTGCCGGAGCCCGAGCCGATGTCGAGCACCGTCTCACCGGCGCGAATCACGCCGGCTGCAAATGGATAGCCGACGCCGGCGAACGACTCGACGGCTGTCACCGGGATGGAATCGAGCTGGGAGGCCGGGTAGCCGACGAACTCGCATGCCCTTCTGCCGGTGGGGAAGTGAAACTCTTTCTCGGGACTCGCAGCGACATCGGTGTACATCGCGCGAATCGCGTCGAGGATCACCTCTCTGTGATTCGAAAGAATGGCAACCATGGCTGGACTCTCCGCGACAACGATGGTCGCGGTCGATTTCATTGTGGTGGGGCTATCGCGTGCTGTCGAGCAGCACACGAATCCGGTCTTGGAGCGCGCTCGGCACGGCCGCCGCGCTGAGGGCGGCAAGCTCGCCTTTCAGCCGCTGCTCGAACTCGGCGCGCGAGAAGCAGCTTCGGCACGTGCGCAGGTGCCGTTCCACGTCCGCGTGCTCGCCGTCGCTCAGCTCTCGATCGAGGTACTGCGCAAGGAGCCGAAGCGCATCGTCGCACTGCATGTTGGTGCTCTCAGACATTGTTGCTCCGTGCCGCCGGCGCCTTCACGAGCCCCGCGTCGAGCCCGTGCTGCCACAGCGCCTTCTGAAGTGCCGCGCGGCCGCGCGCCAATCGCGACCGGACCGTACCGATAGGAATCCGCAGGGCGTGCGCGATCTCTTGATATGAGAGTCCCTGCACATCCGCGAGGACAACGGCGGCGCGGAACGTCTCGGGCAGTTGATCGAGTGCGCGCTCGAGATCCTCGCGCAGGAGCTTGTTCAGGAACTCCTGCTCCGGTGTGCTGAACCACAGCAGAAATGGTTGATGCAGGCGCTCGAACAACGAGAAGCGGTCTTCTGTCGAGTCTTCATCCGCCAACGGCTCTTCGACGGGACGCACGCGCGCCGAGCGCCACCAGCTCGCATAGGTGTTCGCGAGGATGCGATGCATCCAGTGACGAAACGCGTTGGAGTCGGACAAGCTCTCACGCCCGCGCCACGCCCTCGCGACCGCCTCCGCCACTAGATCCTCGGCATCGGCAGCGTTCTTGGTCAGCCGTCGCGCGGTGCCATAGAGCTCGGGCAAGATCGCGACGACTGCGTCGGAGAACCACGCGGTGTCACCCGCCTCGCGAGGCGCGGCCACCATGCTCACTTGTTCTTCGGGCGAGGGTCGTCCGATGGATTGACGTATGTCAAGCTCCACGGACCGATCCCATGGAGTTGGATGACCGTCGTTCCCTTCGCTCGGGCGTAGTGCTGCATCCCCGATGGAAGCATGCCGAAGGACCCGACGGCCAGCAGGGTGAACTTGGACGCGTCGAGCGTTCCCCCCATGCCGACGAGGAAGGTGCCCTCGACAACCGTCACGTGCTCGTCCGCCGGGTGAAAGTGCGGCGGAATCGTGTAGCCGTTAGGCATCCAGAGCCTCATCGTGTACGTGCCCGCTTTGGTCGGATCACCCTCGAGAACGGCGAGCTTGGCGCCAGGCGGAAGGATGTTGGGTGCGGCGCCGTACTTCGCGGTGCCGGCCGGAACGACGACGGCGCTGGCGTGCTCGGACGCGGTGTTCTGCGCCCGGAGCTGCGACTGGGCCAGGGCCACCGCCAGTACGGCGAGTGTGATGTGCTTCATGAAGAAACCCTCGGTGATAGATGCGATGGCCACCCGCCCAATCGCGGGAGGCCGAGGTCGAGCCGCGGCTCGGCTCCAGTGGGAAGGGACGCAGCAGATTCCGGAAAGTTCCCGATGTACGCCGCAGATGATACCGTGCTTGACGCGCGCCGTATTTCGGATATTCTACAGATCACACGAATATTAGCGCAAGAGACCCATGGCCCACCGCGAGCTCAAAGACCCCCTGTACGCCCAGTTCGCACGGATCGGACACGCTGTTGCGAGCCCGGTGCGCATCGAGTTGCTGGATCTCCTCGCCCAGGGCGAGAAGACTGTCGAAGCGCTCGCCGAGCAGTCGACGGCCGGGATCAAGAACACGAGCGCCCACCTCCGTGTGCTCCGACAGGCGAGACTCGTCGAGACGCGCCGGGAAGGCACGTACGTCTATTATCGACTGGCCGACGACGACGTCTCCCGGTTCGTGCGGGACCTGCAGCGTCTCGGCCGCCAGCGGCTCGCTGAGGTTGAGCAGGTCGCCCGGCAATACATAGATGGCCGCGATGAGCTGGAGCCCGTCACCCTCGGGGAACTCCGGAAGCTGGTCCGCGAAGACGCTGTGACTGTGATAGACGTGCGACCCCACGACGAGTACGAGGCGGGTCACATCACGGGCGCCCTCTCGGTTCCCGTGGCGGAGCTCAAACGGCGACTTCGTGAGCTTCCGAAACGTCGCGAGGTCATCGCGTACTGCCGTGGACCGTACTGCGTCTTCTCGCTCGAGGCGGTGACGCTGCTTCGCAAGCATGGGTTCCGCGCGCGTCGGTCGGAGGAAGGTCTTCCCGGGTGGCGTGACGCGGGACTTCCGTTGGCGACCGGCGGTTGAAGATCCGGCAAAGGAGGAGACAGTGATCGTCCGACAGCTGCTGCAGACGAACCCCGTTGTCGCCGCGTCTTATTTCGTTGCGTGTGGCGGCAAGCAGGCCGCCATCGTCATCGACCCAGTCGACGATCCGCGCAGGTACCTCGACATCGCCGCCGAGACAAATACCAGGATTCAACACGTGATCGACACGCACGTGCATGCCGACCACGTTTCGACCGGGTACGCCCTGGCGATGGAGGCCGGTGCCAGGTACGTCCTTCACGCGGATGTCGAGGCACGGTTCCCGTTCCACGGCGTGCGCGACGGCGACCGCATCGAGATCGGCAATGTGCTCGTCGACGTGTGGCACGTGCCGGGACATACGCCAGAGCACATTGCGCTCGTCGTCGGCGATCGGACACGTGCCGCCGAGCCGTGGCTCGTCTTCACCGGACACACGCTCATGGTGGGCGACATGGGTCGCACCGAGCTCGCCTCGAGCGCAGAAGAAGGCGCAACCTCACTCTTCGAGAGCGCGGAGCGGCTTCGAGCACTGCGCGACTATGTCCAGGTGATGCCCGGCGCGTTTGCCGGCTCGGTCTGTGGTCGTGGGTTGAGCGCGACACCGTTCTCGACGATCGGGTTCGAGCGGCGATTCAATCGCGCGTTCTCAATCGCCGATCGCGCGGCGTTCGTCGACTTCATGCTTCGAGAGATTCCGCCGAGGCCTCCGGGCGCCGAGGAGAACCGCCGCGACAACGTCGGCATCGACTCGGCCCGGATCGAGCGCGGAACGGCAGTCGCCATGGGACTCCAGGGGAACGCCCGTAAGTCCCTTTGATGGAGCGTGGTCGTGGCGGCTTCGTTGTAGCTGCTCAGCCTTGATCCGCTGCCACGTCGCCGTTGGCGAGACAGCTGCACCCCGCCGCCATCGAGTTCGTCGCCGATCGTGACGAGCGCTCACCGCCTAACGATTGATCGGCCGGTCGCTCTCGGCCTTCGTGCCAACTGGCGGCAGTTCTGGCTCCTGGTCGCCGTCAACGCATTCGTCGGCGCGATGGTCGGTCTCGAGCGCACCGTCCTTCCACTCATCGCCGAGCGCGAGTTCGGAATTGTGTCGCGGAGCGCGGCGCTCTCGTTCATCGCGACGTTCGGCGTGGTGAAAGCGCTCACGAACCTCCTCGCCGGCCGGCTCGGTGACCGCTTTGGTCGGAAGCACGTGCTGGTGGCCGGCTGGCTATTCGGTGTGCCGGTACCGCTCCTCGTAATCTGGGCGCCGTCGTGGTCGTGGATCGTCGCGGCCAACGTGCTGCTCGGCGTGAACCAGGGCCTCGCGTGGTCTACGACCGTGGTGATGAAGATCGATCTCGTCGGACCCGAGCGCCGCGGCTTCGCGATGGGGCTGAACGAGTTCGCCGGCTACCTGGCGCTGGCGTTGTCCGCGTTAGGCTCGGGACTGATCGCGGAACGGGTGGGTCTGCGGCCGGAGCCGTTTTACCTCGGCATCGCCTTCGTCGCCATCGGCCTTGGGCTCTCCGTCCTCTTCGTACGCGAAACGGCGGGTCACGCGCGACACGAGGCCCTTGGCACCGGACCTCGCACCGGTGGTGAAGCGCACGAACCGAGGCCAACCCTCTGGGCACTCATGAGGCGCGCGCTCTGGCGCGACCGCGCGCTCTTCGGCGCGTGCCAGGCGGGTCTCGTGAACAACCTCAATGACGGCCTCGCGTGGGGGCTGTTCCCGCTCTTCTTCGCAGCGGCCGGGCTGCCGTTAGGCACAATCGGCGCGCTCGCCTTCATCTATCCCGCGACGTCGAGCATTGCACAGCTCTGGACTGGCGCGTGGAGCGATCGCGTCGGACGAAAGTGGCTGATCGCGAGCGGTATGGCGGTGCAGGGAATCGCGCTGCTGGCGATGGTCGCCGTGTCGGGCTTTGCTGCGTGGGCGGTCTGCGGCGTTGCGCTCGGCGTCGGAACAGCGATGGTCTACCCGACGCTACTCGCCGCGATTGGGGACGTGGCACATCCGTCGTGGCGTGGCTCGGCGATCGGCATCTATCGCCTGTGGCGCGATCTCGGATACGCGGTCGGCGCGCTCCTCGCGGGTGCCCTGGCCGACGCCTTCGGGATGGGCTGGTCGATTGGCGCCGTCGGCGCGATCACCGTCGCGTCAGGCCTGCTTGTCGCCGTTCGAATGCCAGAGACTCTGCCGTCGTCCTCCGTCCCGCGCTGACCGAAACGAAAAGGAAACTCGACCGAATAGAGATGAAACCCATCTACCTCGACTACAACGCGACGACCCCGGTGGCACCGGAGGTCGTGGACGCGATGCTCCCCTACCTTCGGGAACACTTTGGAAACGCGTCCAGCGCTCACGCGTACGGGGGCGCGGCTCACGACGCCCTCGAGCGCGCTCGCCACGTGATCGGTCGCCTCATTGGCGCGGCGCCGTCAAGCATCATTTTCACCGCCAACGGTACCGAGACCAACAAGCTCGCTATCGAAGGCGCGTGGCGCGCGGAGCGCCCCAACGGCGGCGTGCGGAAGCACGTCATCGTCTCCGCTGTCGAGCACCCGGCGGTGCTCGAGGTTGCGCACTGGCTCGAAACACAAGGGGCTCGCATCAGCATCTTGCCGGTCGATGCGGACGGTCGAGTCGACTGCGCGGATCTCGAACGCGAAATTGGACCGGACACGCTACTCGTCAGCGTGATGCTTGCGAACAACGAGGTGGGAACGCTTCAGCCGATCAAGGAGATCAAGCAGCTCGCGCACGATCACGGCGCGTGGATGCACACCGACGCCGCGCAGGCGATCGGCAAGGTGCCAGTCGACGTTGAAGCCCTCGGCGTCGACCTGCTATCCATCGTGGGACACAAGATGTACGCGCCGAAAGGCATCGGAGCCCTGTATGTGCGGGCAGGGGTGCCCGTTGCACCGGTAATTCACGGCGCGAACCACGAGCGCGGCATCCGACCCGGGACCGAGCCGGTGGCGCAGATCGTCGCGCTCGCGCGCGCGGCCGAGCTTGTGGGCGATGGCATGGCGCACGAGGGGTCGCGGCTCCGCCGACTGCGCGACAGACTGGAAACAGG
>JBKOYV010000221.1:0-27973 GCA_046725585.1 Gemmatimonadota bacterium | reverse complement strand
TCACTCGTGGGACGTCACGAGCGACAGCATCAGTGCCTGGTTCGCGTCGGCGCTCGGCGCGACGCAACTCGTGCTGGTGAAGCCGCCCGGCGCGACCGGTGACGACGCCGTCGACCCGTACTTCCCTCGCGCCCTCGCGTCTCGCCTCAGGTGGTCGATCGTTCCAGCGCCACTCTTGCAGCGAGAGCGCGAACTCGCTCCGAGCTGACGCGCCCAACACGTCCCCCCACGCAGGCCGCTCCGCGGACACCCGCGATGTCAGCCCCTGTTTCGGCAACAGCAGTGAGATCATCCAGCCGGAGCTTACCTGCAACTGCCACCATCAGCCCGCGCGAGTGAGCCTCGGAAACCCACGACTCGAGCGCGGCGGTACTCCACAGCTCGAGCAACCCGGGACCATGCTTATCGGCGGTGTCGACCAGCACGCCCTGCGCTCCGGAACGCGCGGCAATCGAAAGCAGTCGGCGGTCGTCTATTCGTTCACCGGCCGGGGCATCCGCGTACGCGACCGCGACCACTCCGCTCGCGTGGTGCACCGAAGCACATGCGCGAGCCAGTCGTGCGACGATCGCTTCGACTCGTGCGGCATCGCCGACACCCGCGAATCCTACCTTCACGAGCCGCGCGCCACGCGCCACGAGCTCGCGAGCCAACACCTCGATGCCCTCGCGCGACGTGTCGAACGCCTCCGCGGGGTCGGAAGCGATCCCGGCATCGCCTAGCGCGGCGGTCACGAGACGACTCGAGTCCACCGCGCGGCGGATTCGGGACATCACGTCAGGCCGTACCGCACCGAGGGCGCCCAAGAACGGGTCCTTGGCGTCGATGATGTCGGCACCACCCTCCGCGGCCGCCCGTGCCTCGGCCGCGTTCGACACACTCACGAGAAGCTGCATCCGCCGCGATTCTAGATGACGGGCCGTCCGCAGTCAAAGTCCCTCATTGATTTGCTGGCGCCCCTCGTGCGTGACACTTTCCCCCACACCTACACCCCGGAGCCGGAGTTGGCGACGCCAGGCAGCGCTGCACCTTCGCTCGCTGGAATGCGCGTGTTCGTCAGCGGAGGATCGAGCGGCATCGGCCGAGCGATCGCCATAGCATCCGCACGTGCGGGCGCCGACGTCGCGCTCTCGTACAGGTCGAACGAGCGCGGCGCTCGCGACGTCGCTCGCGAGATCGAGACACTCGGCCGCCGCGTGGGTGTGGTCCGACTCGATCTCGCCGATGCCAACTCGATCGGCGCGCTCGTCCCCACCCTGCGCGCCGTGCTTGGCGGCGTCGACGTCTGGGTGAACAACGCCGGCGCGGACGTGCTCACAGGCCCCGCCGCATCGCTCCCCGCCGCCGAGAAGCTCGACCTCCTCATGCGCGTCGACCTACGCGGGACGGTGCTGGCGTCCTGGGAAGCCGCCGAGCTCATGACAGCGCAGGAGAGCGGCGGCGTTATCATCAACATGAGCTGGGACCACGTGCTCTCCGGGATGCCCGGCCTGGAAGCACAGCTGTTCTCGGCCGTGAAGGGCGGCGTGCTCGCCTTCAGCAAGTCGCTCGCGCGAACCGTGGCGCCGCGCGTGCGCGTGAACGTGCTCGCGCCCGGGTGGATCGAGACCGCGTACGGCAACGAAGTCGACGAGACGATTCGCCGACAGGTCGTCGCGTCGACGCCGCTCGAGCGGTGGGGCACGCCCGAGGACGTCGCGGGCGCCGCCCTCTACCTCGCGTCGCCCGCGGCGTCTTTCATCACCGGGCAGACGATGCTGGTGGGCGGCGGCGTCGTGATGTGAGATCTCGTTTTCGGAGGAGACCGACGTGCCTACCAAGGAAAAGGAACCGACCTACGACGACGCTCAGGTCGCCGAGAAGCTCGCGGCGCTGCCCGGCTGGTACCTCGAAGACGGCTGGATTCGTCGCTGGTACCAGACGGATGGCTGGCCCACGACGCTGATGCTCGTGAACGCCATCGGCTACGTCGCCGAGGCGGCGTATCACCACCCTGACCTGTCCGTCACGTGGGCGCGCGTGGGCGTCAAGCTCAAAACCCACAGCGCCGGCGGCATCACCGACAAGGATTTTTCGCTCGCGCGGCAGATCGAGGAAACCGTGCTGTGGCGGCCGGCCGCCGGCGGCGCGCTCACCGGCACGCCTAACAAGTTCGTGCGGAGCGGCGAGCGTCGGTGACCGAACGCCCCGGTCCGGCACGCGACGGCGGCGAGCAGCCCGACTCGCCGCGCCGCGTGCTGTTCGTGACCGGCAAGCTCGCCGAGCCAGCGCTCCGGCGCGTGCTGGCCGACATGGCGCCGCCTTTTGCCTACGACGTGGCCGTGTTAGGCATCACCGTGGCGGCACTCATGACCACGCCGTGGATCGCCCGCCATCTCGAGGCGCCCTCGGACGACACCGACCTCGTGCTCATCCCGGGACTGTGCGAGGGCGACCCCGACGTCGTTCGCGAGAAGGTAGGCGTTCGCGTCGAGAAAGGCCCGAAGGACCTCCGCGAGATTCCTGCGTTCTTCGGCCGTCACGTTCCGCGCGACTACGGCACGTGGGACATCGAGATCGTCGCCGAGATCAACAACGTCCCGCGCCTGACACGTGAGGAGACGCGCCGAGCGGCCGAGTACTTCCGCGAGTCCGGCGCCGACGTGATCGACATTGGCTGTACGCCGGGAATGCGGTTTCCTGCCCTCGGTGACATCGTTCGTGAGCTCGTATCGGCCGGCATGCGCGTGAGCGTCGACAGCTTCGACACGGGCGAGATCCGCACGGCCGTCGCGGCGGGCGCGGAGCTCGTGCTGAGCGTGAACGGCTCGAACCTCGACGTCATCCCCGATCTCGCCGCGGCCGGTGCGCGAGCCGTCGTTGTGCCTGACGCGGACGCGTCGCTCGACACTCTCGATCGAACGATCACCGCGCTCGACTCGGGCGGCGTCCGCTACCTGATCGACCCCGTGATCGAGCCCATCGGCTTCGGGTTCATGGCGTCCCTCGAGCGCTACGCCGAGGTACGTCGCCGCTATCCCGACGCCGAGATGATGATGGGCATCGGGAACATCACCGAGCTGACGGCGGCGGACTCCACCGGTGTGAACGCGCTGCTCATCGCCGTCTGCCAGGAGCTCGGGATCCGCACGGTGCTCACGACCGAGGTGATCCCGTGGGCACGCGGCGCGGTGCGCGAAGTGGGCATTGCTCGCCAGCTCATGCACTATGCCGTGAGCGGCCGCACGGTCCCGAAGCACATCGACGACCGCCTCGTCACGGTGAAGGATCCAGAGGTCCTCGCGTACTCCGAGGAGGAGCTGCGCGACCTGCAGCGGCGCATCACCGACCCGAACTTCCGAATCTTCACCGACCGTGACGTCATTACGGTGCTCAACCGCGACCGCTTCGTCCGCGGCACCGACATCCAGGAGATCTTCGCTCAGCTCGGCGTCACCGAGGCGACGCACGCGTTCTACCTCGGCAAAGAGCTCGCGAAAGCGAAGCTCGCGATCACGCTCGGGAAGACGTATCGCCAGGAGGGGTCGCTCTCGTGGGGCTACCTGACGCCGCCGGATGACGTGAAGTCCGAGCACGTGCGCCTGACGCAACGGTCGGAACGCGCGGGTCGGTCGCGCCCGTGATCATCGAGACGATCGTCACGACGCTGGACGCGAGCGGCGCGGTGAACATCGCGCCCATGGGCGTCGAGTGGACCGGCGGTGACGACGCGCCGATTCTCAAGCCGTTCCTCGAGACGTCGACGTATCGCAACGTCGTGGCCACGCGAGTCGCGGTCGTGAACCTCGTTGACGATGTGCGCGTGTTCGCCCGGGCAGCCATCTCGAATCCGTCGTACCCTGTTGTACCAGCCAGCGTGGTGCGCGGCGTGGTACTCGAGGCCGCGTGCTCGTGGCGGGAGCTGCAGGCCAGGTCGATCGACAGCACGCCGCCACGCTCGCGCATCGAGACCGAGATCGCGCATCGTGGGTTTCGCCGCGAGTTCATCGGCTTCAATCGCGCGCGCCACGCCGTGCTCGAAACGGCGATCTACGCCACGCGCGTGCACATGCTCGCTCGCGACTTTCTGGAGTCGGAGCTCAATCGCCTGCAGGTGATCGTGGACAAGACCGCCGGCCCCGGCGAGCAGGAGGCGATGGCGTTGCTGGCGGATTACATCCGCTCGACGCCGGCGCCCGATTCACGGTGAGCCGTTAGGTGACCGACATCGTTGTTGTCGAAGCACCGGCACGGCTCCACTTTGGCCTGCTGGATCTCCGCGGCGGGACCGGGCGGCGATTCGGCGGAGTAGGTGCGCCTGCCCCGGACATAGCCGTGCGCGTGACCGTTTCGCCCGCGAGCGACATCGTCGCGGCGGGAAACGAGTCGGAGCGCGCAGCTGATTTTGCTCGGCGGTTCCTTGCCTACCATCGAATTCCGGGCGGCGCGCGGATCACGGTCGAGCGATCGATCCCCCCTCATTCCGGCCTCGGCTCCGGGACACAGCTTGCCCTCTCGATCGCCAGGGCGCTCGCGGAGCTCCATGGAGTGACGGCGAGCCCGCCGGAGCTGGCGCGTGCGGTGGATCGCGCGAAACGGTCCGCGGTGGGAACGTGGACCTTCGCGAGCGGTGGCTTCGTGGTGGAGGGCGGTCGTCGCGTCGGAGCCGATGACGACGTCGGCCCGCTGCTCGCGCGTCACCCGCTTCCGTCGTCATGGCGCTGTGTGCTCGCAGTGCCCGACGCGCCGCCGGGTGTGAGCGGAGCGACGGAAGCGCAGGCATTCGCCGAGCTGGCCGTGCCTGACGAGCGCGACGTCGAGCGCGTCTCTCATCTGGTCCTGATGGCCATGCTGCCATCTGTGATCGACGGTGACCTCGCGACGTTCGGCGCGGCGCTCAGCGAGGTGCAGGAGATCAACGGGCGTTGGTTCTCTCGCGCGCAGGGCGGGATGTTTGCGCCAGGTCCATCGACCGAGATCATCGAGTTGATGCGTGGCGGCGGCGCGCCTGGCGTGGGCCAGAGCTCGTGGGGACCAGCGGTCTACGCGATCGTCGACGGCGATACCGCAGCCCGGGAGCTCGCTGTGCAGATACGCGGGCGATACGACGATCGCGTGGCAGTGCACGTCGGGCCGTTTCCCTCCACCGGCGCGTCGGTCTCGCGAAACAGCTGATGGGGCTGACCGAAATAGGGTTAGAACCCTTCAGTCGTATTGTCCGCCACGCAGTCATAACGTCCTCGTGCGCGGCTGACACTTCGCCGGTGGGACTCGTCACCGCGTAGAAGCCAGAAGTGCGCGACCGTAGGTACGACGCTCGGGTCGACAGCATAACGCTGCTTGACCCCGCCCGAGTCTCCACTGGGCCTAACGCGGAAAACTACGGTTCGAACGACCATGATCGCCACCCTTTCATCTCCGTCGCAGCGCCTTGCGAGCGAGTCTGCCAATCGCCGCACCGGTTTCGCCTCGGTCGCCGCGTGTCTCACGTTCGTGCTCGCAGCCTGTGGCGGCGACGACCTCACGGCTCCCCACTCGGCCGCCTTACTCACGAACGCCGGTCACGCTTCCATCACGGTGGCGCCGGAATACTCGATATTCGACAAGCGTTCGGAGTTCACCGGCGCCGGTGTCGTGGACTACCTCAACGGCTTCGACGAGTTCAACGACGGCGGGTTCCACGAGCAATCTTCACCGTGGACGACGAGCGGCGTCACGTACACCTCCGCGTTCAACGCCGTCGTGGGCCCGGTGGTCGAGCTTGGCATCCAAAGCGCTGCGATCACGACCGACTTCGGCGCCCCCATCACGGGGACGCTGGCTGACACCGACGCGGCTACCCTGTTTGGGGCGAACCTCCTGCTCATCGGGCCCCAGGTTCCGGTCGGACTCGTGCTGCGCACGAACCTTGGCGCCTACTCTTTCAACCTCGATGTGTCGCCGGTAACAACCGGCCAGCGGTTTTTCGGCATAAAGCTCTCGAGACCCGGCGAGCATGTGACGGGATTTGCGTTCAATGTCGGCGGATCGGGTTCTGCCCTGCTGCTCGATGACGTCACGGTTGGTCACGTCGGTGTCAGTGCCGTCAACGCCGACCCGGTCGCGTCGGTCGATGGCCCCTACGCCGGTGCGGAAGGTTCGGCCATCGCGCTTTCGCTGAGCGCCACCGATCCCGACGGCGACGCGTTGACGTTTTCCTGGGATCTCGGTGACGGCACGACGGGGAGTGGGTCTGCACCGCCCGCGAATCATGTGTACGCCGACAACGGCACGTACGAGATCATGCTGGCCGTCGATGACGGCCGCGGTGGTGTCGACACCGCCCGCACCACGGCGACGATCTCGAACGTCGCGCCATCACTGGCGGCGTTCTCCATCCCGACCACGCCACTCGGCCTAACGCCGGGGGGTGTGAGCGTTCCCGTGTCCGCGCACTTCACGGACCCCGGCGCGCTCGACACGCACACGGCCACGCTCGATTGCGGAAGCGCCGAGTCCGTTCCGTCCGACGCACCCGACGGAACAGCGAGCGGCGTCTGCTCGTTCTCCAGTCCCGGCGTCTACCAGATCGGGCTCACGGTTCGCGACAATGATGGTGGCACCGACACGAAGGTCGCGAGCGGACAGGTCGTCGTCTACGATGACACCGGTGGGTGGGTCACCGGCGGCGGTTGGGTCGCGTCGCCGTCCGGCGCGAGCACGATTGCGCCGTTTGCAACCGGCAAGCTCACGTTCACGTTCGTCGCCCGGTACCTAACGCGTTCGTCCGTCCCGAGCGGGAGCGTGGAGTTCAAGCTGAACGGCGTCGGGCTTGACTTCCGCAGCACGTCGCTCGACTGGATGGTGGTGGGTGAGCACAGCGCACAGGTGCGAGGACGCGGAAAGGTGAACGGCGGTGGCGATTACGCGTTCGCCGTGATCGCGATCGACGGACAATCCACGGACGCGGTTCGTGTCCGGATCTGGAACCGCGTGAGTGGCGTGGTCCTGTACGACAACCGGCCAGGCGAGTCGCTCGATGACAGCACGGTCACTGCACTCGGCGGCGGGAACGTCCAGCTGCACTCTCCCTGAGCGAAATCGTCGGCGGTCCGCCAGCGAAGGTAGCATTGCACACCTCGCTGGCGGCCGCGCACGCTTGCCTGATTTTGTGCGAGCCGTAGATTGTTTGGACGCCAACCGATTGCGAGCTCGACAGCGGAGGTGGCGAGGAGCAAGTCGAACATGGGCGCCAGCGATCGACGCGACGACATCGATGGCAGGCAAGGTTCGCGGATTGCGACAAACGGCTCGCCCATTACGGAAGGCAAGCCGGTCTGCGGACCCGAGACCGCCGTCGGGTCCTCCGAATACCTCCAGGTTGCGTTCGTCCGCGCAGCGACTCTCGCGGACCGAGCCGTCGGGTTGTGGCTTGCACGGAGCTCGGACCGACCGACCCGCTATCCCACGGCCGGTCAACCCGGCGAGCCGGACAACGACCTTCGTGCGCTGCGGGCACTTGCCCGTGCAGCAGCGACGGCCTACGCGCGCCGCTTGAGAGCCGAGGGGCTGACGCCGGAACGAATGCTCGTGCTCGTCAAGGCTGCGACGATCAATCAAGGGGTCCCGGGGTTTGGCGCCCAGGACCTCGCGAGCGATATTGTCAGATGGAGTATCGACGCGTACTTCGACGAGTGATCCGGCCAGCAGCCTCCGACGAGTCCCGCATGAGCGTCGAGCCAAAACCTGATGTCAGCGAGTTCGCCGACGTAGCGGACGCTCTCCACGACCAACGCGTCCACAGCGAGCAAGTCGTTAGGCGCGCGCTGAGCCGGGCGGGCGACCGCTTCCCCGACCGCGTATCAGAGGAGTTGAACAGCGTTTCGAGAGCCGTCGATTGCGCGCTGGACGTTGTCGACCGCGCCGTCGAGGGATTGCGCGCGCAAAACGACGCACTGTTCGCCGCACGCACGGAGCTCGAGGGGGCGCACGCACAGTTCTGCGACTTCTTCGAGCTGGCGCCCGCGGCGTACATCGTGACGACTCCCGATACGCGAATTCTCTACGCGAATCAGGCAGCGTGTGCGCTGCTTGGACGACAAAAGAACGAGCTGGCGGGCCGTCTACTCATTGGGTGCGTCCCGCTCGAGCATCGCACAACGTTCCGAGCGGCGCTCCTTCGAAGCAGTTCACCCGGCATGGTTTCGGATTGGCCAGCGACGTTGCTCTCGACCGATGCAGGGGGCACCAACATTGTCTGTTGAATTCGCATAAGGGCCGTGTCCGCGCCGGGTGCGCATAGCGCTCGTGCGCTCTACTGGAATATCACGGAGGAGACCGATGAAGACCTCTTCTGACACGGCCGTATCGGCACGACCGCCGGCTGTGTCGAGCAATGGCGAGCGCGGTGACGACGTTGGCGTCATTCTCGACGCGCTTCGGTCGATCGTTCGCGAGCTGCGCCTCGCGTCTCGGGAGGCCGAGCAGCGGGTTGGTGTTCACGGAGCGCAGCTGCACGCGCTGCGTCAGCTGGCGGACAGTCCGGCGACTTCGCTGACCGAGCTCGCAGAACGCACGCACACCGACATCAGCTCGGTGAGCGTGGTCGTAAGCCGGCTCGTCGAGCAGGGCCTGGTGGCCAGAAAGGCCGCGGACGACGATCGTCGTCGCCTGTCCCTTGGCCTGACGGCGCGGGGGCGCGCGGTACTCCGCCGGGCGCCGGAAACTGGAACGTCCCGTCTGCTTGCCGCGGCCGCCCACTTGAGCGATCGCGAAGTCCACGCGCTCGCTACCGGCCTCTCCAAGCTTGTGGACGGCATCGACCGGACAGACGACTAGGGCCGGCGTCTCGCGACCTGAATCCCGGTTTTGGCGGAAGGTTTTGGCGGATGTTCAAAACATTGTGGACAATGTTCAAAACTTTGAACAGACCCGCCATAACCGGTCATTCACTCGAAGAGGTCTCTCCAAGCTCGTCCATTACAGCGGCCCCAGCCCGCTCGTAATAGGCCCCGCGCTTCTCCCCGCGGACCACGAGCTCGCCGCGACGCACGAGCTTCTCCAGGACCGTCCTGGCCTCTCGCCCTTCCAACCCGCAGAGCTCGGCCGCCGCAGAGCGCGTGATCTTCTTATGTAAATTCACATATTCCAATATCTTACGCTCTCGTTCGCCGGCGTACTCGGCGGCCACTTCTTCGTCGAGATCCTCGACCCCTAACGAGCGGGCAACCGGCGACGTGAAGTAGTAGACCCGCTCCCGCCGGTCATCCCACCCATCGAGCAGCCCGGATTCCACCAGCTTGTCGAGCACGGCTCGGGTTGGGCCCTCCATTCTTTGAACGATCGTCGCCGCTCGTCCGATCCCGACCGGCTCCTGCGTCCGAACGATCTCGTTGAGCAGGAGGAGCTGATCCACCGATAGCCGACGGCCCGGAACATCGCGCTCTGCGACCAGACGCGTGACACCGATGTTCGCTGGTCCATCGTGCAATACGACTTGCACCGTCGAGACAGTAGAGCGCGTGTAATCCGGCAGTTGACGTCCGTATCTCAGCTGGCCCTCGAAGATCGTGTCGATGCCGCGACCCGTCCTCTCGACGAGCCCGATTCTTTTGAACGCGTCCGCCAAAACGGGATTCCGCGGACGTGGCGGAGCCACCAGGATGTTGTCCAGGCGAACCTGGTCCGGAAAGCCGCCTGGATTCGAGACCTCGATCTCGTCCCCCTCCCCGTCCGGCCCGCCCGACTCGCGGATCTGAACGTGGACGGCACCGAGTCGGGTATAGTCCCGGTGGACGAGCGCGTTGTGGAGCGCCTCGCGAAAGCCGGAAGGGCTGTGCGCGGGCACTCCCACGCGAACCATCCCCACCGACAGCTCATCCTCCTGGTTCCGGGCGTCGAACCTGAGCCCGATCTCTTCCGCCGCCCGCACGAGTGGCCACCGGACGAACTCGTTCACCGCGATCCGCGTCCCACGAAGCACCTGGAACGCGACCTCATGGTTCGGGACGTAGCGCTTGATCGCTTCCTCGCGCCCAACCATAAGCAGCGCCGCCACGCGCACCCGGTCGACACGGTCGCCTCGCTCCTTCCCCCCCTCCCCGAGACCAAGCGCGCGAATGATCTCCGCGTCCGATAGATCGAGCAGCGCGGCGTCCGCTCGACCCCGATTCTTCGCGATCGTACGCCGGACGCGCTCGATCTCGAGCGGATCGAGGTCTTCCCAACTCGCTTCGGGAACGACGAGCGCCGTGTAGTCGAGAGCGCCGCGCGTCGCTTCGCGACCCTGGATCTCGTGCACGAGGAACGGCACGCACACCGGTCGCCCGTGGGCGTCGGTTCCGCGGCGGCGGTAGACGCCTTCGCTCGTCGACGTCACGGGGCGACCGGCAGGGATCTCGATGACGAGAATCTCCACGCCGTCGATCGGCATCACGCTGCATTCGACGGGGCAGCTCGGAACCGTTCGCCCCGAGACCATGAGCGCGACGCGATGGGGGTCCGTGTAGGTCCCGTGGCGGGGCCTCACGCCCGTGGGGCGTCCGTCGTCGGTCACGCCAGCGAGCACGACTCCCCCGTGGCCGTTGGCGAGACAAACCACCGCGTCCACCAGCTGATCGTCGGTCAGCGAGGCATCGGCTTCGGCGATGAATTCTGTGGTGAACTGTTCGCCGCGCGCGAGGAGCCGGCGGAGTTCTTCTTCGGTGAGCACGACATGAACCTATCGCCCGGTCGGCCGAACGACGACTCCGTCGTTGATAGGTTGTTGACTGATGACCGATTACCTATGACCTACAATGACCTACAACCTATCACTGACGACTCGCCACACCCCTCGTGATGTCTGGGCGAGTCGTGAGTCATAGGTTTCAGGTCATTGGTACTCGGTCATCAGTTTTGCCCCTTGGACGGAGTCACTGGCGACCTCGTGATCCCGGTACCCGCCGTGATGCCGGTGTACGTCCCGCCGTCGACCGCCACCTTGCCGTTGACGATCACGTACCTCATCCCCGTCGCGAGCTCCGTCGGCTTCTGGTAGGTCGCCAGATCCTTGAATGCCGCGTCGTCGAACACGACCACGTCGGCGAACTTTCCCTTCGCCAGCACGCCGCGGTCCTTGATGCCGAACGTCTCGGCCGTCAACGAGCTGGACTGCCTAACGAACGCCTCGGGTGTGAGGACTCTCTTGGCGCGCACGTACTCTGCCCACTTCTTGGGGAACGTGCCGTATTTGCGCGGGTGGCCCGACGAGCCGTCGGAGCCCGTCATCACCCACGGCTGCCGCATGAACGCCACGATGTCCTTCTCGTCCATGTTGAACGACGCGACCGACGCGTCGCCGGCGACGATGATCTGGATCGCGGCCTCCACCGGGGTCAGGTCGCGTGCTTTCGCGATGTCCTCCAGCGTCCGCCCCAGGATCGACGTGTCTCGCGTCGAGCTGATGAGCAGCGACTTCGCCCCGCCACGCCGGCGAAGGTTCTCCGTCATGTCGGTCACGAGACGCGCCTTCGTTGCCGGATCGGCCACGCGCGCGCGCAGCGAGTCCCGCCCACCCACCTCCGCCCAGCGCGGCAGCAGCGAGGCACCCACGGACGACCCGGATGCTGCATACGGGTATTGGTTGGCGCTGACCTTGTCACCGGCCCGCTGCGCCGCCTCGATGATCCCGATCGCCGAATCGGAGCGCCCCCATACATCCGTGCCTAACGCCTTGATGTGGGAGATGTGCGAGGGCATGCCCGCCTCGTGCCCGATGCGGATCGCCTCGCGAATGGCGGCCAGGAGGCCGATCGTGTACGAGCTCTCGTCGCGCAGGTGCGTGTCGTAGATGCCGCCGTACTTGGCGGCCACCTTCGCCATCTCGATCACTTCCTCCGTCGTCGCGTAGCTCTGGGGCGCGTAATACAGGCCGGTGGACATGCCGAGCGCGCCCTCGCGCATCCCCTTGTCCACGAGGGCGCGCATCGAGTCGAGCTGTGCCCCCTCGGCCTTGGCATCCGACATCCGCATCACGGCCTGGCGAATGCTCCCGTACCCCACGAGCAGCGCACCGTTGGACCCGATGCCGTCGGTCTTCCACTTCGCGAGCGTGCGCTCGACCTCGTACGGCCCACCACCGTCGTTGCCGGTGATGACGGTCGTGACCCCCTGCATCAGATAGTTCAGGTTCGCACGGCGTTTCGGGTCGTCGCTCGACAGATCCTCGAGGGTATGCGTGTGCGGATCGATGAATCCCGGCGCGACGACGAGGCCGCGGGCGTCGATTGTCCGCTTGGCCGAGACATTTACGCGTGCCGCGTCGCCAACGAACGTGATGCGGTCACCGGTGATCGCCACGTCCGCATTGCGCGGGGGCGCGCCGGTCCCGTCAATGACCCGGCCGTTTCGAATGAGGAGGTCCGCTGGCGCACCCTGCGCGACGAGCGCCCGCGCTGCGGGGACGAACAGTAGGAAGCCGACGAGGCCGACCGCGGTAAGGTGGCGCAGCCTGCCTCGAATGCCCCCGGTGGGACGAAGCGATTTGGTCATGGCGCAAAGTTGCATTGCCGCCGCGCGACCGGGCCAGTGTTTCGGCGGACACTGCGAACCCTTTATGGCCGTAGGGACATCCAATCGCGGGCACGTGTGACCATCATACGCCGTGGGAAGCAACCCGCCCGCGTTGCCATCTGTCCTATTCGGAGATCCCTCATTCGCGAGGCGCCGCGACGTGCACACCACGACCGCAACCTCCCTGCTCCTTCCGCCTCCACTCGCCGCCGATCTCGGGAAGCATTCCCGGGCCGAAATCGCCACGGGGGAATCCGGCTCGAGCGTCACCCGATTCGACCGTCCGGGCGCCTCGGCGGTGTTTCTCAAGTCGCGCACGATCGGAACCGCACCGAGCGGCCGAGCGCTCTTCGATGAGGCAGAGCGCCTCGGCTGGATGCACGCCGTCGGGTTGCCAGTGCCCGCGGTGCTCCAGTACCACGAATGGAAGGGACGCGAGTACCTGCTCCTCACCGCGGTCCCCGGGACGGACGCGTCAGTCCCGCGCCCGCCGGAACAGCATGGCGCCATCGTCGCGGCGCTGGCCGCCGGGCTTCGCACGCTGCACGCGACGAACATCAGTGCGTGCCCGTTCGACCAGTCGCGTCGCGTTCGCGTAGCGGCTGCCGAAGCACACGTTCGAGCCGGGGTGGTGCGCGAGGACGACTTCGACGCCGCTCGTCAGGGACGAACCGCGGTGGAGCTGTACGCGGAGCTCGTCGCCACGTCGCCGGCATCGGAGGACCGCACGTTCACGCACGGTGACTACTGCCTGCCTAACGTCCTCCTGATCGAGGACGGGGCCGGGGGATTCAGGGTGGGCGGCTTCGTGGACTGCGGCAACGCCGGCATCGCCGACCGCTACCAGGACCTCGCGCTCTGCGCCCGAAGCGTCGCGGACAACCTCGGCGACGAATGGGTCCAGACGCTGGTCGCGCGTTACGGGCTCGACCGCGTGGACGAGGGCAAGCTCGCCTATTACCAGCTGCTCGACGAGTTCTTCTGAGCACCGGCGACCGGTCTGGCTACACAGCGGGAACGATCAAAGCGGTCAGAGTCGTTTGAATTCCGGGATCAAAGGGGTCAGAGTCGTTTGAATGACGCAGAATCCGGGCTGGTAAGAACTACAGTCTGGTAGCTGCCGCTCGTGCGCGTGGCTGGGTGACGCTGGTTGAGGTCACCCAGCCTTTTTTCATCACGGGTCTTTTCGCCACGAGCATAAGAATCAAAGACCTAACGCGGATTAGAAACCGATTACGCCGATGTTCGCGGATTCGCTGCGCGGGCAGTGACGCCTGACGGCGGCGTCCGGTCTCTCACCCCTTTTTTCTTGTTCAACGGCCTCAGTATAGACTCCTGCGGCCGAGGTCGGCTCATCCTCTCGTCACGGCTCGTTGCGAGCCGCATCCGGCACCGCTCTGGGGACGATTCGGTTGATTCGACTCGAGCTGGCATCTGAATGGCTGACCTGTCCTGGAGGGACAGTCGCCGCCGCCACGAGCCGGGGTCTGGTGAACGGCCTCGGCTCGGGACGCAGGAGCTTCCCAAGGCCCGTTCACCAAGAAAAAGAGGATCTGTACGCGGTCGTCGGAGGGTACACTGCCCGCGGAGCAAATCCGCGAACATCGGCGTCATCGCCGTCGAAATCCGCGTTAGGTGTTGCCGTTACGGAGCCGTCCCAACCTCGATGCGAGTTCGAGATCTCGGCTTTGCCGAGGTCCCGATATTCAAACGACTCTGACCCCTTTGAAGCCGGACCCGTCGCGGTGCGCCCCCGCACCCCTTGTTGACTTAGGGATCACCATCATCCTATACTTTGTTCACTTAGGGGTACACAGTCTGCGAGGACGACCATGGCCGGTTCCGATCTATTCACCGGGACGCTCGACATCCTGATCCTCAAGGCGCTCACCTGGGGCCCGCGGCACGGGTACGCGATCGGGCGCTGGATTCGCGAGACCACCGAGGACGTGCTCGCCGTCCAGGAAGGCGCGCTGTATCCCGCGCTGCATCGTCTCGAGCGGCGCGGGGTGATCTCCGAGGAGTGGGGCGAGACCGACACCGGCCGGCAGGCCAAGTACTACACGCTCACCGCCGCGGGACGCGCGCACCTGCGGACGGAGTCGGCCCGCTGGACGGCCTATTCGCGCGCCGTGACGCGGGCGCTCGCCGTCACTTCCGCCTAACGATCGATACACGCGCCGTGGCGTGCCCCGCTGCACAGGGACGGCGCCGCGACCCCAACGACTGGCAACGGTCATGAAGCATACCTTCCGACTCAGTGAGACCCGCCCGGACGCGCGCCGTGACGTCGCCGACGAAATCCGGTTTCACCTCGACATGCGGGCACAGGAGCTGATCGAGCAGGGCGTGCCGAAAGACGAGGCTCTGCGGGAGGCGCGGCGCCACTTCGGCGACGTCGCGGCCATCGAGGCGGAGTGCCGCGATGAGCGCCGCGCGCGAACGCGCGAGCGCGGTCGCCGCGAGTGGTGGCGCGGCTTCGCCATGGATCTCCGGTACGCCGTGCGCTCGCTGCGGACGAACGCCGGCTTCACGCTGGCCGGCGTGCTCACGCTCGGCCTCGGGATCGGCGCGGCGGCCGCCGTGTTCACGGTCGTCGACGGCGTGTTGCTTCGGCCGCTGCCGTATGCCGACCCGTCGCGTCTCGCGATGATGTGGATCTACAGCTCGATGGCTCAGGGCGGAGGCGAGCTCCCGCTGTCCAGCGGCCTCTACGTCGAGGCGCGCGACGTGGCGAAGGGACTCTCGACCATGGCGGCGTTCCGATCATGGCCGTTCGTGCTGAGCGGTGAGGCGAACGCCGAGCCGGAACAGATCGCCGGCGCGCGCGCCGAACCGGAACTTTTCGGCGCGTTAGGCGTGCGGCCAGTGCTCGGACGCACGTTCACGCCGGAGGAGGCCCAGCCCGGTGCCCCCCGGGTCGTTATAATCTCCTACTCACTCTGGCAGCGGCGGTTCGGCGGTGCACGCGACGTCATCGGCCGGATGGTGACGCTGAGCGGCGAGCGCTATTCGATCATCGGCGTCATGCCGCGCGGGTTCGGGTTCCCGCGGGGAGCGGAGCTGCCGGCGGGATTGCAGTTCGGCACCAGAACCGACGTCTGGGCGCCGCTCACGTTCACGGAGGAGGATCGGCGGAATTACGGGACGCTGAACCTGTCGGCGATTGCCCGAGTCGCGCCTTCGGTCGCACCCGCCGCCGCCCAAGCCGAGCTCGACGCGTTCGCGACGCGTCGGTTCAAGGAGCTTGGCTTCCCCGCCGGGCGGTTCGCGTACAGGATCGTCGGTCTCGAGGAGCAGGCGGCGCGATCGGTCCGCCGAGGACTCCTCGTGCTGCTCGGCGCAGTGGGTTTCGTCCTCCTCATCGCCTGCACGAACGTCGCCAACCTGCTCATCGCGCGAACGGGGGCACGGGAGCGCGAGTTCGCCGTGCGCGCCGCGCTGGGCGCCGGCCGCATCCGGATCGTTCGACAGCTCGTCACCGAGAACATCGTGCTCGCGTTAGGTGGCGCGGTCATCGGGGTCACCATCGCCGTCTGGGGTTCTCGCGTCATGCTGTCGCTGGTGCCCGGCAGCCTGCCCCGGGCCGACGACGTCGCCGTCGACGCTCGCGTGGTCGCCTTCGCGTGCGCGGTCGCCGTGGCGGCAGGCATTGCGTTCGGGATCGCGAGCGCGCTCCACATTGCGGGACGGAGCGTCGCCGCCACGCTCCAGAGCGGTGGAACGCGGCTCACCGGGAGCGCGCGCCAGCGGTTCGGTCGTCGCCTGATCGTCGCGGCGGAGGTCGCCCTGTCCGTCGTGCTGCTCGTCGGCGCGGGGCTTCTCGCCGGGAGCTTCGCCCGCCTGCAGCGTGTCACGCCTGGGTTCGACCCCGATGGCGTGCTGACCGGGAACATCGTCCTTCCGGTCGGCGCTCGCTTCGACCCCGCGCACGACGGACCGGGATGGAGTCGGTTCTTCGACCAGTTCACCGCACGGCTCGACGCGCTTCCGGGTGTCAGGGACGCTGGCTCCGTGAGCTCGCTGCCACTCTCAGGGGCGGTGGAATCCGGCAATTTCACCATCGAGGGCCGCCCGCGGCCCGCGGCGGGTGAGTCGCCTAACGCGGAGTATTCTGTCGTGAGTGGCGATTACTTCGCCGCCATGGGGATTCGTCTCCTCAGTGGGCGAACGTTCGATAGTCGCGACAGGAGTGATGCGCCAGGCGTGGTGATCGTGAACCGCGAGCTTGCGCGCCGCCACTTTCCGGGGACGTCGCCGATCGGGCAGCGACTCCGCACAGGTTTCGACTTCTCGAACGGCGCCTCGCCCCGCGAGATCATCGGCGTGGTCGATGACGTGAAGCAGACGTCGCTCGACGCCGAGACGAACCCGGCGACGTACGTCCCGGTGATGCAGATGCCGTATCCGTCCATGTCGATCGTCGTTCGCGCGAAGTGTGGGAGTGCCGGCACCCGGTGCGACCCCGCCGCGACGCTGTCGGCGATGCGCCGTGAGCTCGCGCGACTCGATCCCACGCTGGCACTGTCCGACGTGCGCCCGTTGTCGAGCGTGTTCGCCGACTCGATCGCCCGTCAGCGGTTCAGCATGGCGGTGCTGGGCGTGTTCGCCGCGTTGGCGCTGCTGCTCGCGCTCGTGGGGTTGTACGGTGTGATTGCGCTCAGTGTCGGTCAACGCCGTCGCGAGATCGGGGTCCGCATGGCGCTCGGTGCGCAGCCGCGCGACGTGCTCTCTCTCGTGCTCGGGGAAGGGATGCGAGTGACGCTGCTCGGCGTCGCGATCGGGTTAGCGGGCGCGTTCGCGCTAACCCGCGTGCTCCGGAGCCTCCTGTTCGACGTGAGCACGACGGACCCGCGATTTTTTGCCGCCGCCGCGATTCTCGTCGCCATCGTGTCGCTCGCCGCGACGTACGTGCCCGCACGCCGAGCGCTCGGCGTCGATGCGACATCGGCACTTCGCGACGCGTGAGAAGCTGCCTGCTATCGGCTCCTGCCGATAGCAGGTGACTCAGCGGTCCCTGGCCGCTGATGCCCACATGTGCAGCGTCGCGTACCCACGCCACGGCCGCCATCGTTCGGCAACCTCGACGATCGACTGCCGGCCAACGCCCGCCGCTTGCATGGCTTTGATCACGCCCAGGTCCGCGCTCGGGAACGCGTCGCGATCGCCTAACGCCCGCATGCGCACGTAGGACGCGGTCCACGGGCCAATGCCCGGAAGCTCCTCGAGTGCCGCCTGCGCTTCGTCCGCGGGGGCGGACCGGAGCCGCTCGAGGTCCAGTGCACCGTCGGCGATGCGCTGAGCGACGCCGGTCAACGTCGCGGCGCGCGCTCTCGTCAGGCCGAGCTCGCGCAACCGATCCGCGCCCGCCTCGGCCACGTCCTCGGCAGTCGGGAAGGCGAGAAAGGCAGTGCTTCGTACGCCGGGCACCGGCCGCGAGAAGAGGCGCACCACTCGATCGGTGATGGTGCTCGCGCCCGCGACGCTCACCTGCTGTCCCAGGATCGCGCGTGTGAGTCCCTCGAAGGGGTCCAGCAGTTGCGGAAGCCGGATCCCGGATCGGCGGCGAACGATGGGCGCGAGAATCGGGTCTCGCCGGGCGAGCCGGTGAAAGCGCCCCAGATCGACGTCCAGATCGAGCATGCGCCTAACGGCTGCCTCCAGAGCTGCGGTCTGCAACGTGGGGCGCGACGCAGCGACGAGCACCCGTCCTCGGCAGCCGTCGGCGCTGCACGGGTCGGCCAGTACCTCGGTCAGCGTCAGCGTGACGGGCTTGCCGTCCAGGCGGACCGATCGATGATACTCGCGGTCGCGAACGATCTCGAGCGACGGTACCGTTCGGGCCGCGAGGAAGCCGAGCACCCAGTCGAAGTCGAAGTCCGGTGGGAGCGCGATACGAATGTCGCCGGTGTCTCGCAAGGAGGGCATCGCGCAAAGCTATCTCAGCGGCCGCACATGACGACCCGAATTACGCTGGTCGATCGCTCAATACCTCCCGCCTGCTCCGCCGCCACCGGCTGACCCGCCGCCGAAGCTGCTCCCGCCACCGCCGCCGCTCCTGAATCCACCGGAGCTTCCCGAGGCTGCCTGAACGCGCGGGATCGTCCGCATGTACGTGCGACCCCAGCCGCAATTCTTGCAACGCTCCGTGACCTCCTCGCTTCCCTCGTGACTCGTCGTCGCGCGGACCATCGTACGCGACGTCGTCTCGAGCGTACGACGCCCGCATGCCTGGCACTTCGAGTACCGGCTGAACCAGGCTCTGTGCGGCACGATCGACACGAACTGACAGGTCGGACACACCCAGACGTCGTAGTTCACGCTCTTGAGCCGCTCCTCGAGCTGCTGGCCGCTGTCGAGGTGGGCATCGTCGGCCTGCTCATCAAGACGCACCATCATGCCATGCCCGTTCGGGCACCGCCGCGACCGTCGCCGACGATACGTGGCCACGCCACCCACGCCGCCGGCGAGGGCCAGGAGCCCGCCGATCGCGCCGAACACGATGCCCGTTCGCCTGCCGGCCGATCGGCTAGGCTCGCGCTCCACCACCGCGCGCCCGTTAGGCGGCGGGTTCGTCGTCGACATCGTCGAGCCTCGGGCATCCTTTTCCTCGCGTGCAATGGCCGCGATGGCTTCGACGCCAGCCAGCAGTCCCGCGTCGAATTCGTTGCGGCGGAACGCGGGGAAGATCGTTTGGTCCCGTATGCGTCCGACGCGCGAATCCGGCAGCACACCCTCGAGCCCGTAGCCGACGCTGATCTGCACTGCCCGCTGAGTTGGGACCCATAGCAGCACAATTCCGTTGTCTCGCCCCTTCTGCCCGACGCCCCACATGCGATGCAGCGCCAGGGCAACGTCGAACGGGTCGAAGCCGGAGGTCGAGTCGATCGCGACTACGGCAATCTCGACCCCCGTTTCCCGCGACAACGCGGAAAGAAGCGAATTGAGCGAGTCGACGGTCGCCGTCCTGAGGTGATGAGACGGATCGGCAACCCAGGTCCCGTTCGTCACCCTGGGATTCGGTACCCAGCGCAGCCGCTCGGCCTGCGCTGGCGTGATCTGGAACAACGCGATCGCGGCCAACAGCAACGTCGTCATGTGCGCTTCTCGCCGTCGGTGGCCAGCGGCCTGGCGGATCTGTCGGGCACCAGGTACCTGTCCCGGTGTATGGTGACTGGCTTCCGCGGCTTCCCTGGGTGTGTGCAGCGCCGCATACTAAGGAGGCTCAACTCCTGATCTCGTAACCTCTTCGAACACAGCTGCATGCGTTCCTCGATCGTAATCTGTCTTGCCGTCGTCGCCCTGCTCGGCGTTGGTAGCGCCCCTCGCTCTGCGGCCGCTCAGCAGGGCGCCATGGCCAGCGTCACCGGGAGCGTCATTGACAGTATTCACGGCGGGGGGCCGCTCGCCAAAGCGATCGTGAAGGTCAACGACACGAAGCTCCAGGCCACGACCGACGAGAACGGGCACTTTCAGATCGACAGCATTCCCCCCGGGGAGCACAGCCTTTCGCTCATCCACCCACTGCTCGACACGCTGGGCGTCGCCATCAATACGCGGGCAGTGGCATTTCAGGCGGGAAATACGCTCGCCGTAGAGCTCGCGATTCCATCGGCTCAGACGGTGCTCGAGATGTCGTGCCCCGCGGCGTGGCGCCGGCGTGGGCCGTCTGCCCTCGTCGGAAAAGTGCTCGACGCCGACAACGACACGCCACTCGTCGGCGCCAAGGTGTCGCTCACGTGGGTCGAGCTGAGCCTAACGACTTTGCGGAAGGAGCCGCGTGTCCGCACGCAGCCGGTCGGACCCGATGGGACCTATCGCATTTGCGGGCTGCCGGGGGGCGTTGATGGGACCGTCCAGGCCGAGTTCAACGGCCGGAAGACCGCAGAGGTTCACGTCGTCATGGACGAAACGAACCCGCTTGGCTTCCAAAGCCTGCGGATCGGAACGACGGTCGTCGAGGACGCTCCCGCCGCCGACACCACCGGGAAACGCACGGTCGTTGCCGCCGGCGACACCGCGAGACGGCTGCGGGGTCCCGCTCGCCTGACCGGGAAGGTGATCAACGCAGCGGGCGCGCCGGTCGCCAACGCGCGCGTGGACGTGAGCGGCACGGGCGCCGCGGCGCTCAGTCGCGAAGACGGCACCTTCGGATTCACGGACCTGCCGAGTGGCACCCAGGCACTGGTGGTTCGACAGCTCGGCTTCGAGCCGGTGGAGATGGCCGTCGAGCTTTCCGGCAAGGCGCCGAGGCAGGTGACGGTGACGATGTCCAAGCCGGCACGCGTGCTCGACCCGGTCGCCGTCGTTGCTTCGGGCTCGAAGGACGGGCTGGACCAGGTCGGGTTCGGGGACCGGAAGAAGACCGGTTTCGGCTACTTCATGGGCCCGGAGGAGATCCAGAATCGTCAGGCAACGCGGATGACGGATCTCTTCCGCACGGTGCCCTCGTTGCGCGTCGTGCCGTCCGGGATGGATTACGTGGTCGAGAGCAACCGGGACGCCACCGGAGGCTGCGTGAACTACGTGGTGGACGGGGCGCCGTACAAGTCGCTGTTTGCCGGGGACGTCGATCGACTCATGCCGCCCGGCGACGTCGCAGCCATCGAGGTGTACACGGGGTCGTCCACACCCGCGCAGTTCCAGACGCCCGGCAGCTCGTCGTGCACCACGATCGTCATGTGGAGCAAGTTCAAGGTCAGGAAAGATCGATAACGGTGTCATCCCTTCGCTTGTCATCCTGAGCTCAGTTGTCATCCCGAGCGAAGCGCGGTATCCTCAGGGTCCCGAGCGAGGGCCCTCTCTCGGGACGATGAAGATCCCTCGCCTGATGGCTCGGGATGACAACGGTGGTGACGGCTCGGGATGACAACTGAGCTCGGGATGACAGCGTGGGTTGGTGCGGATCACGCGTTGAGCCGATCACCCGACTCGAGATCGAACCAGTGGAGTCGGGCCGGATCGACGCTCAGCATAACGGTCGACTCCACGGCCGGCAGCTCCCGCCCCACCGCGCGCGCGGTGATCGAGTGCGACCCGACCGTCGTGTGAACGAACGTCTCGTTGCCAAGTGGCTCGACGAGATCGACGCGGGCCGCGAAGGCCAGTGAGTCGCGTGACTCGGCATGTGCTCCCGGCGTCGAGACGACCTCGATGTCCTCGGGTCGAATGCCCATCACGATCCCTCGGCCGGGAGCGACATCACCCGTCCCTGGCAGCGGTGCGCGCAGCGAGTCGTCACGTGCGACGAACGTCGCTCGCTGCGTTCCGGCCGATTCCTCGACGACACCCGGAATGAAGTTCATCGCGGGACTGCCGATGAAACCCGCGACGAACCGGTTGGCCGGCCGATCGTACAGCGCGAGCGGTGTGTCCACCTGCTGAACTCGACCCGCGTTCATCACTACGATGCGATCGCCGAGTGTCATGGCCTCGACCTGATCGTGTGTCACGTAGATCATGGTGGCGACGAGGTCTCGGTGCAGTTTCGCGATCTCGCGCCGTGTCTGCACGCGAAGCTTCGCGTCGAGATTCGAGAGCGGCTCGTCGAACAGAAACACGGCCGGCTCGCGCACGATCGCGCGGCCCACCGCGACTCGCTGCCGTTGTCCGCCCGAAAGTTGCCGCGGCCTTCGTCCGAGCACCTCCTGCAGACCGAGCGTCTCGGCGGCTTTCGCCACGCGACGGTCGATCTCCTGCTGTGACAGCTTCCGCAGGCGCAGCGCGAACGCGAGGTTCTCGCGCACGGTCATGTGCGGGTACAGCGCGTAGTTCTGAAAGACCATCGCGATGTCCCTGTCCTTCGGCGGTAGGTCATTCACGAGGCGGTCGCCTATGTAGAGACGACCGGCCGTGATGGACTCGAGCCCGGCGATCATCCGAAGCGTCGTGCTCTTGCCGCACCCCGACGGGCCGACGAGCACCACCAGCTCGCCATCGGCGACGTCGAGGTCGACGCCGTGAACGGCGACGTAACCGCCGTCCTGATATATCTTTCGCACACCTTCGAGGCGGACCCTGGCCATATCTGAAACGCGGAATGGTTAGGTTGTGGCGTCCGCCGTTCGTCCCGGAGCCCGTGTCGCACCGCCGTGCCTAACGCCCAGTTTCCCGACGCGTTCCTCTGGGGCGCCGCGACGTCGGCGTACCAGATCGAGGGCTCTCCGCTCGCGGACGGAGCGGGACCAAGCATCTGGCAGCGATTCACGCATTCGCCAGGCCTCATCCCCAATGGCGAGACCGGCGACGTCGCGTGCGATCACTATCGCCGCTGGCGGGGCGACATTGCGATCATGCGCGAGCTGGGCCTCAACGCGTACCGGTTCAGCGTCTCGTGGAGCCGGGTGCTGCCGGAAGGGACCGGCGCCGTGAACGAGCGCGGGCTCGACTTCTACCGCCGGCTCGTGGACGGCCTGCTCGAGGCCGGCATATCGCCAAACGTCACGCTGTTCCATTGGGACCTTCCCGCGGCGCTCGATGACCGGGGCGGGTGGCTCAATCGCGACATCGCCGACTGGTTCGCTGACTACACGCGCATGGTGGTCAGGGCCCTGGGCGACCGCGTTCCGATGTGGGCGACGCTCAACGAGCCGTGGGTCGTCAGCGACGGGGGCTACCTGCATGGCGCGCTCGCGCCGGGTCATCGCAATCTGTACGAGGCGCCGATCGCGACGCACAACCTCATGCGCGCGCACGGCGCGGCGGTGCAGGCGTACCGCGCGGAGGGGAAGCGCGCGATCGGCCTCGTCGTCAACCTCGAGCCGAAGTACGCCGCATCCGACCGCGACGAGGATCTGATCGCCACTCGTCAGGCTGACGCGTACATGAACCGGCAGTACCTCGATGCTGCGTGCTTCGGCACGTACCCCGAGGAGCTCCGCGACATCTTCGGCGATGCGTGGCCCGAATGGCCCGTGGCCGACATGCGCGCGATCAGTCAACCGATCGACTTCATCGGCATCAACTACTACACGCGCAGCGTCACCGAACGCTGGCCGCTCACGCTGCCACTCCGTTCCCGCGGCGCGAGGCAGCCGCATGCGACGCACACCGAGATGGGATGGGAGGTGCACGCACCGTCGCTCACACGCGTTCTCGTCTGGGTGAAGGAGCGCTACGGGGATATTCCGCTGTACGTCACCGAGAACGGCGCCGCGTTCTACGACCCGCCAAAGACGATCGAGGGCCGTATCGACGACCCGCTTCGCGTCCACTATTACCGGGAGCACCTGCGCGCGGTGGGCGAGGCCATGCGACAGGGCGTAGATCTGCGCGGCTACTTCGCCTGGTCGCTCTTCGACAACTTCGAGTGGAGCGTCGGATACTCGAAGCGCTTCGGCATCGTGCACGTCGATTACGAGACGCAGGAACGCACGATCAAGGCGAGCGGTCGCTATTACGCCGACGTGATTCGGACCCGGGGCGCGGTGCTGGGCGGCTGATGGGGCGCTCACGGGCGGAACACCACTTCGGCCGGCAGCGACCGTACGACCACGCCGCCGGTGGGGCCGAGCGGCGTCAAGACTCCATTCACGCGCGTCTCGCGAGGTGGCTGCGTGAACGGTGAATGCACCACGAGGCCGCCCGGAGGAATCGTTAGGCCGGCGGACATCGACACGCGGGCCCGTCCGTTCTCGTTGCGGATCGTGTAGCTGAGCGGCCCGTAATGCGTCGATAGCCGTCGGACCGTGACGCCGGGCTTCGCCGTAACCCATGCCTCGGGAATTCCGGCGCCGATCACCAGCGACGAGTCGGCCTCGCGCTCGTACGCAAGCATGTCGAGCACTGACCGGATGTAGTCCGAGCCCACCCACGTGTGCGGCATGTCGCCGATGAACTTCGGCGTCGCCGGGTCACGCCACACGACTTCGGCCCACTGATACCATCCGGCTGGTCGCTGAGCCTTGAAGAACCAGTCGAGCAGCGCGTGCGCGCGATCGCGCTTCCCGAGCCGGACCATCGTGCCGACGACACGGAGCTCGTACGGCGTGTAGTTCTCCCACGGCTTCGTGCCATCGCGCCGCGTCAGGAACTCGCCCCAGTACCGGTCGAACGTGCGTTCGAGAGCGCTCGCGATAGTAGCGGGCATGCGACCGAGCTCGCCAACCGGCGCCACCGCGATCGTCGTCGACGTCGCATCGAAGTCGCCGAGATCAGCCGCGCCGGGAATGAAGTCAATGCGGTGTTGCGCCATGGCGAGCTGGATCGACGCGTACAGATCGCGCCTGAACTCGTCGCGCAGCGTCACGAGCTGCGTCTCCTCAGGCCGGCTCAGCGCGTGCGCGAGCTCCGCGGCGTCCTTGAGGCCGCGCAGCGCGAAGAAGTCATCCCAGTACGAGTGCATCGGCTTGGCCGAGTAGCCCTCGTGGCTGATGGATGGTGGGAGGATTCCGTAGAACGCGCGCTTGTCGCCGGACTGGAACTCCGGCTTGCGCCGTTGCTGGCGCAACGAGTCGATGTAGAGCGCGGCCCGGAAGACGTTAGGCCAGACCCGCTCCGCGACCGCCCGGTCGTGCGTGTGCCGCCAGTATTCGGCCGCGAGGTAGATGAATTCGCCGTTGCTGTCGTGCTCGGGGACGGGGTCCGCGCCCCGCGCGTCAACGCAGCACGGCACCTTGCCGTTGGGGTATTGGAACCCGGCGTACCACTCGAGAAACTCGCGCGCGACGTCCGGCCGACCCATCCGGAGGAGCGCCGTCGCCTCGAGCGAACCGTCGCGGATCCACGAGCGCTCGTAGGACCTCGAGCCGGGCTGAAGACCGGCATGATCACGGTTGACGAGGATGTACCCGAGGTTCGCGTACAGCGAATTCACGACGCGCGAGGCAGATGGCGGCAGCTCGATCGTCACGCGCTCGATCGCATCCCGCCACGCGCGGCGTGCATCGGCTACGCGATCGCGCGGGGCGCGGCCGCCCAGCACGCGCTCGCGTTCCACCTGCGAGACGGAGGCCGCGTGCAGCGGCAGCGCGACCTCGACGACGGCCGCCGCGCCGCTATCGACGTCGGCGGTGTAGGCGAGGGCACCCGACGCGTGTCCGAAGTTATCCTGGACGCTGGAGCCCGGGGGCAGCGCACCATCGCGGAGATAGTCCACAATGTCGCCCTGGTCGAACGTCGCGGCGCCGAACCCGTTAGGCGGCGTCAGTGACACAACCGCTGTCTCCCCGTTCACCCGGACCATCTGACCTTCGGCCGCCAGCTGCCGAATGGTCGCCACGCCGCCCGGCGTGTTCAGGAACTGCCATGGCGGGTTCACCTGAAACGGCCGGACGGCGAGGTAGAGGCGCATGGCCTTTCGCCCGCGACCGGTGTTCGCGAGCCGGTACTGCAGATAGGCGATGGAGGAGTCTCGGCCTCCGAGCACGGCCACCGGCGCGAGCGTGAGTTGCCAATCGTCGGCCGTCCAGACGACGCTCGGCTCGGGGAAGTGCGATCCGGCGAGCGACTGGGTCGTTTTCACGTCGCGCCAGCTGGAGACCTTGCCACCGACGTACACGAACGGCTCCAGGGAGAAGCCACCCTTCCGCACCTCCACCATTCCCTCTTCGTTGACGAGCACCTCGGCTTGATCGCCGTCGACGCCGGCCACGGTCCAGTAGGACTGGATACCGCTCATGTACTTCGGGTAGCTGCCGGGCGCCGCATCCTTCGCGACCGCGGTGAAGAACGCATTCTTCGACGCCGCCCATTCGAGCGGTTCGACGGTGACCTCGCGAAGCCCGAACGTATCGGACGGCCCGCGCTCGAGCGCGAGCCGAATGAACCGGGTGTCGCTCTCGGGAAGGTAGATGTAGTCCCTGCCGCCATTCCCGCCGGCGATGCGATAACGGGTCTCCCACGTTCTGCCGTCGGGCGAAAAGTCGACGGTATAGTCGGACGCGTGGTGTCCCTGCTCCCACTCGAGCTCGAGCCCGCCGAGCTCCCGGCCTCGCTGGAAGTCGATCTGCACCGCCTGGCGCGCGTTAGGCGGCAGGGTGACCGGCGGCGGCGCGCCGCGCGGAGCGGCCGGCGCAGGTGCGGTCGGAACAGGAGCCGCGGAAGATCGCCAGAGCGTCGTCGTGTCGCCGTCGAGCGCGCGCCGAGCCTCGAAGCCGATGGCCTCCGACGTGGCAGTTACGGTCGGCGTCAGCGCATACGGTCGGTCGGGCTCACGCGGCCGAAGCTGCAGCTCATCGATCCACACGGTTCCCTTCCCGCCGGTGCCGGCGGTGATCGAGAACTCGATCGCGGCGACACGCGTGAGATCGCCGCCGCCCTTCGGGCCCCAGGCGAACGTGATGTGGCGTTTTTTCCTGACCACCTCGGTCCACGCACGCGGAAACTCGAAGCCGGGCTGGTTCGACCACCAGACGTTGTCGCCGCTCGGGTCGATGAGCTTGAACTCGAGCGTGTTGGGAGGAGCGTCGCCGCGAATGCGGAACGAGAACTCGTAGTTCGACGGTACCGTGAAGTTGAACGCCCGGTGCACGACAGCGTACCCACCACCGCCACGGAAGTCGAAGTCGAGTCGCATGGCGCGGCCGCGGAAGCCGGAGTCGGTGGACACGCGGAGCGAGACGCCATCCGATGGCAGCGCGCGCCAGTCCTTCACCGACTCGAACGCGTCAAGCACCGCGGGCTTCTGCGCGGCCGGCAGCGTGCCCATCACGCCCGCGAGCAGCAGCGCCGCGGCCACTGATCTCATCCCTTCACGCTCCCGGCCATGACACCCTGGATGTAGTAGCGCTGCAGGAAGAGGAAGACGAGCAGCACCGGGATGATCGTCAGCACCGAGCCGGCCATCATGAGCTCCGTGTCCTGCACGTGCTCGCCGACGAGGTTCGCGAGCGCCACCGGCAGGGTGTAATGCGATTCATCGCTCAGGACGATGAGCGGCCACATGAAATCGTTCCACGTTGCGAGGAAGGTCCAGATCGCGAGCGTCGCGAGGATCGGGACGATGCCTGGCAGCACGACCGAGCGATAGATCCGCATCTCCGACGCGCCATCGATACGCGCGGCGTCCAGCATGTCATCCGGAATTGCCTGTGCGTACTGGCGAATGAGGAAGATGCCGAAGATGCTCGCGAGCCCGGGGATGATCACGCCCCAGTAGCTGTTGATCAGCCCGAGCTGCTTCATGAGGAGGAACAGCGGGAGCATCGCGACCTGAACGGGCAGCACCAGTCCGGCCGACAGCACCCGGAACAACGTGTCGCGTCCGCGAAACCGCAGCTTCGCGAACGCATATCCGGCCATCGAGTTCACGGCGCCCGAGATGATCGTGACGACGAGCGAGATGAGCGCGCTGTTGAAGAGGTAGCGCCCGAGATTCAGTCGCGTGAACAACGCCTGGTAGTGCTCGAACGTTACGCGGCTGGGCACTACGCGAGGCGGATACGTGCTTGCTTCGCCGGTCGGCATCAAGGATGCGGATATCATCCAGAGCATCGGGAACATCGAGATGAGGGCGCCTATGAGG